>CP069393.1:0-345000 GCA_016887505.1 Clostridia bacterium | reverse complement strand
GAAAGCATCTTAACTGCATCCTCTGCAACTTTAGAAATAGCAGGTGTACATATCACTACTTCTGCACCTTTTCCACCAGTTATTTTCTTAACATATTCTACGCTATCTATTTCTATAGGGTTAGAAACATGGCTTGCTCCTAGTGATAGTGCTTTTTGCCTTCTTGTCTCATCCACTTCAAGAACAACTACATCTGCTCCTTTTAATTTAGCAAGTTGCAAATGCAATAATCCCATGATACCAGCACCGATAATTACTACCGTGTCACCAAACTGAATGTTTGCTCTATCGATACTGTGAATTACACATGCCAATGGTTCAACTAAAGAAGCTTCTATCAGAGACTGTTTATCACTCAATGCAAACAATGCTTTAGGTTTCGCTACTAAAAACTCAGCTAATCCACCAATACCGTCCATTTCCGGAACTCTTCTGCCAGATTTCCCAACTTCAGTGCACATAGTGGTTTCACCCAATTTGCAGAAATCGCATTCACAACAGAAATCTAGTGTTCTTACGGCAACATTTTGTCCAGCATACCAAGCATTTTCATTTACATCTGAACCGAGTTCTTCAATTACTCCTGCTACCTCATGACCTCCCAAGTACGGGTATCCATAGTTTTTTGTACCATCGAATATTCTTTGTTCAAAAGTACAGATTGCACAGGCTTTCACTCTTACCAATACCTCGTCACTTTTAATCTTGGGTTTTGCAATTTCGATGACTTTAGCTTCCTTGATCCCTGTAATAGCACCAACTTTCATAATAGACCCTCCTTACTCGAGTTCCTTCAAAGCTGATTCAACTGAGGCTCCCTCGTGTACAACTTTAGCGATTGCCCTGCAATATGCTCCTGGATTTTCATGCTTCCATATAGAGCGGCCAATTGCTACACCTTTACCACCTGCTTCGAGTGATTCTTTGATATTCGTAAGCAATGCACGCTCACTACCATCACCAGGTCCTCCCAAAATGATTACTGGTTGATAACATGCTTCCACCAGAGCTTTGAAACTTTCTATATCTCCAGTGTATTGAGTTTTAATGAAATCCGCGCCATATTCAGACGCAATCCTACAAGCAAAACTTAAGGATTCTGTCGTCCATGTTTTACCATCCCAACCAAAAGGTAGCATTTCTGCGCATAATAACATATTCCACTCATCCGCTTCGCGAATCAAAGGCATTAGATTCCCAGCAAGGGACTGTACTTCCTGATCTGCTCCCGGAAATCCCATTGTAACTGCGCCATCAGCCCCCAACTTAATAATGTCTTCCATGGAAACCATTTTTTTACTAAAGCTAGGAGTGCCTAATTGTGATGTACCTCCATCAGCTCTAACAATAACCCCAGATTGCCCAAAAGCAGTTCCGTATTCCTTGGCCATACCATAGGTTGTTATAAACGCGTCTACGCCATTGGCTTTACCTACTTTGATGATGTTTTCAGGGTGATTTAAGAATGGATGAATATCCATACTGGCCCCATGATCCAAGGCCAGTATGAATGTATTACCATCTGTATTGAAAACCCTGCTCATTCTGGTTTTCATATTTTTTGCTCCTTACTTAACAATCTCATGCAGCACAAATTTATAAGGTCCAAATTCTCCCCCAAAATTCATTGCTCCAATATGCACTACACCAGGAATCTGACAGGCAGCCTTGATGGCTACGCCCAAAGCTTTGCCCATTTTTTCAGGAGCAACACCGAAGACTAGAAGGTTCAGGATAGAACCAGTGTCCTCAGGTACTTTACTGTTTTCGATTTTTTCTCTCAAAGAAGGTACATAATCTTTTTCACGATAAACCTGTTCAAGGCCGATTCCCATAGGGCAAACGCCATCAACAGACTTAACTGCTGCTTTGGCCGCACTAACAGCCAATACAGCCGCATTACTATCTTTGCAATAGCATACGAAGTGTCCATCACAGCCACCGGTAGCAATGGATATCTCTTTTTCAAACTTATAGGTACCTGTCAAGGTAGGAAGCACAAACATTTTTCTTCCATTGATTTCTTCTTCCCAACTATCGCTTTGAAGCTTCTCTGCATTTTCACGATCAAGTTCTGTAGCATCTTCCCGAGTCAAATGGTTGAACAAATGATCTGCAATATTTACTTTTTCCATGGCTACACCTTCAACCATGAAATCAAAGATTGCAGTGGTTGCTACTAGAGTAGCTAAATGAAATCTCAATGCTAGTTCATCTAAAAATTGTTTTCTAGATGCAGGTACTTGGGTCAGAGCTACTACAACACCGATACGTCCATCCGGAGTTTCCGTAGGAAGAGCAACTCTTTCAATACCACCATTAATCACAGAACCCAATTCTCCAGAACCTGCAGCGCCTACAAACTGATTGGCGCTTGCCATAGCCATTTCTTCATTCACGGCCGTAATTACAAAACGTACAACTTCGAGTGCCCAAGCTTCTGCATAAGTGTCAATTATTTCTACGCCATTAATTTTCATTATATTACTCCTCATTTTTAATCATTATTTTAAGACCATCGCGTTTAACAGCTGTTAAGAAAGCTTCTGAAATATCTTCAAGTGCAAATTTATGACTAATCAAAGCATCGCCATCAATCATTCCTTCTGCAAGGACTTTAAGAGCTTGTTCGAAATGCCAAGTTGTTGAATCATAGCTTCCTATAACTGAAAGTTCTTTGTAGTGAATATAATCACTTTCTAAACTAATGCTGTCCTTCATGTTCGCAGCAAAGTACAGAACTTGACCATATCTTGCAGCCATTTCCAGGGCTTGACCAAAGACAGGAGCTGCACCAGCTGCAATAACAATCTGATTGGCTCCTTTTCCTCCAGTAAGTTCCATTACCGTTTCAACTGCATCTACTTTTCCTGCATCAATTGTATAATCGATGCCCATATTCTTAGCAATGTCCAAACGTTCCTTCATTAAACCTACTATTGCTACTTTAGCACCGCGCAATTGTAACAGCTTGGCATGCATAATTCCGATTGCACCTTCACCAATAACAACAGCAAAATCTCCAACTGATACATCCAGTTTTTTATCCCCATATAAGCAGCAAGACAAAGGTTCAGCTAAAGCTGCATGATCCATAGGCAAGCCATCTGGTACAGTTACAAGGCACTTTCTTGGGTATACGCTATATTCCATAAAACCGCCTGAGGTATATCCACCATTAGTACAAGCATTAACATGACCAGAACGGCACATACTGCAAATACCACATGGTAAACGTCCATCCGGCACAACTCTGTCACCAACTTTTAAATCAGTAACATCGGGACCGACTTTATCAACCACTCCAGACAATTCGTGGCCCATACGGAACGGGTAAGTAATAACCCAACCCTTTGGTGCATTGCCTTTATATGCTTCGATATCGGTACCACACAGACCCGCAAAAGCAACCTTAATTCTTACTTCACCACTCGCAGGTTCTGGCATTTCAACATCTCTGACAACAACCTTTTCTTTCCCTTCTAATAATGCAATCTTCATTTCGACCTCCTTGGTCTAATTAATTGTTCGTAAAATAATCTGGCAATTCCATGCCATTATCACGCAAAGCCTTGTAAACAAACTCCTCCGCTTCTGCAAGTTCTTTTTCTTCATCTAGGCAAGTGATTACACCATCTTCCATGAGGATATTACCCCTTGCAATCACCGTCTTGATGTTATGGCTGTTGGCCGCAAAGACGATATTGTTGAAAATGTTGTTTAAGGGTCTTATATTCACGTCTCTTAGGTTCACAAGAATCATGTCTGCATCCTTACCCTCTTCTAGAGTTCCGATACGATCCCCCATGTTCATGGCGCGTGCGCCCAGCCTAGTAGCCATTGCCAATGCATCACGTCCCAGCACAATTTTAGGATCTAAAGTTGTTACCCTCTGCAGGAATACGAAGGCACGCATGGCTTCGAAGAAATCTGTATTGTCGCTAACAGCACAACTATCTATACCCAAACCTACATCCATACCGAGATCCAGCATTTTGGCTATCGGGGCAGCGCCATCAGCAATTTTCATATTACATTTTGGATTGTGAGCTATTCCCACATCATGACTGTGGAGGATCTTTATATCCTCGTCAGTAAGCCAGATGCTATGAGCAGCCCATACATCACTATCCCAGAAATTCATATCTTCCAGAAACTGGGTAGGACTTTTCCCATATAGCTCCATATACTTATCGAACTCATACTTGGTTTCCGCCAGATGGATGTGCACCTTGGCCTTGTTGTCATATGCCTCTTGACGCGTCCGTTGCAACATTTCTTTTGTATTGGAGTTCGGGCAGGCAACCGCATAAGCAAAGGAGAGCTGCTCATCACCCTTGCAACCTTCAATTAGCGCCTTGGATAAATCAAAGTACTGCTCCCAGCTTAGTACCGCCTCTTTAGGCGTCCAGTCACAGTTGTCGGTCAGAGTCAATCCATTTATCACTTTGATTCCCAGCTTCTTGTAGGACTTGAGGATTTCTACAGGAGTAGCCCATTCCATATTTATGGTTGTTGTAATGCCTGAACGAATCAGGTCAATTCCAGCATGCATCACCGAATGGTGATGGTAACCGTAATCCCCCTTACGGTACTGTGAAACGATGTGCTTGATGCGAGGAAAACTAACCTGGTCGATCCAATCGAGCAGATCCAAATCATCCCTAGACCCTTTCAGAAAATTCTGGGTAAAGTGAAAATGTGTATTCACAAAGCCCGGTAAAAGAGCCATACCATTCGCATCGATAACCTTTTTAGCGTCTAGCCTAATGCCTTCAGCATCGGGCAAAATCGATGTGATTTCACCGCCATCAACTGCCACGCTTCCTCTAAACCATGTCTCATTATCTGTCATTGGAAGTACCAAGGCATTGCGGACGACTAAATCATGTACACTTCCTTTTTCATATTTTGACGAGTCTTCAACAATTTGGTTTATGTCCATTTTTCTCCTTCCTACTTCTTTAAAAAAGCATACTTTGAGAAGGATAAAAATGTCTGGTATGCTTCTTCATACTCTGAAACCATTGCACTGTTTTGCTCAACGGTTTCAACATTCTGGAAACTTTCTGCAAGTATTGATTTAAATGGTTGACCTTCCAATTCACTTTTCGCCATAGCGAACAGAACATTGGTTACAGTCTCTTGTGCCGAGTATACGCTCACTTTTACCTGACAGATATCAGCAACCATTTGCACAAAGCCCTTGATTCTCACACCTCCTGCTGCAACGGCAATTTCATTAATCTCAATTCCGTTGCGTTCATAAATCTCAATTGCTTGCCGCAGACTGAAACAAATACCCTCCAGAACTGCTTTCAGCAGGTGCTCTTTTTTATGGGCCAACTCGAGGCCATAGAATCCTGCGCGGATACTATCGCTCCAATATGGACTTCTTTCCCCAGATAAATAAGGGATAAATACCAATCCGTCTGAACCGGGTCCGATGGTCTGGGCTGCATCGATCATACCTGGGAAGTCAGTTTTCTTTTCCCAAATATTTTCAAAAGCCCACATCAGTGAGGCACCCGTAGTAGAGGAAACACCTCCGTATAACTTACTGCCAAACATTTCAACCTTATATAGTTCCTTGTTTTCTGGCTGGTCGTCTTTACCAAGTTCAGCAAAAAACATAGAAGAAGATCCGAACGAATATACAAGTCTACCTTTCTTATGTGGAGCCCCACCTAGCAAAGCTAAAATATCACCAGCTCCTGCAAAAATTCTAACCTCAGGGTTAATGCCATACTTTTCTGCGATTTCAGGCAAAATATTTCCAGCATCCTCCCCATCCTTTAAAACGTTAGGTAATACGTTAGGATTCCAGTCAATCGCTTTTAATCGGTCAGCATCAAACTCTCCAGTATCCCAGTTCAAGATACCTGCACCCAATCCTTCAGTCGATTCTGTCGCTTTCAGGCCTGTCAATTTAAAACGAATGTAGTCTTTAGGCCATAAAATGCAATCCACTTCATTGACTATTTCTGGCAGATGCCTACTGAGCCAATACATTTTAGGTAATGAATACGTACTATTCAGCATGTAGGATGGTAATTTGAGTTTCTTTTCTAGAATACTAGTCTCTTCCTGTGCTCTACGGTCAAGCCAAAGTATACATGGCTTAAGTACTTGGTTGTTCTCATCCAGCATTACAAAGGAGTGCATCTGCCCTGTGAAACTCATTCCTCTTAGTTTTGCTAAGGAGTATTTTTTCCCTACACGTTGCAATAATGTCCAAAGAGCTTCATCCCAATTTTTAGGATCAAACTCTGCCCAACCCCTTTGTGGTGTCTCATATTCGTATTCAACGGAATCCTTGTATCGTATTTCACCGTCTATATCGTATAAGACTGCTTTGAGGGAAGAAGTTCCTAAATCAAAATTCAAACAATATGCAGATTTCACTCTTTTACCTCCCCTGTATGTATCGTCTAAAATTCCCAACCATGTTCTCTATTCCATTCACGCTTTGCACGACCCATAGCAATCACATTATCAGGCTTTAACCATGCTGCCAAAGAGTTACTGCTAGATAGCATATAATTGCCTCCCTTATGCAGATCATCCATCAGTCCTCGCACTTCTTCTTCGACATCCGCTTCGCTGCTAAGGCTCAAAGTATTCAGATTTACATTGCCAACTAAGGCAACCCGATCTCCGTAGTTCCTTTTCACCTCTCGAATATCCATCGCTTCCGGTTGCATCGGATGAATTGCACTCATTCCTAGCTTTAGCAAGTCATCTAAAACTGCAGCATAGTTTCCATCGCTATGATAGATCCAAGGCTTTTTTATGTGAGATGTAATCTGCTTGAAGTAGGGGTAAACAATTTCCATAAACATTTCTGGTCGAATGTAGGTACCACTGTTAAATGCAATATCTTCGCCTATCCATATAAAATCTATTTCTGGAAGCGAACTATATAATTCATCAAGCTTAGAGTAATACTCCACATAACGCTCCATGAGTTCTTTAACAAAATCCAAATTCGTGTATAAACTTACACAAAAATTTTCGAATCCCATGTCCATGCTTACAGGATCAAGACAAAGGAGATGAGCTACAAATAAAGCTAACCCAGAATCGCCGATAGCTTCCTTCGCTTTTTTAACATTCTCAATTAACCGTTCTTTATCAATATCTTTCGGCATAAGGAATTTATCCATATCATTCTGGTCTTTTATTCTGGCAGAAAATCCCAACACATCTCCATTGTTGATAACATCGCAACCAAATCGTTCCCAATGTGAAAACCCAACGGCATCTTGCCCAAATTCTTTTGCATATCTCACTCGTGTAGGCCAATCAACAGCATCATCTTTTAGGCCATAAGTTCTCGCAATTAATTCATCTCTAGTTTCTATTTCTACCCATGGCACTGGTCCAGCAACACTGCCATCCAGTATACCCATAATGATTTCACGAGAATTCATTGTTTTCTCCTATATCCACCAGTTGTGATCAAACGCATGATTTTTCAGACGTTTTACAGCTTCTTCTGGTAGTGGACCCTTCGCTATAGCCTTACAGTTTGTTTCAGTATGTTTTGAACTTCTCATACCAACAATAATGCTAGAAACTACTGGGAAACTGATGCAATATCTAATGGCAGCTTCGGCCATATTCTCTACAAATCCTTCGTCAATTAACCATTTCATTTCAGCAATCTTTTTTTCGACAATCTGTGGTCTGTCATCTTTAAAATAACTACCTAAAAAGCTTTCCTCAGGAAATACTGTGCTTGAATTAATTTTTCCACTTAGTGCACCTTCGTCCAAAGGACATCTGGTAATAATTCCTACACCTTTATCCGCAGCAGTAACAAAAATATCTTTTTCTGCTTCTTGTTGGAAAATGTTATGTACAACCTGAACTGTATCAAATTCTCCTTGTTTCATTGATTCAATACCATTGTCTGCCTCAGAATAGGGGAAATTGATTGAAGGTCCTACGAAACGGATTTTCCCTTCCTTCTTCAACTGTTCAAAAGTATCAATCCACTCAGCATCTCCTTGCCAATCATTGATCCAGACATGAAATTGTTGTATGTCTATATAATCCAAGCCATAGTTTTTAAGACTTTTTTCGGTGCATTCAATAATCCATTCCTTGGAATATGATTCTTTAATTGGAGTGCCTGGCTCTTGTGGAAATACCCAGTTGTTAGGTGGAATCTTAGATGTAACCACAAATTTATCACGATCAGCTTTAGAGCCAATAACCTTACCAATCAATTCTTCACTATGTCCATCACCATAGCCAAGTGCAGAGTCAAAGAAATTTACTCCAGCATCTATGGCCATTTCAATAGAACGAATTGATTCAGAGTCTTCAGCACCCTTCCAGCCACCAATTCCCCAGCCACCAAAACCTAATGCAGAAACCTTTAATCCAGTTTTTCCTAAATCACGATACAACATTTTTTTTCTCCCTTCTCTTCAGCGCGTTTAATATGAAATCATAGCCTTCATCAACAGTTAGCGGAATATCATCATTGGTAAATCCAAGATAAGCAAAATCCGGATCCCTGATTACATCGTTGCCAAACTGTGCAATCTGCGGCGGGTAAACACCGTATTCGAGTAACTTATTCACTTGACGGAAAAATATTTTGGGCGGTTCATGCATTATTAAATCGCCATTGTGCACTAATGCTACGTGATCAGCATATTCTAAAATTTCATTAGATCTGTGCTCGACCAATACAACAGTCATGTCATGTTCTTTTCTTAATTTTTCAACAACTTCAATAATTTCTTGTTTTCCCATTGGGTCAACCTGCGAAGTCGGTTCATCTAATACAATAATCTCAGGTCTTGCCATTAGAGCTGCAGCTATAGCTACCCGCTGTTTTTGTCCACCTGAAAGGTCTGTTGGTGCCTTCTGTAAAAACTCATCACTTACATTTACAGTCCTCAGCACGTTCTTCAATCTTTCCTCAATTTCGCTTACGTTAAGTCCCATATTTTCAGCTACAAAAACAATTTCTTCTTCTACGGTACCTCTTAGAAACTGTGCACTAGGATCTGATCCCACCATACCAACCTTTTGGGCTAGAGTTGCTAAATCAGTGTCAAAAGAATCATACTGACCTGCTAAAATTACATTCCCGCCAAGATCTCCTTTGAAGCGATGAGGAATCAATCCATTTATGGCACGACATAAAGTTGTTTTTCCTGAATCATTTTGACCCATTATCCCAATGAACTCACCTTTTCCCACTTCCAGTGTGATATCATTCAGGGCCTTCTTTTCATAACCTTCATAGGTCCAGGAGAAGTTTTGGAAACTAATCATTTGATTTCCCATTTTTACCTCCTTCCCATTGCTAATTTGAATTCTTTATTCAAACCTTTAACTGTCATAATTTCTTTATTAAATCCTTCATTATTCAATTTTGAAGCCAAAAGAACAATTTCCGGAGGGGTAACAAATGCTTCCTCTAGTTTTGGTATATTGTTAAATACCTTTGAAGTTTCATCATCTAGTATTACTTTTCCGTTAGCCATCACGATGGTTCTTCTAGCAAATTCAGCTGAAAAACGCATCTCATGGGTAATGAAAATAATTGTCTTATTATGTTCTCTGTTTAATTTTTCAAATAGTTGTAGAAACTGGTAGGCACGTTTGAAATCCTGGCCTGTTGTAGGTTCATCTACGATAAGCACCTCAGGTCCCAAAGCTAACACCGCTGCGATGGCAACCCTTTGCTTTTCTCCCATAGTCAACAAAAATGGATATTCATCTGCCTTATCCCACATATCAATCATTCGTAGTGATTCTTCCACTATTTTGTTTACTTCTTCTTCATCTTTCTTAAGAAGGCGTAGTCCAAAAGCTACTTCATCTCTTACACTTCTACGAAATAATTGTAGACTTGGATTTTGGTAAACATAACCAACTTTCTGCGCCAAAACTGCTGTAGATTCATCTTTTGTTTCCTTACCATCTACGATAACCTTACCTGTTGTAGGTTTTAGAATCCCGTTAAAAAGTTTAACTACAGTAGTCTTTCCTGAACCATTCTGTCCAATGATGGATAGCATCTCTCCCTGCCCTATATCCATCGATGTTCCAAATAAAGCTTGTGTACCATCAGGATAAACAAACTGTACATCCTGAACGCTTATATAGGCATTATCCATTATTTTCCTCCCATTTTTCTATGATTACTAAAGGCTTATCAATTCGCTCATGGATGACGGCACCCATTGTAAGACTGCGGAAGTTTCAGGAATAGCATTCAAGCCAATGAACACGACAAATAGTAAAATTGCACCGATCAATACCACTTTATCCTTTGCTTCCATGACTACATCTCTTCCGATAAATTCTGTTCTTTCAATCTTTTCACCAGTTCCTTCATCAAAGGGAACATAACCACGTGAATCGGCTGCATCAGACATAGAATCTGCTTTTTGCATCTCGATCATAACTAGTGGTACCAAGATAGCGATATAATACTTGAGTCTTCGAAAGATATTCATATTCATGAAGTCTAGGCCTCTGGCCTTCTGTGCTTCCAGGATTTGCATTGCATCATAGTAAAAAGAAAAAAAGCATCTTAGTCCGGTCGCAATAACAAGTCTTAAAAAGAATGGTACGCGTAGTGTTTTTAGTGCGATGTTGATATCTTTTTCATCAATAATCGCAAATACAAACAACGCTCCAAAAATTGCTGGCATCCAACGGAGCCACATAGCAATTGAAACGATGAGATTTTCGAAATGATATGTGAATGCGCCAATAGTAATTAAGTTATATTTATATGGTGGATCTATATAAATAGATGGAAAAAATGCATAGGTTAGAAATAGGAAGAAAGTTAGCGTTATGCCAAATGGCAAGAACTTCATAAAATATGCTTTCGGTACTTTTGCTATTCGATAAAGTGCCAATACCATAACCAAAAAGAAAATATTAATAATTGGATTAGCCATCAGAAACGGTATATTAAATACCAGAATCAGACTCATCCTTGCAAGTGGGTGTAAATTAGAGAAAACAGGAGTCTGTCAAGAAATTGGTGTAAACTTCCTTAAAGATTTTTCTTAACTCAATTCGTGGAAGGTCAAATACGTCCCTCGAAGTGAATTGCTAGCTGATTAATAATTTTACCCCAGTCCCGAGTCCTCATAGTCCATTTCTTGGTTATATCAATCATTGCCAGATACAGCATTTTCAACAGGGCATCATCGGTTGGAAACACACTCTTGGATTTCGTGACTTTGCGTAGCTGGCGGTTAAAGCTTTCGATGGCGTTTGTTGTGTATATCATCCTTCTGATTTCAGCCGGATACTCGAACATTGTTGCTACTTCATCCCAGTTGTCTTTCCAAGGTTTTACCGCGATATAATACTTCTCGCCCCACTTGTCTTCTAAATCTTGTAGAGCGTTCAAAGCGGAATCTTCGTTGATTGCTTTGTAGATTGGTTTAAGATCATTGACGAATGCTTTACGGTCCTTCCAGGACAGGTATTTCGTTGAATTGCGAATCATATGAACGATGCACCGCTGAATTCTGGTGTCTGGATAAACAGCCTGTATTGCTTCTTTAAAGCCATTCAGTCCATCGATAGACACTATCAGCACATCCTTAACACCACGATGCTGCAAATCAGTTAACACTTTAAGCCAAAATTTACTGGTCTCATTTTCTCCGACCCACATACCTACAACGTCCTTTTTACCGTCCAAATCAATACCTAGTATGATGTAGACTGCTTTGTTGACTATCTTTCCATCCTGACGGACTTTGTAGTGGATGGCATCCATGATTAGGTGGGCATAAACCTCTTGTAGTGGGCGTTGCTGCCATTCCTTTATTACAGGTAATATTTTCTCAGTAATCTGTGAAATCATGGTTGGTGATACATCAATTCCGTAAAGGTTATGTAGATGATCCTGAATGTCTCTGACAGTCATCCCTTTGGCATACATGCTTATGACCTGGTCATCAATACTTGAAACATCACGTTGGTTTTTCTTAATGATTACAGGTTCAAAATCCCCATTACGGTCTCTAGGTATGTCAATTTCCATTTCTCCATAATCGGAACGAACCTTTTTAGAACGAATGCCGTTACGGCTGTTTGTAGTATCCTTGTTCTTATAGTCATACTTGCTATATCCGAGTTCATGATCCAGTTCAGCTTCCAGCATTTCTTGCATGATGTCTTTGAACTGTGCTTTTAGTAGGGACTGGATGTCTTTGACATCCTTAAGCTCGCCTTCTTTCATGAGTTCGCGGATCAGTTGTTTGTCGATGAGTTTTTTCTGGGCCATTATAGTGTTCCTCCTTGAAGATAGATTTAGTTTATACAATCTCAGGAGTTTACACCAATTATTTTACACCCTCGAAAACAGTCCACTTTGGTGTATAACCGAAAATGGTCTTTTTATATGAACTCTTTTCTTCAGCTGTCATAACCTTAGTAGCCATGTTGTGTAATACCCCCTATATTTTTGGAGGAAATGGTGGATTTCCACCACCTCCTCCGGATAACATTAATAGCTAATTAACTGAAGCCACCATTCTCAATGCATAAATCAAAAGGCCAGCAGATAACAAACAATATAGCACGACATAAGTTTTAATAATTTTTGCCCATTTTAATTGTTGCTTCTTTGCTAATTCTTGTTCTGTACTCATTGTTTTCTCCTCTCTTAAGCGATCCAACGATCCTTCTCATTTGGAACATAGCCTCTAAAGCGTTGAATAAATGGAGTTAGGACCACCAATGCTAGGCCACCTAAAACAGCTCGACCAATGGCTGAACCAGCGAACCACCCAGGAAGGATTGCATATAACCAAAACTCAGGAGCTGCTTGACCTAGTACTACATACCAGGCGCTGAAAATACTGGATATACCACTTGCGATAATTGATGCAGATATTATCCATACTACCCAGCTTTTCAAGTCTCTTAATCTTGGGTCGCAACCAAACCATCTGAATGCAATCATCGGAACCGCAATTTCAAAAATTGTTGCTAATTGAAATAGTAGTACGATTGATATTGGCAAGCCACCAATGGTATTCCCAATAATCATTCCGACACATGCTCCTAGAATTCCCCAAACACCGAACCATAATCCTGATACAGCATAAAGGCTAACAGCCACATTCAAAGATACGATAACAGCAGAAATTGAGAATCCTAACATAGATATAACCTGTAAAACTGCAATAATACCTGCCCAAACCGCCGCTGTCATGATATGAATAGTTGATGGTTTATGAATGGCTTCTCGCACTCGAACTTCATTATCACCCATAATTTTCTCCTTTCAAAATTGAAAACATCATCGTTCGCAAACGTTTGCATTCGTGCTTTATGCAGCTCAGAATTTGGGTCAATTGTGTGGCACAAGAATCATTTGTGGCAATCATCCTGATAGTACAAGATATCTGGGTCTCCTTTAGATTGGCAAAAACACGCGTATTGCATCTTTGCACCATTCTATTACGTTAGACTACCCTTCCAAAATTGTACTGCGTCATGCCCGCCTTAGTATTCCCTCCTTTCGTTAAATTGAATCTGTGCTTTATTTGCTATTCACTTATGTTTGCGTATCCTATTGTATTTCTTTCAATTAAATGCATTTTATATGAACGTTTTACCACACCTGTTTGCGTTCCCTCAATTCTGGAAACCATCGTAAGTGCAGCATCTAATCCCAGATCATATTGATCACAAGCCATAGTTGACAGCCTTGGATAAAGATAGTTACTTAAAGGCTCATCGTTAAAACCTATTACTGAAATTTGTTCCGGTATTCTATAATTGATATTTTCCAAGTAACCCATCACACCAAAAGCAATAGAGTCTGTAGCGGCAATGATAGCCGTCGGCTTTTCCGGTTGTTGCATTAAACTATTACATGCTTTCCATCCTTCTGCAGCACTCCATAAAGCTTCTTTGATGAAGTCATCCTTTACATCTAAACCATATTTCTTCATCGCATTACGATATACTTTCTCACGGATTTTCCCTGTATATGATTTTCGCCCACCCATAAGCAATGCGATTTTTTTATGATTTCTATTTTTCAAGTATTTTATTAGTGTGTCAAAGGCTTGTACGTAATCAAAGTAAAGGGAATCAATTCCTTCCTTTGAAGCATCTCGATCTATCAAAACAATTTTTGTAGTCTGTGGAATAATATCCATGAATGGAAGTTGGTCGGTAGTCGACATGATAATTGCTCCATCAAGTCTCAATCTTGCAATATCACTTAGGATACGCTTTTCCCATTCCTCACTTTCATGAGTACTAAAGGTCAACATAGTATATCCTTTTTCCTGCAACCCAACCTGGGCTCCTCTAGCAAATTTGGTAAAAGACAAGTTGGTAAAGTTAGGAACTACCAGAGCGATCATACCGCTTTTTTTGGTCTGCAAACTTCGCGCAAGCAAGTTAGGTTGATAGTTATGTTCAATGAGAAGAGCCTGCACACGCTTTTTGGTTTCATCTTTAACCATTTCTGGATGATTAATTACTCTTGAAACGGTTGAAGGGTTCAGACCTGCCATGTTTGCAATATCCGAAATGGTGATAAGTTGTTCCTTCTGCTTCATGCGACTCCTCTTTCCAACTGAGCAAAACATACAATCCATTCAGTTTTATTTATAATCCCATTCGGCTACTCATACTATTACTAGAAAAATCGGCCTCCTGTTAGCTTTATAGGAGTATTCAAGGAGCAGCACATTTACAAAAGGCCGACGTTCTCTCTATATAAACTTATTTCTTATCAATCGTAGATACCATCAGATGGCAACGGCATTCCAAGTTCAGCTGACAATTTTCTCATCCGCAGGTACATTTCTTTGTGCTCTGGAATAGGTATCATTGTATCCATATCATATAGTTCGTTGATAGGTCTGCCTGCTGGTGGATCTTCCTTGTGCCATTTTTCGTACTCAGGAATCAACGTGTTTGCAATTTCATTGGCCTTTTTAAGCGTAATCTTGCCTCCAGCTTTATGACAAGCTGCTGCAAACCAAATATCAAGAGGTGTTAAGTGATTCTTATACTTTCCACCGGCAGATCTTGGTCCAATGGTATAGGTTAATCCTGATGCTGAATTCGCTGCAAATCCAACTATTGATTCTTTATAAAACATTTCAGTACATGGGCCTGCTACTTGGTTAATGGTTTTAAGCATAATCAAGTGAGTATTACGAGCTATTGCTTGAGTTGAAATACTTTGTGACCATAACGCATGACGGTCACAGTTGCCAGAATATCTGATGTCGTAGCATGGCGCACCTGACATATGGGCTTGGTGAATTGAATACTGCAATAAATCGTCCGCGATATTTGAAAGTGCTGTAGTTTCGGGGCCACCTGTGAAACCACCAATCATGTTAGGTGAACCAGACTCAATATATCCGCCTACCGCTAACGTTTGAACACATTTATGTAAAGAACAATAGTTAGTTTTTAAGGAAGATGGGATCAGTACCAAAGCTATTTGAGGTTGTTCCCACATAGCAAATGTCGCCAAATTTCCGTATTCTGTGCTAGAGCTAGATACCAACATATTGGGCATCCCTTGTCTGCCGGCTAAGTACTGTGCCTTTTTACGCATTTCCATCTCGTAGAATGAGGCCGCAGTCTCATAAGGCGTATTGGCCAACAATGGTGATCCATAAATTGTATCCAAAGATGGTCCTTCATGAACATCTACAAGTCTACTTTTTAAAGTTTCTGAAATGAGCGGAACATAGTATTCTTCATTCATTTGGATAGATAGAGGTCCACCAAAAGCTGGAGAAACACCATCTTCAGGTTTTCTAGCTTCAATTACTACCTCATTAAGGCCTTTTCCAAGGACCAATTTGGAGGGAGCCGCTTTGAGGCTAGCTTCCAATTCTTCTTCAGTAATCGTAGTTATGGTTTCTGTATCGGTATTATATAGACCCAATCTAAGAGCTACTTCCTTACCAGCCTTATAAAATGTATCCGCAAGTTCAAGATCCATGTTTACAGGATTCTTTAAATCGCAAGTTTTAAGCAAACCATATTTTTTGGCTACTTCATTAAGAGTCTGCGGAACTATTACATTATCCCATTCCCTTTCAGGTACTCTTCTTCCTCTTTTTCCTCGGTCCATATATTTGATTAGTTCTTTTATTGAATGACTCATCTATTTTCTCCTTTTGGCCTATTCGTAAATCAACGGTTCTTGTTGAGTATTGGCATCTGTTCCAACCAAATCGATACATAAATCGACTGCTAAGTTTGAAGTCCGTGAATATCCATCCGCTCCAATTTTCTTAGTCCAGGTAGGAGTAATGGGACCTCCTCCAACAACCACTTTATATTTATCTCTTAAGCCTTCAACCGATAGTCTAGATACCAGTTCCTCTTGGTAATATGCGCTAGTAGTCATTAAAGATGATACCGCAATGATATTTGCATCCACTTCTTTGGCTTTATCAATATACTCACCAACACCTACATCCGTGCCCATATTGAAGATTTTAAAACCATTAATTGCTAGCTGTGTTGCAACAAGATTCATCCCAATATCATGCAGGTCACCTTTTGCACATCCTATTACAACGGTACCTTTGTACGCGCTTTCTCCTTGAGCTTCGAGCAATGGAGCCATCTCAGCAATCAAGGCTTTCATTGACTCAGCACCCAGCATAAGCTCCGGCAAAAAGACTTCCAAATTGTCAAAGTCCTCGCCAAGTTTATCAAGGCCTTTAACACCTCCGTCATTTATTATGACATTGGGATCTAATCCTTCTGCGACTGCTTGTTTTGCGTACTCAATAGTTTTTTCCGTGTCCCCCTCGTAGATAACTTGAGCAATTTTCTCCAGTACTTCCATAACCATTCTCCTTGTCATAAATTGCAAACGTTTGTATACATTTCTAAAAAAATATTGCAAACGTTTGTATTTTTACATTTCTACATCTATAGAGAAATTCCTTCTATTCTTCTAAAATTTTTTAATTTAATTCACCATTGCTTCAAATTCCATCAATTGTGAAAAAAATCATATTCCTCTACTAGCTCAATTTTTTTGGATTATATCAACAATTTCATCAACTCTTGCAGTATTCGCCTCATATGTAGAATCTCCAATATGCGGAGTCAAAGAAACTCTACTATGTGCCATTAATTCTGCATTAGTAGTCGGTTCCTGTTCAAATACATCAAGGGCAGCTCCGAACAAATGCATATCTGCCATAGTAGCACCTAAGGCTTTTAGCAAGGCTTTTTCATCAACCAATCTACCGTCAGTACAATTGAATAGGTTTCCACCTTTTTCCATGCTAAATAATTCTTTTTCACCCATAATATAGCCTTTTGCAGGGTCATATTCTGCATGCAAGGAAAGATAAGTAGAATCAGAAATTAATGCATTGAATTCTCTATATTCGTATTCGTCAAAGCCTTCTGCTTTGCCATTTATATCCCAATATCTCACTTTCATTCCTAGAGCTGCGGCCTTTTTAGCTAGTATTTGTGCAGTTTTATCAAATCCAACAAGTCCCAATGTCCTATTGCTTAATTCAATACCTGTGCAAGAAGCCTGATCCCATATTCCTTCTGGCATATTTTTAAAGGTCTTGAAAAAGAACCTAGAAACCGATACGATATGTCCTAGAATCAATTCTGCTATGGCATTTCGGCTACACTCTGGAGTGTTTTTTACAATAATTCCTTTGGCTTTAGCAGCATCGATGTCAATATTGTTAAAAAAGCGACCAGCTTTAACAATCATTTTAAGGTTGCTTGCCTCGATGACTTCTTTATCAACTTTTAAACTTTCGCCAACCACAAGAACATCATACCCATTTATTGAATCTTTCAGTTCTTTGTCAGAAAATGACTCAATATCTGCGCTATACCCAACAGCCTGCAATTTCTCTTGCAAAATCTTGTCCAATGGCGACCATGTAATGGATATTTTCAAGTCTTCACCATTTGCAATCAATACTCTTTTCATAAACTCGTCCTCCTCAGATTTTAATATTCTCAGTCCTATCAGATCTGAAAAAAGCACTCTACTCTCTTATCCAATACGACTGTAGATATTCACAGTAATAATTCAAACGCGCTACCAATTCGCAAATTCAAACGTTTGTATTCCATTATATGTAATAACAAAAAGCAACACTTCTTTACCCCTCCAACTAATCTCGGTCTCTATAGAAGGGTTTGCCTTGATATTTTGGGGCAATCGATGAGCCTACAATAAACAACGCAACCAGTGTAACTACATAGGGCATCATGATATACAACTGATAAGGGATTTGTGAACCGAGTACCTGCATTTTTAATTGCAAGGCATCTGCCATACCAAAAAGCAATGCACCCATCAAAACCCCCAATGGACTGAAACGTCCAAATATGATTGTAGCCAAAGCGATATAACCACGACCAGCTGTCATTCCATCCTGGAAGAATCTCAAATCTCCAACGGTCAGAGCACTTCCACCTAACACTCCAAACAAGGTGCTTACCAATATACATAGATAACGAACCTTGACCACGCTGACTCCCAGAGAGTCGGCAGCGTGCGGATTATCGCCAACTGCTCTAATGACGAGTCCTGCTTTCGTCTTTTTCAATACAATTATGGTTACGACAACCATAATTATGGCTAGGTAGAACAATATATTCTGATTGTTGAATATGCTTCCTATATATGGAATTCCGTTTAAAGCCTCTATTTGTATCTTCGGTAATAACGGGCATTTTTCATAGCCACTGCCGATGGCAAACGATTTTCTAAATAAGGTGCTGGTCAGGCCAGCTGCCAACATATTAATTCCTACAC
The DNA here is from genome assembly GCA_016887505.1 of Clostridia bacterium. NCBI lineage: Bacteria > Bacillati > Bacillota > Clostridia > Clostridia bacterium. Next base: position 326,192 of record CP069393.1, on the reverse strand, counting down.
CATAAACAACTTGGTCCACCTTGAGTGTAACCAAAAAAAGACCATTGATTAACGCAATCAAAACTCCGATACCGAGAGCAACAAAAATTCCCTTCGCTGCGCTATCTAGAAAATATGCGAAATGATAGGAAAAATAAGCCCCCATAAGCATCGTGGCTTCAATCCCCAGATTTAGTACCCCACTTTTTTCAGCATACAGGTCGCCCATTGATGCTAGAAGGATCGGTATCGTTAATATCAAGCCCGATACGATAAATAACTCCATCTTCTTCTCCTCGTTATCTGTTAGATACTATTTTTCTCACACCATTCATGCCAATTGAACCAAGGATGGCGAGAGCCATGATAATCTTAACAATGGAAACTGGAACTCCCATGGTAATCTGCATAGAGCTTGATCCATTAATAATGGCTCCATAAAGGAAAGCAGATATCAGGGTCCCTATGGGATGTAACCCGCCCAGTAAAGCAACCGGTATGGCATTATATCCATAGTCAATTAAAAAGTTTTCTGTAAGCCTATGTTGTATACCCAAAATCTCAACGCTCCCTGAAAAGGATGCGATAAAACCACTAAAAAACATGGCCAACATGATGACTTTCTTGCCATTAATTCCTCCATACTGGGAGGCATCCTCATTAAGGCCAACCGCATCGATTTCATAGCCAATGGTGGTATTTTTCATTATGTAGTGTAACAGGAATCCCAATATGAATATCAGCAAAATACCGACATGTAACGTTGTTCCCGGAAAATATGGCAATTCAGCACTATCCAGTATTTTGGCACTCCACGTTATCCCTTGTCCTGGTGCCTTTAGCACGCTAGACACTGCTGCGCCCAACAAATTAATAGCAACAAAATTAAGAAATATGGATACGAGAATAACATTTAGATTGTATTTCACCTTAAAATAGCCTGGTATGAATCCCCAGAATCCGCCTGCCAAGCCACCTACTAATAGTGCTAATGGCATATGGATTATGGCTGGTAAGAATGCAAAAGAAGTGCCTACCCAAGTAGCAAAAAGTGCCCCCATGTAAAGTTGTCCTTCAACTCCTATGTTGAATACCCCTGCTCTAAAGGCCAACGTCACGGCTAGACCCGCAAAGGCAAGTGGCGTGAATCGTAGCAAAGTGGTAGATAGACCATAGAAAGATCCCAAAGAACCGCTTAGCATTTCCTTATAGGCCAAGATAGGATTTACACCCATCAAGGCGATTACTATGCCCGCTCCAAACAGTCCTAACAGTATGGACAATATTGGGAAAACCAGACTTGCTAAGCCCTTAAGTTTAAACTTCTCGAGTATTTTCATTTCCTTTTTCCCTCTTGCAACTCATTGACTGATGGTCTTTATTACCTGCCATCAGCAAACCAATCTGCCACTTGTCGAGTTCTCCTGTCATGAAAGTCTTGATTATTCTGCCTTCATAAAATACAACTACACGGTCGCATATTTCCATGATTTCATCCAATTCTGTGGATATATAGAGAATGCCAGTACCCTTCTCTTTCTGCTCCATGATGCATTGCTGCACAAATATGGTCGATGCAATATCCAAGCCACGCGTCGCCTGTGTAGAAATTAAAATCCGGGGTTCAGCTGACAATTCCCTTCCAAGAATAATTTTCTGCTGGTTGCCACCGGATAAAGTACGTGCCTTCTGCCATATATCGGTCGCCATAACATTGTACTCTTTCAACAATTTTTCAGACATATCATTGTTGTATTTATGGTCCAGTCTCAAACCATGGCTACTTGGTTCAGCATAAAATTTACCCAACATATAATTATCACGTAGTGAATAATCCAAAATCAATCCAACACGATGTCGGTCCTCAGGGATATATCGAATCTGCATCTCCTGAATTTTTCTAGGACTCATGTTTGCAATATTCTCACCGTCATAGAAAATTTCACCTTCATGAATTGGCCTTAGTCCTGCCAGTGCCTCTGCCAATTCTGTTTGACCATTGCCTGACACACCAGCCACACCAAGAATTTCACCCTTATGCAGATCAAAGCTTACTCCATTTAAAGCATTAAGTCCCCGATTATCCCGAACGACTAGGTTCTTTACCTCAAGTACTTTTTCTAGTCCTTCTGTATTCACCTTGCGTTTTATGTCCCATTCTATGCTTTCACCCATCATTTTCTCCGCAAGTTCTTTTTTATCTTTTATATCTGTTTTACGAAATGTTCCTGTTTTAACACCGGCACGCATCACTGTAATACGGTCAGCAATTTTCATAATTTCATCTAATTTATGCGTTATCAACACAACAGAATTGTCTTGCCTGATGTATTCTTCAATAAACCGAAAGAGATCTTCAATCTCCTGCGGGGTCAAGACAGCAGTTGGTTCATCAAGAATCAGCAAGCTGCTCTGCCTATACAAGGCCTTGAGAATTTCCACTCTCTGTTGAGCCCCCACTGACATATTCTGAATTTGACAGTTCATATCTACATGCAGATGGTACTTGTCCATGATTTCGGATAACCTAGCTTCAACGCTTTTCTGATTAATGAACACCTTACCGATATCCTCTAAGCCAATCATGACATTTTCTGCAGCATTCATATTGTGAACCAGCATAAAATGCTGATGCACCATACCTATGCCTTTCTTAATCGAATCACTTACAGAATGATTCTCCATACTTTCGCCTTCATAGTATATCTCGCCTTCATCAATCTTGTGTAAACCATAGATACATTTCATCAATGTAGTTTTTCCGGCTCCATTTTCGCCTAGTATAGCATGGACCTCGCCACTCTCCACAGTAAGGTCAACGTGTTGATTCGCTTTCACACTTCCAAAACTCTTACTAAGGTTTTTAACTACAAGTTTTTCCATTATAATCTCCACTACTACTGACAAATATACTTAGATATAAATGCAAGAAACAGGGCTCCGGGTTTCCTGCCAGAGCCCCCATTTCACTAGTCCCAGCCTTCTACTGAAGTATCCAATACAATGATGCCATTCATGATATCATCTTGGATACCCATTAACTCTGCTACATCCTCTTCGCTAAGTACGTTGCCGAATGAACCATAACCCACGGCTCCAGTTTCAATGCCCAACTGAACGGATTCACCAGGAGTGTAACCGTCATTCATAATTTTTTCAATCGTGGCATATAGTACTATGTCATTACGAATCACTAGACTGGTAGCAATCATATCCGGATCCAATGGTGCTTCATCTCCAGACCAACCGATTACTTTAGCATCCTTTTCTCTCGCCACGTCAGCGACCGCCTGCGTTGCTCCATCAATTCTGTTGATAATTACATCCACACCTTCATCAGCCAAAGAAACAGCAGCCTGTTTGGCTTTATTCACATCAGCCCAATCACCGGTGTATACCGATTTAATTTCAATTCCAGTACCAAGTTCATCATATGCTCGCATCATATTATTGAGATCAGCCTGCATCTGAGGGGATTCCACTGCACTAATTATGCCGACCTTATTCGTTTTCGTCATCTTTGCCGATGCCATAGCAGCCAAATATCCGCTCGTACCATACTCGATTCTAGCAGTTGACAGATTTGGTCCGGCATTGGGTATGTTCATACCAACAAACATAATGTCCGGATATTCTTCGGAGATTTCATTCAATGCATCGGTAAATGTATATCCGTTGGCGATGATTAAGTCGTATCCCTTGTTTGCGTAATCTCTCATGATTGTAGCTACTTCATTTTGGGGAATCAGTTCGGTGAAGTCTCCTTCAATTCCCAATTCTGTTTCAGCCTTCAATAAGCCTTCATAGGGCAGCTGATTCCATCCACCATCGTTAATGTTGCCATCCAAAAGCAATGCCACTTTTAACGATTCCATTGCAGGTTCTTCTGTTCCATTTTCTTCAGGTTCAACTTGAGGCTCTTCTTCACTCGCACATCCGACAATTGAAGAAACCATTGTCAATACAAGCATCAATGCTACAACCCATTTCATTTTTCTCATAATCTTCCTCCCGCACATCAAAATAGCAACAGTATTCATCATAATTTTGCAAACGTTTGTTCTTCTAGCGTTTTATTCCTTTTTTTACAAGGTTTTTAATTTATGCAATCGTTTGCATTTCTGACTATAGAATTATATTTCGATATATTTATCAATTCTCCTGCATCAATATGAAACATTTCATTAAATTTCTCTGTCAACAAATCAACTTTACAAGGATTTTGCATATAACTTTCTTTCTGATTGCATTCCTACAATATATCCAAATGCGCAGTATTCCTCCATGCGCGTACTGCATGGGACTAATAACCCAAGGTCGCTACGCTAGCAAAAAAGCCAGACAACACTAAGTTGCCTGACCTTTATCATTTACTCAATTCAATTTAATATGAAACAAATATTTTATCTAGCCTAATGCCACATCCAATATCATCATGACTGCAAAGCCTACCATTACTCCAATCGTCGCGATATCGCTCTCACGATCATTTTGAGCCTCAGGTATTAGTTCCTCCGCTACCACATAAATCATGGCACCCGCCGCAAAAGCCAAGGCAAACGGTAAAATAGCTCTCATGCTTACGACAAGCATTGCACCTATTACCCCAGATATGGGTTCTACGATGCCAGACGCTTGACCATAAAAGAAACTCTTTTTCCTACTGAATCCTTCTCGTCTTAGAGGAATGGAGACCGCTGCCCCCTCCGGGAAGTTCTGAATTCCAATTCCTAGAGCCAACACTACGGCACCAGCCAAAGATGCTGCTGGTAAATTATATGCCACTGCACCAAAGGCAACGCCGACAGCTAATCCCTCTGGAATATTGTGCAAGGTAATGGCCAGAACAAGAAGAATACTTCTATGCCATGTGGTTTTAGGTCCTTCTTTCTGGTCTGTGTTTCCTGCCCCCAAGCCGGGATGAATATGGGGTAGCAATCTATCAACGATCCAGAGGAAACCTCCGCCACTTAAAAATCCAGCAGCGACTATCAACCACGGAATATAACCCATCCTCTCAGCAAGGTCAATCGCAGGAGCAAGCAAGGACCAGAAACTCGCAGCAATCATCACGCCAGCTGCAAATCCCAACATTCCATCCAAAGCCCTTTTCTTGATGGTTTTGAAGAAAAATACCATTGCTGCACCCAAGGCGGTTAACCCCCAAGTGAATAACGTTCCTAAAAGAGCTTGTCCTACCGGCGGAAACTGTGCTAGCCACTGCAGCATTAGACACTCACCTCACTATTCAGCAATCGGTGTAAACACCCTAGTTCCCAGTTCACGGTCCAACATAATCATACCGTTGCCATGACCTTCAAGTCTTTCAAGTTGACTAAGAATAGCTTCAGCAGAAGCCTCTTCCTCAACCTGCTCATCAATATACCAACGTAAAAATGATTCTGTTGCATAGTCGCGTTCTTCCAACGCAACATCCATCAGATGGTTTATGCGTTCTGTTACCATACGTTCATGGCTCAATGTATGTTCGAAAATTTCAACTACAGAAGCCCACTCAGTTTGTGGTGCTTCAATAGCTTCCAAAGTCACTTTTCCACCACGTTCATTTACATAGTCAAAAAACTTCATTGCATGTGCTTGTTCCTCTTGGAATTGAACACGCATCCAGCTGGCAAAACCAGGTAAATTTTCTGATTCAAGATAGGCACTCATAGACAAATAAAGATAGGCAGAAAATAATTCTGCATTAATCTGATCGTTGATACTTTCTTCTACTTTTAGGTTTAACATTTTTTTCATCCTTTCTTTTAAAAGGATGGGCCAATATATTGGCCCATCCGCAAACAGCTACATGTAAATCACTGGTTACTCGCTTTTCCAGTGACCGTGCACATTGCAATATTCTCGAGCCACAGCTGAGTCGTTATGAGAACAGAAAAATTCTGCAGCTGGTTCATCCCCTGGCTTAAGTTCTTTCCTAAGCACATAATCACCGACTAGAAGTTCAATCCATTGGATATAGTGTTCTTCAGTCATCGGATGGGCTGCATTCTCACCTACCCTCACCGTATAGCCGGATTCCGTCTCTTCGATGAATGGTACGTGTTTCTCAGTAGAATGGTCCGCAGTCTTTTCTTCCATGAAAATCATGTTTTCACCACAACACACAATTGGTGCTGCACCTTCTACGAAAACCTCTACAATATTTCCACAATGCTCGCATTTGTAAATACCTAGTTTTGCTGCCATCTTTTCCATCCTTTCTATACTTGTAATCTAACTATACTATACCACTTTCAACACAAGGCCTGTCAAATAAATTTCATGTATATACCAAATCAAGTAATACCATTTTTTTCTTTTAATTTTAGAAAATAATAATAGCCACTGCATTCACATAATAGTCCAATTCAAGGTGACATTCTAGTCATTTACTACCACATTGGGACAAAATTAAGAAATAGATATATGCCATATAACAAGAACAAAACGAAGCCTTCAAACCGGTTGATAACCTGATAAGCATTTTTAGCTACGATGCGGAAAAATCCGACTATTAATATCATCGCTGGGATCTGCAATTTGTAAAATGCCAATGGAACATCAAGGCCTTGGGAAGTAACTGCGGCTGCACTTCCTACTACAAATAACACATTCAGAATATCAGCTCCTATAATATTTCCCACTGCCAATTCACCATGCCCCTTACGCACCGCTGTAATCGCAGTCACCAGCTCAGGCAAGCTAGTTCCAAATGCCACCAAGGTCGCTGCTATTACTCCTTGCGGAATTCCTACATTGATTGCCAGCGTTTCAACGGTGGGAATTAGAACGCGTGAAGACAGAATAACCAAAGCAATACCAGTTACTAGTTTTCCCACTTGTTCCCAAAGTGGACGTTTTTTCTCCTCGAGCACCACACCCTCATCTACACCAGATGTCACGGCCCAACGCATTGATAGGTAGATGTAGCCAACTAGTAAAACGAGAAAAGCAATACCCATCCATTGATAAATGGTTCCATGGGTTAGGCCTTCTGAAAAGAATGGCAAGCTTACGATGGCCAACAACACTACGGCCATGACCTGGAGTCGACCTTGTCGATTGATGGTTTTCGGATCTACCGCGAGAGGTCCAATCATAGCAGCTAATCCCAGTATCAAGCCGGTATCAGCAATGATGGAACCTATGGCATTGCCTAGTGCTAGATCTGGATTCCCATTGACCGCAGCTAGAACAGATATCGTCGCTTCAGGCAAGGTTGTACCTAAGGATACAATAGTAGCTCCAACCACCATCTTGGGAATACCCCAGTGAATTGATAGGGATACTGCCTCATCCACTAGCAGGTCTGCCCCTTTGGCTAAAATAAACAACAATACTGCAATCACCCCAATAAGGCCAATCATTGGCATGGTTTCGACCAAGTCCAAAATATATTTTTCCAAAATTAATCCTCCCTCTACGATGTAAAAGACTCTACACCCTTGGGTGTAGAGTCTCACTAGACATAATTGCCACCAAGACCGGGATTTAATCCGTCATGACGGCCTTGATTCCTTTGGAAAGTTACTCCCTCTAACGCTTGAAGTATAGCTTATACGGCAAGGTGAGTCAATAGCAGCCATTACACAGTTCTTGGACTAATTCCATATGAGCCATCTTACTGCTCGTAAAACGTCTTTCATTGGCAAGCATTTCCCGTCGGAGTCTGCCGTAAGCTAATACAGGGTTACAAAAAAAACGGGCATTTGCCCGTTTCTTATTGCTATAGATATTTGGTAACTTTATCCACCACGTTCTCGACATTGAAACCATAGTTGGATACTACTTGACCACCTGGAGCACTAGCACCAAATGTATCTATCGAGATGCAATATCCCTTTAGACCAACGTATTGTGTCCAACCGAAGGATGAGCCCATTTCAATGGAAACTCGTTTCATAACATCCAATGGCAAGATGCTTTCGCGATATTCCTCTGGCTGTTCATTAAAGCGCTTAAATGAAGGCATCGATACTACTCTTGCATCAATATTCTTCATTTTAAGTGCTTTCTTCGCTTCAAGTGCTAAGCCAACCTCACTGCCAGTAGCAATCAGGATTACATCTATCTTTTTATCTTCCTTGGCAATAATATATCCACCTTTTGCCACACCTTCTTCATTTACGCCCGCTAGCAAAGGTACACCTTGTCTAGTCAGAATTAAACAAGTAGGATGATCTTTAGATTCAAGCGCCAACTTCCAGGCTACTTTCACTTCTTGCACATCAGCCGGACGAATCACATCCATATTGGGAACTGCCCGTAAACCAGCCAGTTGTTCAACCGGCTCGTGGGTGGGTCCATCTTCACCCACCGCTACTGAGTCATGTGTGAATGCATAGATAGCTGGTAGACCCATAAGGGCAGACATTCTCATCGCAGGCTTCATATAGTCACTGAAAATGAAAAATCCTCCTACAAAACTTTTCAAGCCATGTAGGCTCAAGCCATTATTTATGGCCGCCATAGAGTGCTCTCGTACACCAAAATTAAGATTCCGGCCTGTTCTAAGGCTCTTACTGAAATCCCCGTCTATGCCTTTCACTTTGGTAGATTTTGTAAGGTCTGCGCTACCACCAATCATCTGAGGATAGTGTTTCTGCAGCTTTTTCAAGATTTCTCCAGAGGAAGCTCTAGTAGCAATCTTTTCTTCAGGCAAATAGTCAGAAACTATTTCCAAATCCACTTTAAACTCACTTTCGCCCATTACCGTTTGTAGAATTTCAAATTCTTCAGGGTATTGTTTTTTATAAGATTCCAACATATCCAACCATTGTTGGTACGATTTTATACCCTTCTCTTCATTTTTATTTTGAATATCAGTATAAACTTCATCTGCAATTTCAAATGGCTTATAGTCGTAACATAGTGTCTTACGGGTTTCAACCGTTCCTTCTTCACCGATAGGTGAACCGTGCGTGGCACAGTCGCCTGCTAAAGGAGAGCCATATCCAATAATGGTTTTAACCTCGATAAGACATGGTTGATTGGGGTTAGCCTTTGCTGCTTCTATAGCAGTAGAAATACTAGCCGTATCTTCACCATCTTCTACCAAAATATACTGCCAATTCATCGCCTCGTACTTTTGCTTCACATGTTCAGAGTTAGCGGCTTCTACCGGTCCATCCAATTGAATATCATTTGAATCATAAAGCACAATTAATTTTCCTAGACCAAGATGACCTGCAAGACTGAAGGCTTCTTGTGTAACCCCTTCTTGAAGATCTCCATCACCACAAAGTACATATGTAAAGTGATCAATAATATTCAACTCTTTTTTATTAAAGCTAGCAGACAGGTAGCTCTCTGCAATTGCCATTCCTGTGGCCATAGCAATCCCTTGACCTAAGGGGCCACTCGTTGCATCCACACCTTCTGTATGTCCAAACTCTGGGTGTCCTGGTGTCTTAGAACCCCATTGACGGAATTGCTTCAAATCCTGCATACTCAGATTGTGCCCACTCAGGTGCAACATTGAATACAATAAGGCAGAACCATGGCCTGCTGCCATGATAAAGCGGTCTCTATTGAACCAAGTCGGTTGAACCGGATTATAGCGCATATGCTCCGTGTATAAAGTATAAAGCATAGGTGCTGCATCCAATACGATACCCGGATGACCACTGTTGGCCTTGTTGATCATGTCTACTCCCAACAAACGTAGCGCATTAATCGAATAGTTATTACTCATCATTCACCCCAAAAGAGATTCTACTCTCTCCCTTTCTCTATAAATCAGTTTCCCAAAATTACCCCATTATTGTATCATATCTTTACACGAAAGCTATAGTTTAAGCTGAGGTTAATTTTTCCAATCAACCAATCGACTTTCACCCTCCAACTCTTGGATTTCCGTAATATCCTGGCTGGCTTCCAAAACACCTTTATAATCACCCTTTGTATCCCTTAACGCAAAATATTGAATTAACAAAAGGCGTCCCTTGATTCGAATCCAAAATCGAGCAATATCCTTTTCGCCACGACGAAATGATTCCAAAATTTCCAATACTTTTCCTACACTTTGTGGCGGGTGGCACTGACTTACATCTCTACCAATAGCGGCTGCAGATCTTGGGAAAAATCTTTCCTTCGGTTTGGAAAAATAGCGCACCTTATTGTTTTCATCTACTAGCGTAAGGTCAATAGGAAGATTGGATAGTAGCATAGTCAACTGCTCATAGCTTAACGAACCCGTGTCCGTTTGGTAGCTCCACTCCGTCCAAGATGGCTTCGTCTCCTTTGCTTCAAGCTCTTCCATAATTGCAGGTGCTTCAATAAAGGAAAACCCATATTCGAAAGATTGGTGGAGCATCTCTTGGAACTCTTCCTCTGTGAACATCTCAATTGCACTTGGAAAGAGAATCCATTCCTCTTTCTGCGTCAATCCTATCAGGTTAAAGAACATCTTTCCAATATCCGAGTTTAGCTTTTGGTCATCACCATCCTTAAGATCGGCCAAAACTGACTGAATACTTTTCTTAGAAACGTCGTGTAATTCCCACATTATGGATAGCCCCAGAAATCTGTCCTGCTTTTTTTCCATGTATGGAAATAGGATGTTTTCTTTCTTCAAATAATGTTTTTCTATTTCCATCAAAGCGCTTATTTTATCAATTAAAAGTGGTCTATCTGCTGAAATATTCTTCTTTTTCAAAATTTGTTTGATTTCTTGCATCCGCTTTCTTAATTCATCATTTTCAGCCCTGAGAACTCCTAGAAAGGTACCAGGCTCAGGTTCTTTCCAAGTTTTCTTGCTTAGACCTTTATGAAACAAGTGAATTAGTTTATCCAAATAGGTCAAGACCTCAGTAGATTCGATGCCTTGATTCAATTGTCTAAATTCAATTTCCATAACTTCCTGCGGTCCTACTTGTTCTAAATCATCATTAAATGACTCGATATATTCTTTATCCGCTTGACCACTACGTATCTTCATCGCTAGTTCTAAAAGTCTTTGCACTCGGTCTTCATTCATCATTTCAGCCATTTTTTACCCCCTATTTTTGCTTTTCATCGTTTGTTAAACCACTTTTATCCTATCCGGAAAACGATTATCCTGCAATAAGAATTGACCACAATGACACCAAATATGGAAATATTTTACACTACAAAACAAAAAGTGAGCCACGTCTAAGACGTGACCCACCTTCTTCCTTATTTAATCTCAATCTGTTTGCATTTTTCGGATTTTTCTTTCTTAGGTACTTTAATATGCAAAATCCCATCTGCAAGTTTTGCTTCTACCCCAACATCTGCAATATCTTGCAAGTGTATACTTCTAGCCATGGAACTTGTCTTTCTTTCACGATAGACATAGTCTTTTTGTTCTTCCTCGTTTTTCTCCTCGTGGTTTACCGCTATATAGAGTATACCTTCCTCTATAGACACATTGATATCCTCTCGATTTATACCAGGTAGCTCAGCTTCGATTTCATATCCTTCGTTTGTTTCCTTAACATCCATTTTAAAATCTTCTAGTTGGGTTCCCTGCGCCCAATAATTACTATCCAGGAAGTCATCGATCATGTTGTGAAAGTACATTGGATCTCCGATTCTTCTCAAGGGTCTGCGGTTAAAAATTGTTAATCCTGACATATCAATTCCTCCATTTCATAATAATTTTTAGCACTCTCTTAATTAGACTGCTAACTCTATATTTATTATATCACCAGATAATTGGCAGTCAAATTTTCTGACCTTTTCTGACTATTTTTTTATAAAAAAACCGGGTCCTAAAACCCGGGCTTTTTTTGAACTATAAATCCTCTATTTGAACCTCATAACTGAAGTCAACTGCCTTTTCTACCAACGCGATGCCTCCGCAATATTTTTCTCTGGATAAGCGGCAAGCCTTATTAACGTTATCGTGATTCAGGCCCTTACCTCCAATTCGGTAAATCAAATGTACCTTAGTATAAGTATAGGGATGCTCAGTAGTAAGTTCTGTTTCCACTTTCATATTAAAATAATCTACCGGTTCTTTCATCTTTTTAAGAATAGAGACCACATCCATACCCGTACATCCAGTCATGCCAGCAAGAATCAATGGTTTCGGCCTAGGTCCAGAATCTTCTCCTCCAAATTCGGCTGATGAATCCATGCGAACCTTATGTCCCCCGATATCCATCTCAAAAGCCATATCACCCAACCATTCTGTTTTGTAATCAACACTCATCGTTTCTCCTCCAATGCTCTTTTTCTTCTATAACTGCATTCTTAGACAAAACTACGACAATATCCTTCCTCTACCGATATACTAATAAAAAAAGAATGCTCATTCCATCAAGGGGAACTCACATTCTTTTTCAACTATCACTTCATCTTGCTATTTAACAACCATATACTCCATATAATCTACAGACAGATTGTTTTCTGGCAAAAAGTTTCGAACCTTAGCACGAACCATCTTGGCATCCGGTTTATCCTCATAGACCTTTTCAACCATCTTACGAGCCAATTCATAGGGTGCATCACCCTTGTTGGCTTTGATGGTATCTACCGCCACATCATAAACCGTAGTATAGCTGTAGCTATAGGCAATATCATCATTTTCGATGGATGGACCCATATCGAAGGCTACCTCTAGATCTGCTTCGTATTTGACATCCTTGTCGAATACTCTAGCACTGCGGATCTTGGTAAAGTTATAGTCTTCAAGATGTTCATATACCGGTGTGTAACCCTTCTTACGACGGCTCACTGTAGTACTTACATACTTGACCAAGCCTCCTGGCATACCGATACGGATGGGTGTAGACGGCTTTTTAACCTCTACCCGTACTTCCATTAAGGCATCTGAGCTGGCTTCTAAAATCAGGTCTCCCACGCGGCCGGCTACCGCCTGAATCATGTCGCGGTGTACGTCTATCGCCTCTTCTTGGATAAAACGCTCCACCTCCGCCTCAGATACGGATGTATCCACTTTGGATAAATCTTCTCCAAACAGGGTTATCTCTAGCACAAACTTCTGTCCCAATTCTTTTTCTTGAATGGCGTGTCCGTGTGTGGCAAAGATGGTAATATTTTTATACATTTTGTAATTCATCGATTTATTCCTCCCTTTCATTAAATCTAGTTTGCCTAAATCTAAGCTTTGTTGGTATCAAATTTTTCTTTTACTTCTTCCACCCAATAAAGCACATCCTCTTGGTTCACCGTGGTAAAGTTACCATCACGGTAGATTACCTTTCCGTCTACTAGGACCATTTCTACATTACTGGTATCGGAAGTGTACACTAAAGAATTCACTGGGTTATAAACTGGTGCGGATTTGATGCGGTTGGGATTATAGACCATCAAATCAGCTCTCTTTCCTATTTCAAAACTTCCTGTCTTATCGGCAAGGCCCAGGCAATGAGCTCCACCCAAGGTAGCCATTTGTAGAACATCGGCTGCTTTAAATGCCGTTGGATCTTGATTGGCTCCTTTTTGCAATAAGGCAGCAAACTTTATCGTCTCAATCATATCTTGGGAGTCACTCGATGCAGCACCATCTGTACCCAGACCTATGGTTACGCCACGTTTTCTGAGTTCCTCCATGGGTGGTATGCCAGAACCTAAAATTAGGTTGCTCATTGGATTGTATGACACCTTAACTTGATATTTTTCTATCAAATCTAAGTCGGTTTCGTCCAAAGTCACGCAATGAACTGCCGTCAACCAATCTTTCATAAATCCAATACTCTCTAAGTAGGGAAACATGCGCATGCCAAAACGTCGCATACTGTCTTGGTTATCATCCTCGGTTTCGGAAGCATGAAGGGCCACTGTCATATGATGTTGGTCAGCATAATCTCGAATCGTAGCAAAACCTTCTTCTGAAATTGCCCAGAACACACTACCGGCAATACCAATGTCCATCCGGTCCTTATCCTTCACATATTCCCTCAAGATGTCCAGCTGTTCTATGACTTGCTTTGGTGTTTCTACCAACCGATTATGGTTTTCATCCTCTAACTTTATATCAATGAATCCTCGTCCCATAACTGCCCGGACTCCCAAATCATCCAACCCATCGATAGCCCCTAAGATATTATCTTTTTTTTCATTGGCATACATGAAATCCATTATAGAAGTCCCACCGGACATCACCGTATCCATCGCGCCGAGTATTGCACTATAATAGCAGTCCTCCCGAGTCAGCTTAGGCGCATTCGGCCTTATAGAAGCAGCCAACCAGTCCATTAACTTTAAGTCACGGCCCAGGCCTTTAAACCAAGTTTGGAATAAATGGGTATGGGTATTCACCAAGCCTGGGAATACATACCTTCCCTTCAAGTTGATGATTTGTTTTGCTTTTATTTCTTCCTTTGCATTGGGTAGAAGTATTTTTTCGATTTTTCCATCAACTAGTAGCATATCTTTTTTTTCTATTTGACCATCTTCATGGACCAAACTACCACCACGCAACCAAATATCTGCTTGTAACATATTTTTCTCCCTTCAACTGAATTCTACGAAACCTAAGGCAACGCAAAATTGTTAAAAAATATTAAGGAGAACAATAAAATATTTCTCTTTTTCGTGCATATGATCCTCCAAATGTATACTGCATGTAAAACCATCAGTATTTAAATATTTTACCCCATCAATACGTGATTGGCAATCTCTCTACCAAGGTGTGGTCAAGCATTATCTCCATCGAAGAGTTCAAGCTATTACAAAAGATGGTAGGAGCATCGAACGATGCTCCTACCATTACTTTTCATATGGCAAAAATTAGCTAGAGATTATTTAAGCATTAGGATTCCTTCTGTTTCATCAGATACTCATAGGCTTCATTTGCTTCTTTTACCTTTTGTGTAGCATAGTCCACATATTCCTTGGGCATGCCTTTACTGGCTACCTTGTCTGGATGAAATTCTTTAACAATTTTCCTATATGCACTCTTTATTTCCTGGGTGCTGGCATTCTCAGATACACCCAATACATCCGTATAGCGTTTTGTTTGGTTTACTCGGGGTGGCGCATAATTAGTGCGTTGACCCGAACCAAAAGCATCCTGCCAATTCCCTCCCCAAGCACCGCCGTTTTGACGGGCATAATATGAATTCTTCATACCCATGTATTCCATCTGCGATATACCCATAGAATAGAGAATATTTCGAAGCAATACTTCGTCTGCTATAGTGCCCTTATTGCCCTGCGCTAGGCCCATAAAAAGATAAGCCAAACCCAATAAGGTCATGCGATTGGTATAGTATCCTCGAATTACCCTTGTAAACTGTTCGTATTCCTCTGGATGCTTTTTCCCGTAATTGAAGGCACCACGATAACGATCCAGGTCTTCTTTGGAGATTCGGAAGTTTTGAGCTACAAACTGCTTAACCTGCAGAATTTCAGATTCTGAGACACGTCCATCACTCTTCGCTACCATGGCAGCTAAACTCATGATGGAAGCGATTACAGGATTTAGCCCTCTAAATTCTTCCATATTTTTATAGCGCGCATCAAGTTTTGGGGTCTTTCTGGGTATCCAAAACAGCAAGAATATTGCCCATGGAAAGAAAAAGACCGCAACACCATATAGTATTCCATTTCTATTTTTGAAACTCATTATCACCTGAACAACGGCAAAAAGGAACAAACGGAACAAAATGGAAATCAAGTCCAACCCGAATCCTATAACACCTTGTAACATTTCTACTAAACTCATTATTTCAACTCCTTATTCCGCATATTATACAACATACAAGGACAAAAAGCACTTCATCTTCACAGCCTGAATATTTCCATGCTATAATTAACACAAACATAGTTAAGGAGGTCTGCCGTGAACCGATATTATCAGCGTTGGAAAAATAAAACATACTTCATTCCGGCTTTATACTGCCTTTTAGCAGTCATCTTCTCCTTTGCCATCATCGTATTGGACCGCACTTTGATTCATAATATGCAGATGGTGAACAATCCAATATTTCTTCAACGGATTGAAGCCGCAAGAAGCATACTAGCTGTTCTTACTGGTGCCCTACTTTCCATGATTACCGTTACCTTTTCTACCATCATGGTTGTACTTACGCTCTATTCAGCACAGTTCTCGCCAAGAACCCTACCAGACTTCCTAGAAAGCAAGATTTCTTTACGAGTACTAGGTGTTTTCATGGGGACTTTCATTTACTCTATTACCCAGATGTACTTTTTACCAGATCCACAAGATGAGCTTTCTAGCATCGCGGGAAGTGTAGGCGTACTTTTGGCTATCTTATGCCTAGTGTTATTCGCTTATTTCATACATCACATTGCTAATTCCATCCAAGTAAATCTGATGGTTGAGCGTATTACCAAGGATATTTTGGCTCTCATTAATAAAAAGCAAATGCAAAAATTTAGGAATAAGAATAAAGAAATCACCACGGAACTTCCCGATGAGTACGAGGACTATACTTTCGGGGAATCCATTAAGGTGAATGCAAAAGAGGACGGGTACATCCAAAAAGTAGACAATTCTGCCCTTGTAGACTTTGCCTCGGAGCATGACTGCACCATCCGCCTAGAACAGTCTCTAGGAGACTATATTACCAAAGAAACCACAATCTTTTCCTTATGGGGAGAAACGCTTTCTTCTCCTGTCTCGGAAGAGGAAGAAGAAAAATTGTTTCTATGCATAGAAATTGGAGAAGAACGAAATTCTGAAGAAGATGTAGAATTTGGAATTATCAAGCTCGTAGAGGTTGCTCTAAGAGCTATTTCTCCAGGAATCAACGACCCGAATACGGCTATTTTTTGCATCCAAAAGATTGGTTATGTGCTTTCGAATATCGCACAAGCTAGGAGGCATAAGACTTATTATTATGGTGAAACCAACAAATTACGGCTCATCGTCAATAAAATACCCTTCAAGGACCTTCTTTACCAATCTTTCTCACAGATTAAACACTATGGAAGCCATGACCACTCAGTCATGGGAGCCTGTGTTGATGCACTGTCTTTTATTTCCAAACACAGTGCTAAAAGTATAAAAGAAATATGTTGGGAGTTTTCGCTCTACTTGTTCGAAGATTGTGATTGCAGTAAAATGGCCTCATTGGACAGGCTGTTCTTAGAACGAAAAATGCAAGAACTCGCCTTTGTAACTAGACACCTAGGAGAAAGCCCATTCATGATAAAGGATAACTCCAAAAAAGAAAGGACAAACAATGACTAAAAAACCAATAATCAAACTTGAAGTACTAAAAGAAGAATATGCGGTATGTCGCATGCCTGCCTCTTCCCCGATTCCTAGCTGGATCTCTTCGGATGGATTTGTAAGCATAACCAGAACGGATGAAGAACTTTCCATTGTCTGTTTAGACAAAGCTATTCCCGACGATACTTGTTTTAAGAATGGCTGGAGAATCATTAAAGTCTTGGGGCCTCTAGATTTTTCTTTGGTTGGAATCCTCTCCTCCATTAGTACCATTCTCGCAGATGCACAGGTTAGTATCTTTGCTGTATCTACCTACGACACTGATTATATCTTGGTCCAAAATGAAAAATTGGACAATGCAATTGATGCATTATCCAAGTCAGATTACTCTTTTATTCATTCTGAACAAAGGTAGTAAAAAAGTATAGAACACCCTGCATAATGATATGCTCCTGTCGAAGTAGACACTTGAAATAACAAAAATTTCGAGTCTACTTTGACAGGAGCATATCCCTTTCCCATACCGTTCTATTTTTTCAAAAAACCAGAAAGTAATTTTCCCGCATCATCCATAATGCTGCCATCATTATCAAAATCTAAAAAATCAGCAGCCATATCCAACAAGCCATCGCTTTTCCCTTGTTCGAAGGCATTACCCAACAGTCCAGCAATCTGTCCCGTATCTACATTTTGTTTTTTCTGTTGTCCCAGCATGCCTAAGACAAAAGGAGCAAGCCTACTCATAATCCCCATTACTTGACCAGAATCCATTCCGGATTTTTGAGCGAGTCCTTGGCTAACCTTGCTGTTATTGGAAGAGAACACATGAGATAGAATTTTATCCCCCTCATTCACATCCACACGTTGGAGAAAATCATTAAAATCTCCGGTATCATCATCTTGATGTTGTTCCAACACACGTTCTAGGGTGCTTCTGCCTTCACTAGTACTCGCATTTTGTCCCATCTTTTGCATAAGAATTGGGATGCCCATCTTCATCAGATTCTCAACTTGAGATGGTTCTGCCCCAACTTCAGAGCCCAGTTTTCCAAGTGCATTAGACTCATCTACTTGGTCGAAAATCATTTTTAATAGATCCATTTGCTACCTCCTTGAGAGTACATCTTACCTCTTAATCTATTTCGACAGTATATGTATAAAACCTCTTCTTACGGACAAATAACAAAGGACCCTCTCGGGTCCTTCGCATTAATACTATCTTGGGGAGATCTATTTTAATACATCTTGGTATTGTTCCCAATCATAGGTAATACTACCATCTGTCATTCCTGCAATTGTATCATCCATCAAGGATTTCAATTCAGGCATAGACTCATCAAATCCGTGCCAATCAGCTAGGAAAATAGCTCCTTCATCAATACCGAGTTTATAGAATTTACCTTCAAATTCTCCTTTTTCAACGATATCAATGATGTATGAGAACAATCTTGTCGTACTTTTGATTACACTCTGAACTACAGTATCTGGAGCAATGGGGTTTTGGTCTTCGTTAGATCCTATTGCATAAATACCAGCTTCTTGGCATGCTTCTATAGAACCCAAGCCAGCCTGGTTTGCATTCGCGAAAATCACATCAACACCTGTGTCAATCATCGCTCTAGCTGTTTCTTTTGCTTTGGTAACATCATCAAAAGATCCAGTTAAAACAGACGTAACTTCAATATCAGGATCGATATACGCTGCTCCTGCATAGTATCCGTAAATAGGACCAGTAATAGGAGGAATTTCAACACCGCCAAGGGCACCAATCTTACCAGATTCAGTGAGTGAAGCTGCCAATACACCAGCTAGGAAACCCTGTTGGTCAACACCAGAGTTCACTGAGCCCAAATTTGTTCCGTTGCTTACTGAGCTAGATGTGATTACAAAAATTGTATCAGGGAATTCCTCAGCTACCTTGGCTGCAGTATCTCCAAATTGGAAACCATGCCCAAAAATAACATCGTAGCCTGCCAATGCATAATTGCGGAATACCTCTTCCATATCAGACTGTGCAACATTTTCTTGGTACGCAATTTCTGCCCCGAATTCACTTTCAACAGCAATTAGTCCATCATAAGCAGATGCATTCCAGCCCATATCATTAATAGGACCCGGCAAGAGAGCAGCCACCTTAAGAGGCATCTCATCTGCTACTTCAGGGGTTTCCGTTTCTTCAGCACCAGTTGGTTCGTCCACAGCATCTGATGGTTCCTCAGTAGCTGTACAACCTACTACTGATATGAACATCATCAATACCAAAGCCATCACAAAAAACTTTTTCATATCCACCTCCGAAAATATCTAACGACTTTTAGTGTAAAGTCGTCAAGCAATTGGTTAATCGTATAACCAACGTAGCAACATAATTGCCAGCCTTCAAAGCCAGCAAAGATTAATCGTTTAACTCGTTATATTTTACTTACTATTCCACAAAAGTTTTTAAAATCCTTCCTACTGAACTTAGTTAATTAAATTAACTAAGTTTTTAATTATCTTTGCTCAAATTAGAACTATCCTCTACTCCATCATTTAGCATTTTAAGTAGTAAATACTGCATGTTTTGCCTGTAGACTAGCAAACTCCACTTTGAAAATAGTTTCCACCTACCAACTTCCTAACAAACTGGTAGGTGGAAATGCAGGTATCCTTTATGCCATTTGGTTTATGAAGAAATCATTTCTCTTTTCATTAAGGCTAAATACCTTCTTAGGAAGGATCCCAGGCCAAACCGACATAGTGTACAGTAATATTCGTACTCTTAGCTGCCACTTCAATTGGTTCCAATTCTTCCTGCGTCAAATCATACTGGGCTGTAATTTTTTCCACTTGCTCTTCTAATTCCAATTCTAAAGCGCCCAATTGTTGTTCTACGGATTCTAGTGTCTCCTTGGCCTGTTCAATGCTAGAAGAGCTCTTAAATGCTCGGCTAGTACTCTTCACCGCTGTCCCCATCTTGGAAATGGAGGTTGCGCTGAATGTTTTTCTACCAAACAGTGCACCGAGTATGGCTGTTCCAGCAGATACTGCCGCCTCCATCTTCTTTTGAGAAGACTGGGTGCTATGTCGTTCCAATGCCTGCCGTGCTCTTCTTTCGCGGTCTGTTAAGGTATTCATCTTTGACGTGTATTTCTTTTTCAGCTTTTCAATATCTTGGTCACGTTTTTCATGAGCCAAATGCTGCAGGCGAATCCGAAACTCTCGTTCCGATTCATCTACTTCAGATAATACCTTCAAACTGGGGCTTCTCATTAGTTGTAACTTATGTTCAGTTCTAATATTCTGCTTAAGCAGTTTTTCCCATTTCACATAATTTTTAGCATTTGCTGCCGCTTCAGGATAGCTGTGAAAGAGTGTTTCTTTTTCAGGTTCACCTAGTAAATCTCTAACATCTATCTCCAATTGTGTGGCTTCCTCCCAGTCAAGGGGGATGGGTCCTTCACAAAGCGAAGCCTGTAAGGTGATTTTTCGTTCTACTTCAACCTTATTCTTAACATGGCTATATAACACCTCCGCGACACCAAGCACAGTGGGTCTGTATACGCTTGCCCCTTCTTTATTTGGTTTGGGAATAAACAGCTGTTTAATCTGCGGTGACAAGATTGGTGCTAGGTTACTTGCCTTGGTCAAGTCAGTAGATGGTTCTTCGGCCATTTCTATTACCGGGCGGACTTCATCTGTGGTAGCTGCAGGTTGTCTTTTAGCAGAAGGTAGCATTCTTATCTGGTCTCCAGTTAAGGGACCAGCTAGATATGACATGACCCATCTAGTATTAAAAATAACAGGTTCATTTTCGTGTACACTATGCAGGTAGAACTTTCTTTTACCTAGACCTGCCAGAATTTGTTCCGTTTGTTTGCGGTCAAATTCGCCTCCAGCTGCTGCACCTTCAAGACCGGCCAGAACCCGTTCCTTATCTCGTTCAGTCTGCAACCTTCCAATAAACCAGGTACCTGCATTGGACAATGCTTTGTAGTCTAAATCAACAGGGTTCTGTGTAGATAAAACTAATCCTAGTCCATAGGCTCTTGCCTGTTTAAGCAAGGTCAAAAAAGGTGTCTTGGATGGTGGATTCTTGGTAGGCGGTAGATAACCAAATATTTCATCCATATACAGTATTGCTCTCAGGCTTCCTGTTCCTGGTTGTGAACGTACCCAAGATAGGATTTCGTTCAACAGCATGGTAACGAAAAACATCCGTTCTCCATCTGAAAGATGGGCTATGGAGAATACCGAAACCCTAGATTTTCCTGAATCATCATATAGAAACTTGTTTACATCCAAAGCATCACCCTCCATCCAAGCTTCAAAGCTAGGGGATGCTAGTAGATTGTTTAGTTGCATAGCCAAACTGAAACGGTCTTTTGATGGATAAAAGTTTTCCAAATCCATTACGCCAATCTTAGCTATCGGAGGATTCTGGATTAAACCAATCAATTCGGCTAGACCCAAGTTTTCTCCTTTATTCCAAGTCTCTTCGAATAAATTCGCCAGCAAAATATGCTCTCTGCTTGTAAAAGGGTCTCCGTCTATACCAATCAGTGAGAGGATGCTGGTCGTCGTAATTTGGATCTTATCACGAAAGGCATCCTTATCATCGCGGACAGATTTTGGCGGTGCATTAAAGGATTTCAGAACAGATACACCCACACCAGCTGAACCACCGGGGGTATATACTTTCACATCCGCAGCATTCTTAAATTTCTCTATCCTAGCACCATCCTGCCCCCATTTTGCCAGGCCTTCTTTCCAAAGCTTGGCTTGACCTGCGGCATATTCATCGGCACTCATGCCCTTGTTGGACGCATCCTGCAGATTAATCCAGGGTTTAAAGTCTTTCGCTTCAAGTTTCGGAAATGTTAAGGCCAAATTGCCAAGGTCTCCCTTGGGGTCAATGGCAATGACCGGGATATTATCTAGTGCCGCTTCTTCTATCATGCTGACACCAAGCCCTGTCTTTCCACTGCCAGTCATACCGATAATCACGGCATGTGTAGTTAGATCTTTGGTCTTGTAAAGGACCATGTCATCCTGAAGTTGATCGTTTCTTAGATCAAACTCTTTGCCTAGATAGAATACACCGAGCTTCTCATAATCCTGCATAGCGGTCTCCTTTGATTTCCTAATTCATATCTTAATAGAATTATGTTCTTTCTGTTATTTTACCATATTTTTCTGTCTTTACGGGTATCTTGAAAGCAAACATCGTCAATCTTCTCCCATACTTTAAATCAATTTCCTCTCATTTTGACAAGGTATACTCTTTCAAAATATAATTGTAGAAGCCCATACTGAATGTGGACATATACTTTGGAAACTAAATATTGAAAAGAGGTAGAACCATGGCCCTAATAGCCAATAAGAGGATCTTCACAACTGGTGAATTCTACCATGTCGTATGTGAAGCCGTAGGTGGCATGAAAGATATGCGTCAAGCCAAAAGAAAAGGTCTAATAGATCATGAACTGCAAAACCATATCATGTTGGTAGTAACTGAGGTGAATGGCTGTGCACTATGCTCTTATGTTCATACAAAGGATGCTCTAGAAATGGGCATGTCAGAAGAAGATATTCAAGCCATCCTCTCCGGCAGCATCAATCACCTAGACCCAAAAGAATCTGTGGCTTTGTTTTTTGCTCAACATTATGCTGAAACGAAAGGCCAGTATTCTAGTGCAGCATGGAAAAGAGTCGTCGATACCTATGGCCTTGAAAAAGCAAAGGGCATTTTGGGAGTAACCAAGGTTATTATGATGGGCAACGCACAAGGGATTGCTTTTGGAACACTAAAAAACCGACTTAAGGGTAAGCCGGATAAAAAAAGCAGTCTCTGCAAAGAATTGGGTGTTATTTTCTCCACTATTATATTTCTTCCAGTAGCATTGTTAAAAACTGCTTTCAAAAAACAACAGAATTAATTTCTAGATACTCATACTACTCCATTGGTCATTTTGTACAATATCCCAAAGCACATCCACAACGTCGGCGTCATATTTTGTACCAGCTTGTTTCTTTATTGTATCTAGTGCTTCTTGTGCTTCCATGCTAGCTTTATAGGGTCTATATGAAGTCATGTTGTCGTAGGCTTCTGCTACGGCTATGATACAGGCCTCCTTGGGTATCTGTCCTGCCTTCAATGCCCTAGGAAAACCGCTCCCATCGAGTCTTTCGTGATGCATATAAACAATATCTGCAATATCAGAAAAAATTATACTATTGCTAAGTATCCTAAACCCTCGTTTGCTGTGAGACTTAAGCAAACTTTCATCTTCTTTGGTAAGTGCTCCTCTTTTATTTAAGATTTCACTACTAACTGCGATTTTCCCAATATCGTGCAGCATGCCTGCTTGCTTTAATCTTGTCACATTCATCTGCTGATCCTGCATTTTCAAGCCAATTAGTTCACTTAGCCTGCCAACTCGTCTAGCATGTAGCATCTCGAAACTACTCTTTTCAAAAAAAGCAGCCATCATGGTATTTAGAAAAATATCGCCATAATCTATTATCTGCTTTTCACGAATAAAAAAGGATTTATCCTCCTCACCTGCAGTAGACTCTGTCAGAGTCGTGACAATATAGTCATCCTTAATACGAAACGCGCTGACCCTGAACCACTTTCCCCGTGTTTCCGAATATAGCTTGGTTTCTACCTTTTGCGCATAATAATGTGTTGCGATATGGGTTTCACGACAGCTCCCGTTATTTTTTTCTACTCCACCAAGGATAAATGAACTATCTAGCCCAATTGCTTCATCATGGCTAATCCCGGTTATTTCTTCAAATTCTTGATTGGTTTCAATAATCTCATACTGAAAGTCATCATCTTGTCCATCATCAATACGTTGGTGGCAAGCATAGCCAACTGAGATATTGTCCAACACCTGAAAATATGTACTATTATCCATTATTCTTCGATTGCCCCCTATATTGTCCTTTACTAAATTCAAAATATCAATTAACTCAATATTGTTTTGCCCCACAAAAAAAGAGTTTTCTGATCACCAGAAAACTCCAACGTATTACATACCTACTTGTCCTCGGCGACCCGGCGACCATAGCGAAAGCATTAGGCCCGTGGTTTTGCGTCCCTAGCTTTCGCTAGGTTTGCCTTTTCTATTTTTATTCTTTTTTATCCATTGGTAAAAATGACCAACTTTTATCTACAATTTCTTCTTAGGCTAATCCTTTACTGGTTTACTAGGTGAATTCTCTACTACAGGTCTGGCATCCTTCGCTACCGATTTCAAAAATACAAAACACAAGACCCACAATCAGCAAAATAAATCTATAAAGAGCTTTTTCCAATTCAACTATACTGTTGCGATATAGAATTATACCACAACTAGGCTGGTAATGTATATCTTAATTTTTTAGGCCCACAAATATACCCCTACTATCTCATTTTGTGGTTTGGCAATATCCTTGAAACACTCAAGATCATATTAATTCTGATGAATTGCTAGGTATTCTGAAAGGAAAAGGTAAGATTCGCAAATATCCGTTTTTTCCTGTCTCAAACTAACTGCAAATAGCCACTTTATCATTTTTAGTTTGAATTGCTTGTCCTCGTTCATCTTTAATAGCAAGAGGGAGAATCTCTTTTTTTCAGCTGCCGTTGCCCCATCTTCCAATGATGACCAGACAGATAAGATTGCCTGTTGTAACTGTTTTGATTGGATTGGTTTCGAAAGAGCGTCTTCAACAAAATCGTAAAATTCCAACATGTTTAAATCGGAATTGGCAACTAGTTTTCGGTTGATTGCATCATATACTCCCTTCGAACGGCTCATCACTAAGAATCGATAACGATGCCATTCCTGTAAGAGCTTGTCCCTACTCGCATCATGCATAAGTAGATTGATGCACTTGATTGCAGAAATCTCCTTATCCTTTACTTCCAACATGATATCGATATCCGGTGAGTTCAAAGAATGGTAGAAGTCCAGAAATTCTCGGTGCTGAATCGTTCTGCTATGGGCGCCACGTCTTTTGCTACCATCTTGTTGAGAATAATGGATTTTTTGTATACCATCCATTTCCTGCCAAGTTTGACAAAACAGGTCAATCCAATTCACTATGGATTTCTTTTCAGACGGTAGATTAAGGTTATGGTGCAGGATGTCAAAGATACATGGATTTCCAGTTTTCATTCCTATATTCAATACATCACGCACTGAATATATTTTTTCATCATTTTCTATGACCAAACGCTTCTTAGCACTACTATCCAAATACTTCACATTATTTATAAATCTATCTTGTGCTAGAGACTTGTCACCATATGCACCACCAATATGTAGAATAATTTTATGGGTATAGTCTAAACCAAGCGCATTCAAGAATTCCGCATGATAGTGAATATCTGCGATTGCCCTTGATACTACCTCTTGGTGAGGCGAATTAAGGACCGTATATTGCCCCGGATGCATTGACACCCTTAGTCCAGCCTTCTTGATTTTTAATCCAATCTTTGTCAGCTGTTCTGCATACTTGAATTGCCAATCTATCCCATTAATTGGGTGCGTCGCGAAGGGAATCACGTCTGAACTAATCCTAAAAAGACTGATTTGATTCTTAATATTAAAATCAATCATTTTATCAAGAACCGCTACATTCCCAACCATAATTTCATTCAGCCGCTCTTTTGAAGCATTACTTAGTCGACATGTTGAAAATCGTAGATCCGGTCTACTAGTGATAATACACGCATAGCCAATACTCATTCCATCCAGTCCTTTCTACCACAAAAACAGCCCAAGGGCACGCGACATGAAATATAATTCTAGGTTACCTTAGCTTGCACTACTCCAGTATATATCAGTAGCAAAAACTCTGCCCCCCAAAAAATAAAAAAACTGGATTCCTATATATAGAAATCCAGTTTGGAGCTTCGCAGGAAATTCGAACTCCCAAACAGCTGATTACGAATCTACTATTGCTAGCTTTATGTTTTCCGAGCATTTTGAACTACTTTGATTCTAGACTGACCAACGGGATTCGTAAAGGCATGAACAGCATTGTCCAAACGGCAAGATACCGAAATAGCGTGAAGCCGAAATTAATGGCCAAAGCAATGTGAAAAATGAATAATGGTGGCCAATATTACCAAGCAAAGGGTACTATATGTTTACAAGCAATCTTTGCATCAGAACCACTATACTAGTTCAGCTTATTATTCCAATTTAGGAGATCAAGATTTTTGCCAACCAATTGGTGAAAATTTGCGGTCCTCCAGTAGCTGTAATCCCCCCCACCATGAGGCCTGTAAAAATAATCAGTATAAAAATAACACTTATAGCAACCGGCCATTTCTTCTTGGTAGCAAAGCTTATCTTTTTAGAACCCACAAAAATGATTATGAATATATTACAGATGCAAGAAGCCATCCAACGCGGATAATCTATACCAATGAAGACTAAGCTTAGTGGCATAAGTAAAAGAAGTAACACCAATATATTTATAAGTTTTTGAAGCATGTCCTCGCTCTTAGACCACACACTCCTTATAAAAAAGACAAACCCCATTATAAAAGTAGGTAACAAGGCTATCAATGCAGAAATGTAGCGTTTCACATTATACGGATTGCTAGCAAGGGCCGTGGTAAATCCTTGGTTATCATTTATAGTGCGAAAATGAATCAATACCGCATCTTTAACAATATCAAAATCTGAAAAATTTCTCAGATAAGCCACCATCTCTTGCACCTTTTCAGGGCTATAGGGTAGCCTCGCTTTCGTAAGCATAAAAAAAGCTAGTAGAGTAGCAGGAAGGCCTATAGCCATATATCTTAAAATTAATTGTATACAATCCCTAACACTTCTAATGTCTCCCTTTTCATTAAGAAGATGATAAGCAAATAATAGGCTACCTATTAACACCAATAGTACTTCATGTATAAGCACCAATACACACAAGAGAAATGCTAATATGAAACCTCTACTCTTCTTAGGGAGTCTTTGATACAAAAGTAGATAGATAAGGGCCAGAACATATCCTATCTGATCTAAGCGCCCCTTATCTACAGCCAAAAAGGCCATCGTAGCTGGGGAGGTCAAAAATACCAAAGTCATAAGTAGACTAGTAAAAGTCTTTTGTTTACAAAAGTACCTGTAAACTAGAATAAGGAAACAAAGAAACACTGAAAAAAGCACTACATTCCCTATGGCTTCTATAACCCCATATTTTCCATACAAATGAGGGGCTATATAATCTAGTATGCTACCGACAAAGGCTCTAGATAAAAGTCCCTTCTTTATTGAAAATATATAATGAGTAGCCATCCATTTGCTTACATTTCCAATATTCTTAGTAGTGATATATAGTATTAATGCCACGTATAGGTATAAGGCATAAAAATTATTATGGTTATTCTTGAGATGCCTATTTATCATCGCCACCTCACTAGAAGAACCATTTTGCAATCTTTAAAGCTCCTTGCTTCCATGGTACTCTATGAGAAACACCTTGCTTATTTTCATAGTCCTGATAATTTTCTAAATACCATTTATAATTATCTAAGAGAGCCTGCTTATTGGAGTAGTTAGGCTGCCATCCCAATTGATTCT
This sequence comes from Clostridia bacterium, assembly GCA_016887505.1. Taxonomy (NCBI): domain Bacteria; kingdom Bacillati; phylum Bacillota; class Clostridia; species Clostridia bacterium. The sequence goes on along the minus strand of CP069393.1, from coordinate 298,514 downwards.
GTAATTTTTCGATAGAAACAAAAGAATCCTTAGCTGCTGTTTCGTATATCCATTTATATAAAGGTGAAAGTTTTAACACCTCTAAAATTCTAAGTAAAATTATTGCAGGAGTTGCTGGAATGGGGATTATCTTTTTACCAAAACCTGCTGCATCTAGAACAGCTTGATAATCTTCCTTCATAGTAGTAAACTCCTTAGCCCCAGCATTAAAGGTGTCATTGGCTAATTTCGCTTCCTGCGTTAGCATAAGATAAACCGCCTCGGCCAAATCACGCACATCCATAAACTGATACTTATTTTTACCGTTTCCTAAAATGGGGAAATTCTTAGCATCCTTGGCCCACTCATAAAACATGGCAAAAACGCCTAATCTTTCAGGCCCTACAAATGATTTAGGCCTTACCACTGGCACAATTAGACCCTTTTCTCTATAGCTTACAGCCAAATTTTCTGCCTTTACTTTCGCTTCTCCATAGTTGCCTACGCCATATTTTTCATCGCTTTCGTATAGAGGATGATGATCCGGTATCCCATACACTGCCGTTGTAGAAGTATGAACAAAACGCTCAACCTTTTGCGCAAGTGCTTCTTCTAAAAGGTTTCTAGTACCGTCAACCTCGGTAGTGAAAATTTCTTGCTTAGAGTATAGCGGAAGGGCAGCTGCGCAGTGCACTACAAAATTTACGTTCGCCATCGCCTCTTTAACCTTGGCTTTATCCCTGATATCGCCTTTTATAAAATCTACAAAGTCTTTTTCCGGATAATCAAAATCCGCGATGTCTATTACCCGAATATCAGTATAGCCTTTTTTACGGAGCACCCTTATAAGATTGATGCCCATAAACCCGGATCCACCGGTAATTAAAATCTTTTTATCCATTTGCATTCCTCTCTAGCCTCTTATTTCCATATATTTTCTTGCATTCCATAGACCTATCATACCAATTATAACCCCTAGCCATAGTGTTGAAAACCTCGTAACAAGAGTAGTCGCTGCGCTCATCTCCTTGGAAACACCTAGCAGCATTAAGATCGCCACTATGCTACCTTCAGCCACCCCTAAACCTCCTGGAAGAGTAGAGACTGCTCCCACCACAGAAGAAAAAGCTACTACGAATATTGACCCCAATATACTTATTTCTCCACCCAAAGCGCGTAGGCTAAAAAAGACCACTAGCCCTTCAAAACCCCAAGATATGACCCCAATCCCTATAGCAAAAAACAAACTCTTAGGGGCAAATAGTTTCTTAGAACTTTCCTTAAAGCGATCCAACCACGTGAAATATTTGCGCGTAAAGTCAAACCTAAAAAACAAATCTTTCACTATTAAATATGGTTTATCAAAATAAAGAAAAGAAAGCCCTACAGTCATAACTAGCAAAGTCAGGATTAGCACTAAAAAGCCATACGAATAAGTAAGTGTTCCAACTGAGGCCAAAATAATCATGGCTATGCCATCGGTAGCTCTTTCCGCTACAATAATCGGCGAACTCCTAGCAATAGGAATATTTGATTCCTCTTTTAATAAGTATGACTTAAACAACTCCCCTATTTTACCAGGTGTAATCGTCATGGCAAGTCCACTAATAAAGATATTACGACTAACCTTTTTATCAATATGTATGTCTAGGCAGTTCAAATAGTAGTTCCACTTCGCATAGCGCAAAGCATAGTTCAAAGGTGCTAATATAAATATGATCGGCAAATAGGCAATATTGATATTATGCAACACCTTACTGACCGCTTTAAAATCTGCAAAAAAAAGTAGTGAGAACACTACTAATAACCCCAATACAAAACCCATAAAGACAAGCTTTCTATATTTTTTAAAAGATATTTGCATAATGACTCCTAGATGAAATAAAAGCAGGCAATCGTAGCAACTCCCCATAACAAAATAGTAATAAGAAGTGGTTTATCGGTAACTAGCAATTCTTCAGGACTACCACCTTGTTTTTTTTGATGTACTAAGTAAAGATAACGAAAAATACCATAAATAACTAAGGGCATAGTTAGAACCATCATTTTGGGCTTACCAGAATTCATGGTATACAAGGCGTAGACCACTATCGTTCCTGTAGTGACGATAGAAATGAGCTGATCTAAATAATTTATAGAATAATCCTTCAGTACCTTTCTATGCAATGTAGCCGTATTCTCTAAAAGTACTAGTTCATGTCTTCTTTTGCATAAAGCCAAGAAAAGTGCTAGTAAAAGAGTACATAAGACAAGCCAAGGTGAAATAGAAACCCCAATAATAACTGCACCTGCCACAGCTCTGAGCACGAAGCCTAGCGCTATTACTAATACATCTAATATAACAATTTTTTTCAGATATAAGGAATAAAATACCATCAAAATAAAATAGAGAATCGTAATTAGAAAAAATTGCATATCCATAAAATAGGCCATACTCAAAGAACCTAGAAGTAATGCGAATGCCCAAACCGTGGCTACTTCTTTAGGCAATCTTCCTGAAGCTAAGGGTCTAAGTTTCTTTTTGGGATGTCTTTTATCTTCCTCAATATCCCTTAAATCATTAATTATATAAGTTACACCTGAAACGATTGAGAATATCAAAAATCCATATACAGCTTTAAAAAGATTCTCGGGGACAAAAAGAGTACTAGAAAAAATTAACCCCGCAAATATGAGAAGATTTTTAGTCCACTGCTTAGGCCTCAGAGACTCAATTAGTCCATACGTTGCCTTCACCCTATCAGTATTTTCCTTTTGCAAACCGAGCATTATTATCTCCTTTATCAGATTAGATTATACCACAAACTACAAGAAGGATTCTAAGCCCCTTCTTTCAGCGAGGCGACTAGTTAGTCTCATTATTTCTGCAAATTATTTACCCTATCATTAATTGTATGATACCCTGCATATTAAGTGCTTCTGTGTATACTACAAAAAAAGGCTGGAGCCCTTACAGAATAAGGATTCCAGCTTGGAGCTTCGCAGGAGATTTGAACTCCCGACCTGCTGATTACGAAACAGCTGCTCTGCCACTGAGCTAACGAAGCTTACCCTATACATATTACGGAATACAAATCATTTGTCAAGACAATCCGTAATATTTTCGTGATTTCATCACAAGGTTACTCCTTAGCTTCTTCCTGTTTTTTAATGGCCATGTATCCGGATATGATGTCACTGATATCTTCTGTGATTTGGCTTTGGCGTTCCCGCCTATAGTGGAACTCTAATTCTTCAAGACGTTCTTGAATGTTTTTCTCAGCTGACTGCATTGAAGCCAAGCGACTGGCATTTTCCGTAACCAATGAATAGCAAAAGGTGCGGTATAGACTGATAAAAAATATTTGCTGAATTAAATCAGATAGCATTTCTTCCTTGTCCATAAATACATCTGGTAGCGATTTGGAATTCCAATCTGCAGGTTTTCTGGTCATTTTAGCTAAATCTAAAGGAAAAAGTATCTCTTTTACTTCTTTCATAGAAATCTTGCCGACCGGTTTATTATAATATAAAATGATGCGGCCAATAGGACGCTGCTTTCTGAAGTCGTCAATGCTCAGCAACACCCTCTGCACAATCGGTGTGATACCTTCCTCCGTCTGGGGTACATTAAAAAACGTTCCAACTTTTCTTTTGTGTTGAATTCGAGTTAAAATCTGATAGCCAATGACAATCAATTTGTCATCTTCACCAGCAGGAATCTGCGGTAATGAAAAATCCACAATTCTCTCATTAAAGCGACCGGATAGTCCAAAGTCTGACCCGAATACTACATGGATAGTCTGCCCTTCTTGTTCAGCAAGATAAGGAAAGGGGCTTTCTTGGTAAAGTAGCATATACAGGGAGTCTCTTAGCACTTCCCCATAGGCGTTCGAAGCATCTGAAGCATTCTGAAAATGTAGAATATTGCTTGAAGCATAGGCCTTCATCGTACTAACGATAGATTCTAAACTAGTCGCTGAATGAATACTTTGCTGAATGTGTTTTAGACTTTGCATCTATTCCACCAACTCCTTTTTAAGAATCTCCTCCACTTGTTTTATGAATGCTTCCTTCACCTCATCTTCTAATGGTTTACTTCCTTTCATGGCCTTTTGTAATTCGTCATCCTCGCGTACCAGTTGGCGGATAATCTCTTCTGCCTTTTCTATATCGTCCAAAGCAACCGGATCAAGAGCACCAGACACCACTGCCAAAAGAAGGCCCATTTGCTCGGTCACTTCTATGGGCTCATACTGCACTTGTGAAAGAACCCGCCTAATGCGTTGACCCTTATCTAAAATTTTTCGAGTTTCCTCATCCAACCTCGAGCCAAAGCTTGAAAAGCGCTCTAACTCTTCAAATTGAGAATAGGTTAACTTTAATGCACTCGTAATCGCACGATAAGCCGGCAGCTGCGTTTTACCACCCACTCTAGAAACACTAGTCCCAATGCTAACAGCTGGGAGGTTGCCTTTCTGGTATAACTTTGGAGAAAGATAAATCTGGCCATCGGTGATGGAAATCAAGTTTGTAGGAATGTAGGCAGAAAGATTCTCCGCCTGTGTCTCGATAATTGGTAAGGCCGTAATTGAGCCTCCGCCGAACTCATGCGTTAAGTGAGTCGCCCTTTCCAATAATCTGGAATGAATATAGAAAATATCACCCGGATATGCCTCACGACCGGGTGGGCGCTCTAATAGCAAGGATAGTTCTCGATATGCTCTGGCGTGGCGTGTCAGGTCATCATAGACAATTAGTACATTTTTCCCCTTTCTCATGAAATATTCTCCAATAGAAGTAGCAGCATAAGGGGCAATAAAAGAAATGCCAGGCGGTTCCTCGGAACCAGCCACCATAATGATGCTGTATGCAAGTGCTCCATGTTCCCTCAGCGTTCGAACAATTTGGGTGATAGAACTGGTGCGTTTCCCTACGGCACAATAGATACAGATAACATCGGTATCCTTTTGGTTGATGATGGTATCAATAGCAATGGCTGTCTTTCCAGTCTGGCGGTCACCAAGAATCAGTTCGCGCTGGCCTCTGCCGATAGGCACCACGGAATCAATAACCTTGATTCCAGTTTGCAAGGGTTCGTAAACCGGCGCCCTATGCATAATAGGTACAGCTTCTTGCTCTATGGGGAGACGTTCTTTTTCCTCAATAGGTCTTCTCTGATCATCGATTACCTCACCTAGGGGATTGATAACCCGCCCCAGCAAATCTTCCGATACCGGAATATCTGCCACCCGGTATGTTCTACGCACCTGGTCTCCTGCTTGAATATGGTCATAGTTTCCAAGCAAAATAACACCGATTACTTCGGGATCAAGATTGAATACCATGCCCATCGTATTGCGAGGGAATTCAATAAGTTCTTGATTTTTAACGGAATATAGTCCCAATACCAAGGCAATGCCCTTGTCTACAGATAATACTGTCCCGCTTTCCTCGATAGAAGGATCTCTAGGAAGAATTCGTATGGTCTCTTGTACTGCTTCGTCCAATTTGCTCAGCTGTTCCCAAAGCATGTTTACACCTCTTCAATAACGTGTCTTAGGTTCTTTTCCGACTCTTCCAAGTACTTGCCTAGATGGCTGCTAATGGTAACTGTCTCGAATTGTAACTCATAGCCCAATACAAAATCTTCTTTTACCACATACTCCACCGTTTGCAAATCTTTAACTCTACCGGCTAATACTGCCTGAAACTGTTCTTTTTCTTCCATCTTTAGGGGATAGGCACTGCGCAGAGTGATGGTACGCCCCTTCGTATTTTTATCGTTAAAGATTTTTTCATCCATCTGGATTAGCTTATGCAGAAAGTCTTCGAAGAAAATACGCTGTAATTCGACTCCCGCAACGCTCTTCAGAATATGCTCAGAAAGCATCACCGCATTACTACTAAGAGTTCTACGTAGTTTGGTCAAAAACTGTTCTCGTTCCTCTGTCACTTCATCCAAAAAAGCTTGCCGTTTAACCTTTGCTTCTGCCTGGTACTCTAAAAGCAATTCTTCCCGCCGTTCTTCAGCAAGCAACTTAGCGTCTAACATCAATTCTTCTTCTTTTTCAGCCAACTCCTTCTTCTTTTGAAGATAAGTCCGGATTAGTTCATTGGCTTGCTCCATTTTTTCTTGCGCTTCTGCTTGCACCAGATTGATTCGTTCCTGCCTATCTTTCATTGCTTGAAGTACCGGCTTGTAGAAAAACTTTTTAAGCAACCAAATCAATACTAGAAAATTAACCATTTGAGCTACAATTTCAAACCAGTCTATGGCCATAACGCTACCCTATAACCAAATTCCAGAAGGGATTGGCAAATAGCAGAATCATGGCTATTACAAAGCAATAAATTGCAGTTGACTCAATCATGGCCAAACCCACGAATAAGGTTCTAGATATTGTATTGGCCTCATCAGGCTGCTGCGCAATTGAGCGCAAGGCCTGGGCTACTGCGTTCCCTTCCCCCAAGGCTGGTGCTACAGAACCAATTGCCATAGTAAACCCCGCTGTAATAATGGATGTCATGCCTATCAATCCAATAGAATCCATAGTATTCCTCCTCATTTAGTTGAATCTATTTCGCTTTTTTCTCCTTGTGCTGAATCACGGATGATATATACACAATGGCCAAGATCGCAAAAATATACGCCTGAATCACTCCCGTCAACAATCCCAACAGTTGGATAACAACGGGGAAGATAAGTGGAATCACCCCCAACAATATGGCGATGATGATTGTAGAACTCATCACATTTCCATAAAGACGAATCGCCAATGAAAGCGTCCTTGAAAATTCACTGATAATATTAAATGGCAACATAATCGGACTCGGTTTCGCATATTGCTTTAAATAATCTAAAATACCCTTACTAGAAATTCCAAAAAAGGGCACAGCGAAAAACACACAAAGCGCTAGTGCAATCGTCGTATTCAAAGAACCTGTCGGCGCAATGAATCCTGGTATGACAGAAAATACATTTGCGCTAAAGATAAACAAAAAGAGGGTTGCCACAAAGGGAAGAAAGGGCTCTGGATCTTGTTGCGCAATTTCTCTAATCTGACTTTTACTTACTTCCATTATGGCTTCCAAGAGATGCTGCGACGGTCTAAGTTCTGCTTTCTTACGCAGGTTTCTTGTCGATATCGCACAGAACAAGGTCAAGACCAGCATCGTAATCCAAGTGAATACCAGTGTCGCTGTAATATGGACAAAACCTATTTCAAAATAGACAATACTGCTGGGATCAATGCTCATGACTCACCCCCTACTATTCTTTTGCACAATTTCACTTTTTTGCCACCGGACAATCACGATCCGCATACTGACCACACCGAGCAGTGCCAACAGCATAACGATTGCTCCGTGAAAGCTAAGCAGATAAAATCCACTTAATACGATTAGCATGCGTAACGTAGTGGTAATAAATATGAATACTGCCGGATGCTTATAGTTTGTCATTTTTCTAACACTCACGTAGAGTCCTAGAAAGAAGATGGCTCCCATTAGCAAACCGCCCACAAAGCCTGCAAGATACATATCAATCCTCCCTGCTCTTTTCTTTGATCCAATGCCAGGCATTTAAACAGCCAATGACAATACCCACAAAAAGGAGTGTCAGTGTCCAAGAAATTCCTGCCTGAAAACGCTTGTCTAAAAATACACCCAGCGCAATACCAGCTATGGTGGGTATGGTTATCGACCAACCAATAATCCCAAATAGTCCCAGTCCAAAAAGGACTTCACTGCCTTCATTTTTCGACTTTATTTTCTTTTGGGCCTGGGCATCAATAATCTCGCAGAGCTTTTCTTCCGGGCTCTTGTTTTCCTTCTTTTTTTTCTCCTCGTCCATTCTCACACCTATTTTTCCAATTCAACAAAACGTTTCAAAACATCCACTTCTAACTTGACCAAAACTTCTCTTGCCATTCTTTCCATTTCATCAATCTTCCGAAAATTGCTTTGCAAGTTCTTCTCCAGTTTCTGCAATGATTCTCCTTCTACGGCCTGTAAGCAGGCTACCTGCACAGAATCACCACGTTTCACCAAGAATCCCTCATTGATAGCGAAGTAACGTTCATGTTGCTCTTGAAAAACCGTCAGGATGCCTGCCCTCAGGCTCCAAGTAGCATCGATATGTCTTGGTAGAATCTGAAAGTATCCATCCCTACCAGGCGCGCTCACCTTATCTGCATCTACATCCAACAAGGTTTGATTTGGTTTTATTAGTTTGATTCTCATCTTTGTTTCATCCTTAGTGATTTTTTATCGTCCGCCTCGTCTATGCTGCCGATCATATAGAGATCACTTTCTTCATAGTCGCTATATTCATCATTTAAAATTCGTTCACAACCGGTAAGTGTTTCCTCTAGTTCCACCATCTTTCCATTCAATCCGGTAAACTGTTCCGTGGTAAAAAATGGTTGCGTTAAAAAGCGCTCTATCCGCCTAGCTCTATAAACAATGTTCCTATTTTCATCACTTAGCTCTTCCACCCCGAGCATGGCTATAATATCCTTTAATTCCTCGTAGGTTGCTAGGGTTCTCCTTATGGCTTTGGCAATTTCATAGTGCCTTATACCGAGCACAGCCTTAGAAAGCATCTTAGAGCTAGATTCCAAAGGGTCAATGGCTGGATAGAGTCCCTCGCTGGCTCTCTTTCTAGAAAGCACTACAGAAGCGGACAGGTGGGAAAAGGTATGGGTAGCCGATGGATCTGTGAAGTCATCTGCTGGAACGTAGACCGCTTGAATAGAGGTAATTGAACCAGTTGCAGTGCTACTGATTCTCTCCTGCAGTTCTGATAATTCTGTGGCCAAGGTCGGCTGATAACCCACTCTTGATGGCATCTTACCCATCAAGCCGGAAACTTCAGAACCGGCTTGGATGAATCTGAATATATTATCGATTAAAAGCAGTACATCCTTTTTCTCATGGTCTCGAAAGTATTCCGCCATGCTTAAGGCGGCATGGCCTACCCTAAATCTAGCACCTGGTGGTTCATTCATCTGTGCGAATATGAGCGTTGTCTTATCGAGAACGCCTGCCTCTCGAATTTCACGGTACAGTTCTTCTGCTTCTCTAGATCTTTCACCAATACCACAAAATATACTATATCCCTTGGTGCGGCTGGATGTATTGTTTATTAGTTCAGTAATCAACACAGTCTTACCGACCCCGGCCCCTCCAAGTAAACCAATCTTTTCCCCCTTGGGAAAGGGAATCAACAAATCAATCACTTTTATTCCGGTAAGAAATATTTCATCCGAAACACTACGTCTAGAGAAAGAAGCCGCTTTTTGGTGTATGGAGCGCTTTTGCGTTCCCTCTGGGCTTTGTTCACCATCCAGTCTGTCTCCGAAAAGATTGTACATCTTTCCTAATGTCTCCACGCCAACAGGGATGTGTAAGCTTTCTCCCGTATCTAAAATTGCATCCCCCCTGGCCAGGCCAGCTGTATAGGTCATTGCCATGGCCCTCACGGTCTGAGCATCTACAAAGGAGCTTACTTCCAAAATTATTTCATTGTTGCTTCCCGAAACAAGTTTATTGTTTATATGAGGCAGTTTTTTAGAAAATACCGCCTCAATTACGCTACCCCGTATGCTTTTAACGACACCGATATTGGCTCTAGGCATAAAATTTACCTCCTACTATCTATATTAGTCCTTTCGTGATAGTTCAGCTTTTTCCTGCAAAGAAGCTTTTAAGTATCGAATTTGACCTTTTACACATACAGTAAAAACAGGCAGTCATCTGACTGCCTGTCGTTGCAATGATTTCATTTTTAAATTTACGAAACTATTCAATAACCATCTGCCAATATGTGCTCCTACTAGATTTCAAATCCCAGATACCGTTTAACCAGAAATCCTATGGCAAAGGAAATCAAGGCTACCCCAATGCTGATCGAAGCCATTTCTAAAAAGCGGCTCCCAAATCTTTCATCTTTTACCACACTTACATAGTAGTTAAACAGGGCAATGATACCGATACCTAACAGTAAGGTAACGGCCATAGCAAGCAGATAGCTTTCGCATAAGAAGAAGGGTAGGACCAGAATCAAAACGGTTGCTACGTAGGCAAGCCCTGTATAGATTGCTGATTTTTTGGCATCAATCTCTACATTGTTTTCAGCACGTGTAGACAAGTATTCTGAGGCTGCCATGGAAAAGGATGCCGATATACCAGTAATAAAGCCCATCAGCGCAATCGTTCGAGCATTCTGTATAGAGAGCGTAAAACCAGCTAAAGCACCTGTTAATTCTACCAAAGCATCATTTAAGCCCAGAACTACTGAGCTCATATACTTCAAGCGCTCCTCATCTATCATGCCAATCAGTGTTTGTTCATGCTCTTCCTCATCCTCAATTACCTGATTCATGCTAGGAACTTCATCGACGAGTGCCTCATATTGCTCCCGATTTGCTTCGACTCTTTCCAACATTTTAAGCCCGAAAGTAAGTCCAAACACTTTGCTTAATAGAAGCGTTATCCAAACCGTTAGCCAATGAGCAGACACCTCTTGCCCGGTATAGCTACGAAATAGCTGGTAGTGAGATTGTTCTTCACCTGCTATTTCCATTAGTACCGCTTTATTGGCATTGTGTTTTTCTCGCTCAGCCAACCTTTTATATACCACAAAGCCCGTCATTTCTCCTTGTTGTAATTTTAGCAACGCTTTTATCGATTCTTTTGTCATCTTAACTCCTATCTGCCTCTTATATTGATATAAAATATATAAGATCATCGTCTTCTACCTACGTTTTTTCAGCAATCGAAGCAAGCAATATACACCTCTTTATTAGCTATAAAATGCTGCTGTCATACTTCACGCTACTATTTTAACATGAAGTTAAGCTCAAAAAATGAAAATCTCGATTTCCCATCGCATTTTACCGAAATCTAATTTAGTAATTTGCTTAGACGCTTTCATGCTATAATATGGCAGTAGAAAGGGAAAATATCATGCAGACAAAAAGAAAATCGCTACGTCTTATTAGACGTTTTGCAAAATATTACAAAAACCATAAAATCCTATTGGCACTAGACGTATCCTGTGCCATTATCATTTCGGGCATCAACTTAACTGTTCCCTACTTGTCCCGCTATATGCTGAACGACCTCTTACAGGAAAAAACCTTTCGGTTATTCTTCATTTTCGCCCTAATCCTTTTGGGAATCTATGTCATTAAGGTCTTGTTTCAATACATCGTGGACTATTATGGACATATTTTGGGTGTCCGTCTTGAATACGACATGCGTCATGATTTATTTTTACATCTGCAAAAGATGCCATTCAGCTTTTATGACCGTACTCGAACAGGACACTTGATGTCACGCTTGGTGAATGATTTAAACGATGTATCGGAGATGGCCCACCACCTACCAGAAGACCTCTTAATTTCATTTTTAACCATTACTGGCACCTTCATCATGATGCTTCGAATCGATGTCACACTAGCCCTTATTGTCTATGCTTTTATACCTGTGTTACTCTTTTTTCTGATTAATCAAAGAAAACGCATGAGTAAGAGCTTTCGAGAAGTTCGAAAAAAAATGGCGGACATTAATGCACGTACCGAAAGTGCCATCTCCGGCATACGGGTTTCGCAGTCCTTTGCCAATGAGCAACGAGAAATAGATAAGTTTCGCACAGATAACCTTCGATTCCGCCATTCAAAAGATGTCGCATATAAACACATGTCCGTCTTTTTTGCCGGTATGTTTTTCATTCTAGATTTTTTGAATCTGTTGGTCATCGCTGTTGGAGGCTATCTTATATACATTGGACAACTAAATTATCCAGATGTAATTGCCTTCACACTCTATGTGGCTACTTTTCAGACTCCGATGCGAAAAATTGCCAACTTAACGCAGATGTTTGAGTCTGGTATCGCTGGATTCGAGCGATTTGCAGACATCATGGCGGAAGAACCTGAGATTAGCGATTTACCGAATGCCAAAGAACTAACTTCTGTCCAAGGTGAAATCGTTTTTCACAATGTGACCTTCTCCTACCAAAAGGATAAGACCATTATTGAAAACCTAAATCTTACGATTGAAGCAAATAAAACGCTAGCCTTGGTCGGTCCATCCGGTGGCGGAAAAACTACCCTGTGTAATCTCATTCCTAGGTTCTATGAGCCTAGCATAGGAAGCATAACCTTAGATGGCGTGAATATACAAGAATACACCCTGAAAAGCTTGCGTAAAAATATTGGCCTGGTGTCCCAGGATGTCTTCTTATTCGCAGGAACCATCCGGGAAAATATTCTGTATGGTTCGGAAAATGCCAGTGAAGAAGATATGATTCAGGCTGCTCAAAATGCAGAAATCCATGAATACATTGAGAGCTTGCCTGCCAAGTACGATACCTATGTTGGAGAAAGGGGCATTCGGCTTTCCGGAGGACAAAAACAGCGAATATCTATCGCACGGATTTTCATGAAGAATCCCCGTATTCTTCTGTTGGATGAAGCAACTTCTGCTCTAGACAATGAAACCGAAACCAAGATTCAAAAGGCATTGCAGCGCCTATCTCATGGGCGGACCACCTTAATCATCGCCCACAGGCTCAGCACCATAAAAAATGCTGACAAGATTGTTGTAATTAACGATGAAGGAATCATGGAAAGCGGTACCCATACGCAACTAATTGAAAAAGGCGGACAATACGCCCGTTTGTATTACGCTCAAGATAAAGGATATATCCCAGATTCCCTGACCTAGTTTTTTAAAAGCATACCAATCATATAAAAAGGAACTTCTCAAAAGAGAAGTTCCTTTTTTACTGTCATATCTTTTGTTCCTGAATTATCCTAAAAACAGATCCAGGTCTTCATCTACTGTACCCATCGGAGCAATACCAAAATTCTCAACCAACACATCTACAACGTTGGGTGAAAGGAAAGCCGGCAAGGTTGGTCCCAAATGAATATTCTTTACACCGAGTGAAAGTAGGGCTAATAGTACTGTTACCGCCTTTTGCTCATACCAAGCAATGTTGTAGACGATAGGAAGATCATTAATGTCGTCTAGTTCAAAGATTTCTTGTAACTTCATGGCAATGGCCACTAAAGAATAACTATCGTTACATTGTCCAGCATCCAATACTCTCGGAATGCCCCCAATATCTCCCAAATCCAATTTATTGTAGCGATACTTAGCACAGCCAGCGGTCAGAATAACCGTGTCCTTCGGCAACTTTTCAGCAAATTCCGTATAGTAGTTACGAGATTTCTGACGTCCATCACAACCGGCCATCACAAAGAATTTCTTAATAGCGCCACTTTTCACGGCTTCAACTACTGTATCTGCCAAGGCAAAGACTTGCTCATGTGCAAAGCCACCTACAATGGAGCCGTTCTCAATGGCTACCGGGGCTGGCAATTTCTTAGCATGCTCAATAATTTGGCTAAAATCTTTATTCCCATTTTCATCCGGTAAAATATGGACTGAACCAGGATAACCACTCGCACCTGTCGTATAAATTTTCGACACGTTTTCCGCTTTGGGTGGTACTATGCAGTTTGTAGTAAAGAGAATCGGTCCATTAAAGCTCTCAAATTCTTCTTTTTGTTTCCACCAAGCGTTTCCGTAGTTTCCTACAAAGTTATCATATTTCTTAAAGGCTGGATAATAATGTCCAGGTAACATCTCACCATGGGTATACACATCAACACCAGTTCCTTGGGTTTGGTCGAGCAGTTGCTCCAAGTCCTTTAAATCATGACCTGAAATCAAGATGGCCGGATTGTTTCTCGTGCCAATATTTACTTCAGTAATCTCCGGATTACCGTAGGCACCAGTATTGGCTGCATCCAACAAGCTCATGGCTGTCACAGCATATTCTCCGGTCTTTAAAGTAAGAGCCACTAATTCATCTACCGTGTGTTCTTCGGTCGTAGCAGCCATCGCTTCCAACATGAAATGTTGCAAATCACGATCTACCTTGCCTAGATTAATGGCATGCTCTACATAAGCCGCAATACCTTTAAGTCCATAAACAACCAATTCACGCAAGGAGCGTACATCTTCATTTTGGGTAGCCAATACTCCGACTTCATTGGCAGAAGCCTTTGCATCTAATGCAGCTCTTCCCTTTGCTTGCCAGGTATACAGATCTCCAGCTGGTATTTCAAGACCGGCTGCAACTAGTTCATCCTTTAATGCATCTCTGAGTTTCAGTCCTTCTTCAATCTTATCTGCAATTGCTGCTTCATCAAAGTTAGCATTTGTAATCGTCATGAACAAGGCACGAATCGTAAAATCCTCTGCTATTAGACGATTTGAATCGGAAACTTCTTTAAGTGCCAATCCAGCAATCCCCTTTATTGTATAAATCAAAAGGTCCTGTAAGGCAGAAACAGTATCTGTCTTTCCACATACCCCACGTGTAGTACAACCTGTTCCTTTTGCCGCTTCTTGGCATTGATAGCAAAACATACTCATAATCTTATCCTCCATGTATCATTATTTGAAAATCTATATTGAATCCGACTTATTCCGCCGGAAGGGTCAACGTTTCCCCTTGTCTTAATTGTTTTCTAAGATCACCAAGAAATTGATCAATTTCTTCCAATCTTCCTAAAATAGCTTTTTCCTGTTCATTTGTCTCCGTCACAGACTGAATACCACCATGACGAATCTGAATTCTTTTATCTGCCATTAGAGCCAAGCTAGGATCATGGGTAGCAATTAGTACAATTTTTTCCTCACCTACTAGTAACTCCATGGCTTTTTTGCGGTCAATACCCGCATTTTCAATTTCATCGATTAAGATAATCGGCGATTGACTAAGGATGGCTGTATCTGCAATCATCAGGGCTCTAGATTGGCCACCAGATAAATTGGTGATAGCCGTGCCTGCTAGAAACGGCTCGCCAGAAAGTTCATTGGCCTTTTCAATAATCCGATCAACTACTTCACTCGCCTCTGCTTGCCTACTCTTTGCATGCAAGGTGATAAACTCTTCCACTGTAACATCCATCACAAAGTTCATATTCTGTGACAATTGAGCCACCAAACGCTTATTTAGCGAGAAACGATGGTCATCCGACCGAGTTTCTCCATCTACTAGTACAACACGTCCAGTAGGTGTATCTCCATTGGCAGCCCATTCAATATCTGCTAGAAGCCGACTTTTTCCTGAGCCGGTTGGGCCTACAATCGCAACAATTTCTCCCTTTTGAATCGTGAGTGGCAAAAATTTCTCAGGATTACCAGATTTATCTTTACCTGGCAAGATACTGATGGAACTGATTCCATTTTCTTCCTCACCCAAAAAGGAAAGCATATTCTGAATATATGAAGTGAGTTCTTGAAAAAATTGTTCCGGATTAAATGCGAATTCTTCTTGGTATTCTTCATCAAAGGACGAGAGTATTTCTCCTAGGGTTCGCACTT
Organism: Clostridia bacterium; assembly: GCA_016887505.1. Lineage (NCBI taxonomy): Bacteria > Bacillati > Bacillota > Clostridia > Clostridia bacterium. The sequence goes on along the minus strand of CP069393.1, from coordinate 283,145 downwards.
CCTTGCCAGATATATCAAATCCCTTATCTTCCAAATAAGTAGCTACAAAGGGATATTTATCAATTAAAGCTGGTATCGCGGTAGCCTTAATGTCTTCGCTTCTCATATTTCATCCCCCCAGTCGATCTTTCGTACATTACCCAATTGGTATTCCTCTCCAATCCTCTTTTCTCCTAAACAATAGGAACAAAGTGCAGAGGGCATTGGATATCTTAGTTCAAGTCCACGTACGGTTGTCAGATTTTCACTTTCTTTATATAGCAAGCCGCTTAGTTCATAAGCACCTTGTCCATTCAAGCCATTTACATGCAAAATAATTGCCTTTGAATTGGCCATTTGAACCTTGGAGGCAAATACTTCGCGTTCCGCTTGGGACACGATATCGCCCTTTGTTATGACCACAATATCCGCTGATTTCAGCATGGGTCCAATCTTCTTTGGTGTATTGATTCCACTCAAATTATCGATTACACAAACGCTGCTTACATTTTTCAGATAGGGTGAGCACCGGTTGCAAAGTCCAGCACTCTCGGTAATCAAAACGTCCAAGGAACGCGCTAAACCCCATTGCACAACTTCCTCTATGTTGCTCACAAAGTAGTGGTCCGGACATAATGAGCCAGACAAACCCGTCTTCACTGGTACGCCTGCTTTTTCATACAGCTTATCATCATCTGTATACAAGCAATCAAATTTAACGACCCCGACTTGAAGACCTTTTTCCTTAAATGCTTCGATGGTTTTTAAAATAACAGAGGTCTTTCCACAAGAGGGAGGTCCAGAAATACTAATTAGATTCATGCTTCATTCCTTTCTGGATTATTGAAAACTTCTTCACAGTGCCTTATCAGCTTTCCAATATCTCTCGATTCGATATAGTCCCATCCCAACCAAAGGTAAGGATGATTATCTCCCAACTGGTTATCTAGATTTGGATGTACGCTCGGGAATTTCCCCTTGTAACTGAGTATTTCAGCTACTTCCAAAGAGCAAAAATAATCAACTAAGGGTTGCAATTCTTGTTGTTTGGACCTTTTAGACAACATAAAGATAGGAGATATAATAGCGCCATCCCTGGGCCATATTGCCTGCATGGGGCTTCCTGGTACAATCATCTTTGTAAAGAAATAGGGCATGATGGTTACCAAAGGACTCTCATCTTTCGTCCGATGGGATTTGACCATTTCTGCTGGGTGCATGCTCCGCAGCATACTTCGTGAAAGTTTCCTTACGCCTTCCTCACCATAAAGCTTATGGATATTTAAGAGGATTGCATTAAACAAGTCAAAATCTCCGACCGGCAAACTAACCCGGCCTTGGTAGGCTGGTTCCAATAATTCTTCCCAAGATGTCGGTACTGCAAGGTCACCTAGTTCCTCTTTGTTAATTAAGAAAATAGCCGGTACAACCCCAATCAAGGCATATTGACCACGAGGGTCACGAAGTGTCATATCCTTGTTTTCAAACTCCTGGTTATAGGTTTTCCAAGGACTGATGTCCTTAAATACGCCAGCATCTCGGTGATGGCCAAACAAAGCGCGATCAAAGAATAAATCAAATCCTGCCGAAAGAAATAAATCCGGAATATCCTCAGCGGTCTCTTTCTTAACGGAATCCAACATCCAATCTACGCCCATGGAGGCCGCTTTTAGATTGACTACCGTTTTCTTCTTCAATTCAACCTTATCGTCTAAAAAACGCTCTATTCCTTCCATCATCGGAATTCTTACCGGGCAAGGAAGCACCCCGGTTACCTGCAAACGATCCGCATCATCTAAACTTTCCGATTTCTGGATCATCGCTTCCAACGCCCTTGCAAGGCTTTCCTGTGCTATATTCTTGGTTTTCAATGCATTTTCTAAAGTAATGCTCTTTCCTAGCGTGTTGAGCATTTTTTCATCTGCCAACCCAGCTAAACCCATTTGTATTAATAATTGATTTGCACCAGGATATGTAGCACAAAAGTCATACACTGTCTGATTCCAATTAATCTGTATACTCATACTATCTTCCTTTCAAGTCTTAACGTTATGTCCCCATTATAGTGATAACGTATGCCTGAATCAGTAACCTAGGTTACCAAAACAAAAGCTCTTCTTTTTTTTTGGAAGAGCTTTTCGCGTGTCTGTTAATTTATCTATCTATTTAAGCACTAAATTTTCCCTTTTTAATTAAATAAATTTCGAGTAATATTAGACCAACTATGCAAGCCACAGTAGCTACTACTATGCTCGGATACATCCCAGCATATCCATCAACGGATAAATGCTTTCTAACTATTCCCGCATAAGCCCACATAATCACTAGTCCATATACTCCATCTTGAAATCTCAGCATGGTGGCTCCACTAATTAGCAGGCCTACCAAAAGCACTGCGATGGTCCAAACTATTGGAGAGATTCCAAATCCATCCCACGCTAGGTATACCAAGGCTGTAGTTATACTTGCAATGGTTGCTATGCTAATCCACGCAAGATAAATGCTGAACGGTAAACGGATAAATAACTTTTCTCGTCCGCGTAATGTCATTTTTTCTATACTTAAACGCGCCAAAATTAAACTAAGCAGTAAGAATAGCATCACAATTGTACTCAAAATGAATAGGCCATAGTGCCAAGATAAAATCCAACAGGCATTTAGAAAAGAAGAAATACAAAAATATCGAGCAAGCTGGTTCAGTTCCTTTAGCTTGCTTCTTCTATCATCCTCATGGATAACAAAGTTATAGACTACATAACCAAAAAGAAGTAAATAGATTAGTCCCCAAATACTAAAGGTAACTGGGTCCGGAACAAACAGGTTTGGCAATTCCGCCGATACTTGTCCCGTATTCACACCATTAATTGGTAATAGATTTGCTAAAACATTGACCCCTACCATTACCAAAAAGAATATGGCCACAATGATATTTTGTTGAATATTTTTAATCATCGCTCTCCTCCTGTCCCTATCTCATTGTTTCGATATATTTAGCCGTAATCCTGCAATCTACGACAAATGGTCTAGAAAGAGAAACACCCAGGAACTAATTCCTAGGGACTGGCTCTGTTCCATTTTTCTCTGTCCTGTCTTATACTTAGAGAAGATACAACAGGAGGAGCAAAATGAGTAAAGTATCGTTTAAAAGCGACTATGGTGAAGGTGCCCACCCGCGCATATTAAAGGCCCTAATTGACCACAATATGGAACAACAAGCTGGATATGGCAATGATGATTACAGTATAGAAGCTTGCCGATTGATCCATTCCCACCTCAAATGTGAGCACTCAGAAGTTCATCTGCTCAGTGCCGGTACCCAAACCAATCTCGTCGCCATATCTAGTATCTTAAGGCCCTATGAAGCCTGCATAGCTGCCTCTTCCGGACATATAGCCACCCATGAGGCAGGTGCTATTGAAGCTACTGGGCATAAGGTTGTGACCGTGGATACACCCGATGGTAAATTAACACCAGACTGCATTCAGCCCCTCATCTCCCTACATAGCGATGAGCACATGGTTCATCCCAGGTTGGTTTATATCTCCAATCCTACTGAATGGGGTACGGTATATGATAAATCCGAACTAGCTCTACTAAGCGATTTCTGCCAAAAACATAACCTATATCTTTATTGCGATGGAGCGAGAATTGGTCAAACACTAGTGCACCCAAATAGTACGCTTACCTTAGCGGACTATGCCCTATACACAGACGCTTTCTTTATTGGTGGTACTAAAAATGGTGCTCTTTTAGGCGCTGCCTTAGTATTAAATAACAAAGAATGGCAGAGCCATTTTCGCTATCTACTTAAACAACGTGGTGCTCTCCTTGCCAAAGGACGCATTCTGGGGCTTACCTTTCAAACCTTTTTTAGGGATGGACTCTATGAAGAACTCGCTCTTCATGCCTACCGAATGGCCGGTCATATGCGAAACGGTCTAGCTGCACTCGGTGTAAACTTTTTCGTGCAATCTAATACCAACCAATTGTTTCCCATACTGCCTGATGACTGCATCGAGCGTCTCTCCCATCATTTTGATTTTTATGTTTGGGCTCAGGCTACAGATAAGAACTCTGTCATCCGTTTAATTACTTCCTGGGCGACAAAAAAAGAAGACATCGATTGTTTCTTAGCGAAGGCAAAAGGTTTACTGCAAGAAAATAATGAAAACTAGGAGGTTGTCATGAAAGAACTAGAACAGCTTAGAAAAATTAAATCCGTTGTTTTTTCCACATCATGGAAAAACGAACCTTTTTCAAGAATCATCGACCTTATGCTTGTCGAAGATGAAAGCTTATTTTTTGTAACAGGAAGAGGTAAAGCTTTTTACCGGCAGCTTAAAAATAATCCAGTTGTATCGATTACTGGTATGGATGAGAACTATACTATGATTCGCTTAAAAGGAGAAGCCAAGCTCGTTTCAGAAAAACAAATGGATACCTACAGACAAAAGATTTTTGAAGAAAACCCTAGCCTCAAGTCAATCTACAGCCCTAGCCAACGAGACATTTTGGATGTCTTCTATATTGACTCTGGCCATGGTGATCTTTTTGAATTAAACAATCACCCACCTACACGCAAACAGTTTTCCTTTGGTCTAGAACTATCTGCTCCATGGGGTTATGAAATAGGGAAAGCGTGTATTCGCTGTGGCCGTTGTGTCCCATTATGCTGTACTGAAGCGATTAGTAGCGGTGATCCAATCTTTACGATCGATTCATCCCTATGTCTAGAATGTGGAAAATGCGTTGAAGTCTGCCCTGTCGATGCCATAAGCCTAGCAGAAAATACTACTGATGGCAGATGACTTGACTGGCTACATGGCAAACAAGTTTCCAGGCATACAAAAAAAACCTACTATTATAAATAGTAGGTTTTTAAGCTTCTTAAATTTAAGAGTTCACAATGTAAACTCAATAATTCAATTGTTTCGTATTATCTTGCTGATGATACGTTTTCAGCTTGTGGGCCTTTAGCGCCTTGAGTTACATCGAAAGTAACTTCTTCGCCTTCGTCCAAAGTTTTGAATCCATCTTTGTTGATGTTTGAAAAGTGAACAAATACATCAGTACCGTCTTCACATTCAATAAAACCAAAACCTTTTTCACCATTAAACCATTTTACTTTTCCGTTTGCCATATTCTTTTCCTCCAAAATTTTATTCCCTAAACTCATTGCTCAATCTCATCAATAAAATTTGGAAGCTAGGCGTATATGTATATAACATATCTCTTGTCTATTTCTCCAATATGAATAAAATCTTTACATTCAATTCAAGGTACTCTGTAATAATAATACATTAAGACAGTAAAAGCAACTGTTTTCGTATAAAATAATAAATATTCCATAAATAGTTTTTTTTACTAACCATCCATGGGTAAACTTCCCTACCAAACCAGTGACGTAACTACCTTCAAGACAAAGTGTAACCTACTATCGCCATCTGCGCAACAATAAGGTCTATCTCTATAAAATGACCGCTTTCTCTTCATCGTAAGGATTATTGTTGTTAGAAGGCCAAGATAACCTTTTCTTTGATTCTATATTGGGCAAGGACCAGTCTGAAATTGGCCATAGTCAAAATGCTCTTCTAAGGTTCTTCCATTTTTCCAAGATCAGCGTATCGCCATTGTCATCTTTATTATTGACTTGATCTTTCCGTACGATTTCCTATCGAGCAATCCCTGCAGAAGCCTTGATGTTTTACGCATTTTTCGTATAATTAGAATATTGTAATTTTGCGATACTACTTTTGTGGTATATTTATTGGATAAGAAATGACTTAGGGAGGCACGTAGATGAAGAAAGGTTTTGACCCCAAGAAATATATGGATGAACAGTCCGCTGCAATCTTGGAACGAGTAAACGATTACGATAAGCTTTATTTGGAATTTGGAGGTAAACTCTTGTTTGACCTTCACGCCAAACGTGTTTTACCAGGGTTTGATGAGAACGCTAAAATTAAGCTATTAGAAAAGTTAAGAGATAAACTTGAAATTATCATTGCTGTTTATGCTGGGGATATTGAACGGAATAAGATCCGCGGTGACTTTGGTATCACGTATGATATGGATGTACTTCGACTGATTGATGATCTGCGAAACCGCAACTTGGAAGTCAACAGTGTTGTAATTACGCGCTATGACCAACAACCTTCAGCCAATATTTTCATGAATAAACTTGAGCAGCGTAATATCAAAGTATATACCCACAAGGCAACGGAAGGATATCCTACTGATGTCGAGAAAATTGTAAGCGATGAAGGGTACGGTGCAAATCCGTTCATTGAAACAACAAAGCCCATCGTCGTCGTTACTGCTCCAGGGCCTGGCAGTGGCAAGCTCGCTACTTGTCTATCCCAGCTTTATCATGAGTATAAAAATGGCAACGTTGCCGGTTATTCTAAATTCGAGACCTTCCCAGTTTGGAATCTACCTCTTAAGCATCCAGTCAATATTGCTTACGAAGCAGCCACTGTGGACTTGAATGATGTTAATATGATTGATAGTTTTCACCTTGATGCATACGGTGAAGTAACCATCAACTATAACCGGGATATTGAGTCATTCCCCGTTTTAAAACGAATTATTGAAAAAATTACCAAGCAAGAATCAGTCTATCAATCTCCAACGGATATGGGTGTAAATCGTGTTGGGTTTGGCATCTATGATGATGAGGTAGTTCAAGAAGCTTCCCGGCAAGAAGTAATAAGGCGCTATCTTAAAACCTCTTGTGATTATAAAAAAGGGCTTGAATCCAAGGCATCTGTCCAAAGATCCTTCCTCATTATGGAAGAGCTTGGCCTAAAGGTTGAAGACAGGTCCGTTGTTTTACCCGCTCGAAATAGAGCAGCCTGTTTGAAAAAGGAAAATGGAGACAGCAGTATCTGCTCCGCTATGGCCTTGGAACTGGATGATGGTACCATTGTGACCGGCAAGGGCTCTAGTTTGATGAATGCCAGTGCTGCGGCTATCTTGAATGCAGTTAAAAAGCTTGCCAATATTGCGGATGAGATTCATCTAATTTCTCCCGTTGTTCTAGAACCAATACGGAGTCTTAAAACCAAAACGTTGGGTGGAGACAATGTAACACTGAACTGTGAAGAAATATTGATTGCGCTCAGTATCTGTGCCGCAACCAATCCCACAGCCCAATTGGCAATCGACAAACTAACTAATCTGCGAAGCACCCAAGCACACTGCACCACCATACTGAGCCATAGTGATGAAAAGATATTCCAAAAACTTGGTATTGACGTTACTAGCGACCAAGTTTTTGCTTCTGAAAATCTGTTTTACAATATATAGAAAGCGTATTTAAACCAGAAACATACATCAAAAGAGCCTAGGAAATTGAACTTTTTCCTAGGCTCTTTTGATGAATAGGCAGTAGACTCATATAATTTAAGGCATCTGCCTAGTAATGCAATCTTCATTTAAGCTTTAGAGAACTCTCCCAAATTGCAAACTTTTTCGCAAAAGTTATTGCATGAGCAGGACTAGTCGATGGTAGTTTGTGGTACTCTCTTTTAGTATCAAATCCAACTTTTTTGCGATAGGTATCATAGGCCTTGGCGCCATTAAAAAAGACTTTTTCTATTTTTGGATTTTCACGAAAAAGCGTTTCAAAATCATTTGCTTCTTCCTGGCGAATATTCGAGTCCAAACTCCCTTTCCTGCTGCATCTACCAATCACATCCCAGAGTCCGATGTGATGGTGAAGCAATATTTGTACTCTGTGCTGGTAGTCTTGTGTCATCTCTTCATTCAGTAACTGAAACATGATTTGCCAGAAGGTATTGCGGGGATGCGCATAATATTCATTTCTGTTCAATGATTCAATGCCTGGAATTGAACCCAGTATAAGCATATTGCACTCACTGTCTATGATGGGTTCAAATGAGTTGATATTATCCATTCCTCTAGCCTTATCTCCATTCTAGTACTTTCACTCCATACCTTACTCCTGCTACCTGGCTATCTGCGTCTTTTAAGCCAAAAATGTTGTTTTCCCACTCCTGGCAAGATCGCCAATTTTTACTAATGAATCAAAATTTCTTACGTTCGCTAGTTGAAGGAATTTTCATCTCCTGCCTATATTTCGCTACCGTTCTTCGAGAGATTTGTATGTTTTCCCCTTTCAAGATATCTGTGATCTTTTGGTCACTGATGGGGGACTTTTTATCCTCTGCATCTACAAGCTCTCTGATACGCACTCTGATTCCGATGGAGGAAACATCCCCTCCTGATTGACTATTTAAGCCACTAGAAAAGAAATCTTTCAATTCAAATATCCCCCATTTGCATTGAAGATATTTTCCATTGGAAACTCGGCTCACAGTAGACTCATGTAGCCCTGTGTCTTTGGCAATTTCTTTCATTGTCATAGGTTTCATGGCAATTGGTCCTTCTTTGAAAAAACCACCTTGATGCTTAAGAATCGTATCCGCTACAGTCATAATACTATCTTTTCTCTGTTCAATACTACGAATCAACCCGATGGCAGCATTGAGATTGTTCCGAATATATTCAGAAGTTTCTAAGGCAACACCTTCTTTTTTCAACAAACTACGGTAAAATTCGTTGATATACAGTTTAGGTAGTCCGCCCTCATTTCCAATTAACTGAAAATCACCGTTCAACTCGCTCACAAACAAATCTGGTCGAATATATTTAGTCCCTTTTCCAGAGTAAAAGGCCCTTCCAGGACGCGGTTCGAATTCTCGAATCTTCTCTAGATATCCTTCCAGTTCCTCTAATGAAAGTGACAGCTTTGCTGCAACTTGACGCACACGATTTCTGCCAATATCTTCTAGAAACTCATCCACTAGGCGTCTAAAGGTTTCATCCTGAAGACCAGCTTGGTCAGCCTGTATTCGCAAACATTCTTCAAGCGACCTGGCACCCACGCCCGGAGGATCGAATGATTGTAGTAGCCCAATCGCGGATTTCAGCATTTCCTCCGATATTCTAAACATTTCAAGCAATTGAGCATCGTCAATTTCTAAATATCCATCTTCATTAACGGAGCGGATTAGATAGATTAGTAGTGCATGCTCCTGCGGCTCTATTTCAAGAAAATGAGTCTGTTTTACAAGATGTTCCTGTAAAGTGACCTCCCCAGCAATGAGACTAGCATAGTCTACCGTTTCATCGAATGACGGCATACTCCCCCTCTTATCGTTTGGTAGTTCTGCTAATTCTTCCCAGTCTACTTCTTTCATATCAAGCTCTGGTTGCGCATCATTTAAAGTCAGCAAAGGATTGACCAATAGCTGTTCTCTGATAAACTGCCCTAGTTCTAGCGTACTATACTGCAATATCTGAATCGCCTGACGAAGTTCGGGCGTCATTTTCAATTTTTGTTTTTGAGATTGTACTACGTTAACACCCTGACGAATATCCATATCTAAGTCCTTCCATTTTTATTCTCTACCTTGTTTACTTCTATAATCAAATACGTCTTCCCTTTCAAGATAGGACTTTCTACAAATAGAAATCAGCACTTGCTTCGTATTGCACTCATATTGCTTTTACATTAGAAAGCCCTTATATACTCTAACGGAATTTGACTCAAGATTCTATACAATTTTTGCAAATTTAAAAAAAAGAGCGGCCAAACAGCGCCGCTCCATGATTATCTCATTTTTATTGCTCGTACTTCATAGTCCCCTGAATGGAAACATCATCCATATCATGTGCTTGAATCTGATAGTCAGATAAGGTGTAAAGGTAATCTCCTATGTAGATGATTCTCCGGATATTCTTCACACTATTATACCAATAATCACCTGCTGTCTTATAATCTTGACTACTCAAATGAGTCGCCTTCCCTTTCAATTCAAAGCCCCGTTCAGGATCTATATGAAAAACATATGCACCTTGAAATTCAAAGCTACTCCAATTTTCAGAATTTTCCTGCATTACAGTAATGGGAAAAGCCATTAGAGATTTTTCTTTTGAAAAAAGAAGAGCCTTATGATTATCCAATAGTTCAGAATAAGAACCACTATCCCCAATAACCACCGTATCCTTCTCAATGGGGTTTTCTACATCGGTTACATCGAATAAGCCAATTTTCATACCAGCAATACTCGTTCCCCATTTGGTTTCTTCGGTATCCTTTCCAAAACCGATGATATGGTTTTCATCATAGGGATGTAAATAATCACTAAAACCTGGTATCTTCAGATATCCCAAAACCTGTGGGCTCTGAGGGTTAGACAAATCGATCACATAAAAAGGGTCAACTTGTCGGAACGTTACCATATAGGCTCTATCACCCATGAAACGTACTGCATATATTCTTTCTGTAGGAGCCAAACCTTCCAAATCACCGATAATATGTAAGTCTTCATCTAGCATATACAAATTATTTTTGGAGGTTTGTTCATCGGTACGCCAAGAATCCCCCGTTGTTGTAGCAATGCGAAAATTCCCTTTGTATTCGTCCATGGAAAATTGGTTTAAAATTGTTCCAGGCACCTTGCCCTTGGTTTCATAGCTAATATTTCCATCTTCTATCGCAAACTTAAATACTTCTGTATTTAACTCATATACTGGGAAATATAATTCTTCTGTACCGCTATTGTCCGAATCATAATAGTAATCATAGCTAGTATACGCCACATACATATTTTGTTGCGAAACGTAAACACTCTGACCTGAGCCAAGGTAAACGTCCACGTCAGCCTCTTTATCTTTTGCACCGATGTCTAAACCAAGCGTAATCAGGAAATTACTCTCCACACTACCTGGAAAATAACGTATTTCATCATATCCAATCGAGCGTTCTTCACCCATCAAGCTATCAAATATTGCTGGCATAGATTCTGTTTGTTTATCTAAATAACTAGGATAAAAATACTGATTGGCAACCAAGTAGAACTTGTCTTCTAGTAATCGCGACGTTATATACGAGCCTTCCAACTCAATCGTCCTTTCCTCCTCAGGTTCCATACGATTCGAAACATCATAAATCAGCACTTTGAGTGAAGACCCACTCCTTGTGGATTTGAGCCCTGCCTCTGCCAGCATGGGCTCATAGAGATAATACGGCCTATCTGTTACACCGACCACGATAAGCTTATCCTTAGAATAATACATCTCCCTTGCAGTAAAACCTTCATCTAGTTCAAGTTTGCTAGTTTGAAGAATCGCATCTCCATCCACCTTGGATATGGCAATTTGATTTGCACTAGTTCGAATATGATAGATGTATTCTCCGTCAGTTTTTACAATATCTGCTTCATCGACCCCACTAACCTGAACGTTGGTTTCAGAAAAATCAGTAGTTCCTGCAGCATCATCCGTTGCACTAGGCGCGGGCGTATTTGCGATCATATCTTCAGACTTTGTTGCCTCTTCTAAGACCATACCTGTATGAAATACTTCGTATTGGCTGTTCTTATCTGCATACTCCAAGATAGACACTAGTCTCTCTCGACTGCCGACTATTGGCAAATCTTTTAGCATTTTAGCCGGACCTGTCCCAGATTTAATCCGAACCATTCCATTTGTTTCATCCCAATCAACCTGATTTTGGAATGATTCTGAAATAAAACGAAGTGGAACCAGCATCCTCCCATCACGAATACCCGCTGGGACATCCAAATCAAACATCTCGCCATTTATACTAGCAAAGCCGCTGTCTGCTTTGATCGCTAACGTATCGTCTTCGTTATAAGCGGAGGCAATTTTCAATTCATTATTCCAGTCAACTCGAAGACCTAGTTCCTCAAAAATCTTACGGAAGGGAACCAACACTCGACCATTCGTTAGTATCGGCTGCACATCGAATTCAACAATCTCACCATCAAGTTCCACCTGAATATCTTGGTAGGTCGTTGCACCCAAAGTAAACATCAGCATGGCCATCAAAAAACACAAAAGTAACTTTTTCATAATTCTTCCCTCCCATCGGTTCATCAAAAGAATCTGAGTCGAACTACCTGTAAATGTTTAGATTTTCTTGTGTCTTGTCTTTAGTCATTACTATATATTTTGACGCACAAAGCCGAACTATGTTCCAATTCTATAAATGGTTTAAACCGCCATTAGCCTTTCAAGCCTAACCATATTCGAATCCTCTATGACAGTAACCTTTCGACGGCTAGCTCTGTTTCTCCTTCCAAGCCCCACTACTAAACTTTTTAGTACATGCCATAGCAAATTGCGTTATCTCAATAAGGCCATTATTTTTATACGAAAACCAAATCCAATCTTGTCCAGCTCATAGGTATATGGTATTATCTAGCGAAGGGAATGAGGTTCTCCCTTAGCTACGGCTTAAACCGCTTATACAAGCTGATGACTTCTGTGACGAATTCACAGGAATCTTCAGCTTTTTTTTGCCCTGTTTCAAGGAGGATTACATATGCTATTTAGTATTGCACTCATTACCCTACTAGGTTTTTCACTAAGTGAAATATTCAAAAAATTGGCTCTTCCGGGCCTCTTAGGCATGCTTGCCACCGGGATTCTTCTGGGACCATATGTATTAAATCTTATTTCACCAGATATGCTTCATATATCAGCAGACCTTCGAGAAATGGCCCTCATTGTTATCCTGATCCGGGCAGGTCTTTCTCTCGATTTAAGGGACCTCAAAAAGGTCGGCAGGCCAGCCATCCTAATGAGTTTCATTCCTGCCAGCTTCGAGATTGGCGCCATCATTCTTTTGGCTCCCATACTGCTAGGTGTTACCCGGATTGAAGCAGCCATACTGGGCGCTGTTGTTGCTGCTGTATCTCCTGCCGTGGTGGTTCCACGTATGATTAATCTTATAGAATCTGGTTACGGAAAAGATAAAGCCATTCCCCAATTGATTATGGCTGGCGCAAGCGTGGACGATATTTATGTAATCATTCTTTTTACCTCTTTTCTTGGTATGTATCAGGGAGCTGGTTTTTCTCCAATGAGCTTATTTAAGGTTCCTCTATCAGTCATCCTAGGGCTGGCTTTCGGCATATTTCTTGGATTCCTAATGCAAAAATTCTTCCGCATCTTTCATATGCGCGATACGGTAAAGGTACTCTTAATTCTAAGCATATCTTTTCTTTTGGTCACGTTGGAAGCAATCGCAAAGCCCTATGTTCCCTTCTCAGCCCTGCTTGCTGTTATGGCTCTAAGCGGAACCATCCGGGAGCACTATGAAATTCTTGCAAATCGTCTTATGGGCAAATTCGGAAAAATCTGGGTAGCTGCAGAAATTCTCCTTTTCGTTTTAGTTGGCGCAGAAGTAGATATCGGTACGATACGTACTGCAGGTTTAGCTTCAATCCTACTTATTGTTAGTGCCTTAGCTTTCCGGATGCTAGGAGTCAATATCTGCCTGATTAAATCCCGATTAAATCTCAAGGAACGACTTTTTTGTTCTGTAGCCTATCTACCCAAGGCAACCGTACAAGCTGCAATTGGCTCTATTCCCTTAGCTGCAGGCGTTGCTGCTGGTGATACAATATTGGCTGTTGCCGTAATGGCCATTATCATCAGCGCACCTATTGGAGCAATCGGTGTGGATAAGCTCTATATGAAACTACTGGCACCACCTGAATCGAAGGCGTAAAGCCAAGCAATTATGAATACAGCTATTCTCGTAAGGTATGCAGAAATCGTTAACTTTTAAGCATTCTTCTTCATGGTTCATAGAGAACATTCACTGTAAAATATAGATGTAGAAGTGAAAATTGATTGAAGAGAGGATATGAAAATGAGAGTTAATGACAGGCATGTATCATTCTACTATCAAGATGACAAAGAGTATGGTGAAATTAATATTGAGCCGCACAAGACCGCATTACTCATCATAGACATGCAGAACTTTTTTGCTAAAAGAACACCTAGTGAGCAATTAGACGCTGCCGCACTGAAAGAGCAAACACGTTGGGAGCCCTTCTACCAAACGGTAGATGATGTGGTCATTCCGAATAACCAAAGAATTCTTACACATTTTAGAAAAATGAATATGGAGGTCATTTTTGCTCGAATCACCTGTCTAAAAGAAAGTGGCCGCGACCGTTCCCTCGTTCAAAAAGAAAGTGGATTCAACAACCTATATCTTCCTATTGGCGATAAACAAGGGGAAATAATTGATGAACTTACGCCACAAAAAGATGAAATTGTCGTCATGAAAACCACAGACAGCGCCCTCACAGGAACTAATCTACGGCTTATTCTTAGAAATATGGAAATCGACACAGTGATTGTAACTGGCTTGTTTACGGATCAATGTGTGTCCTGCAGTGTACGAAGCTTAGCAGATGAAAGTTTCCGAGTTTATTTGGTTGAAGACGCTTGTATGGCAGCCACTCAAGAAATACAAAATCACGAATTAGAAATTTTGAATAACATTTACTGCCATGTGATTAACACTGAAGAACTATTCGAAGCCCTGGAAAAAGCAAACTAAGTTTATCCATGAATATATCAGAATCTTGTCCCTGTAAGACGCTTCTTACAGGGATCTTTTTTACCTTTTTTATCTTCTATCCCATTTGCTCTTGATTCGTGATTCACAAGAAACATTTACTTCCTGACTCGCATACTTTTCACTAAATATGCCTTAACTAAAAGGAAGCCATCGCACGATTGCGGTGGCTTCCAAATCACATGGGTCAGTTTTAAGAATAGTCGCTTACTCTAGGGTGTAATCCCATATAGTAAGACTATCTTTTCTCATATCGCTCTTTTCTTCATCGGTGCTTCCCCAATTGTACTCATAAATAGCACCTTCCCATTCGCCATACATAGGATTCGGCATTACAATAAATTTGCTTCCAAAGTCCTCCATGTATTCGTCTGTTATTGAAAATCTTTCATCCATTGTGACACCTGCAAAATCTTGCAAGAAGTCATTCAAATTATCTCCCATGTATAGAATTACATGATTGTCCTCTTCAACCATGGTCCTTCTCTCCGTTTTATCAGAGGAACCAGTTCTGAGCAATAGATGTTCTTCATCTACGTACGGAAGTCCTAGGTCATTAAGATTATTTTCTGTTCCCGTATATCCAGAATTATCGTCTAACACCTTACGATTAGAAACATAGAAAACTTCAACATCATTGTCTTCACAGAACATCAAAAAGTCAACAGCGCCAGGAAGTGCCGGTGCGATACCAGCTTGAATCCATGGATTCCAAGTATCTGCAGAATAGCCAAAATCTTTGCCAATGAGCCATGCTTCATACGGGCTATTATCTAAGATTGTTTCGTCCAAATCAACTACGATGGCTCTTTGCATATCCACATCATCATCTTCTAGATCCATTTCTACCATCATTTTTGCAAGATTAAAGGTCTGATAGGATAACGCTCTAAACTCGGCAGAGGCTTGGTACCAAGCTGTGGCCATGACCAATTGTTCATTCAAATCAAGCGTCGTATATAGGTCCTCTGGCTCAGTTGATGGCGCAGATGCATCCATTTCTTCTTCTACCAGCAACACATCTCCAGGGAAAATGAGATTGGGGTTCATGATATCATTCATCTCAGCTAGTTTCTGGTAGGTTGTATCGTACATTGAAGCTATTTTAGACAAAGTATCACCGCTCTTAACGGTATAGGTCGCTGCATAGGCCGCTGTAGTAAAGCTCAGCAACATAATCAATGCTAGAATTATTGATAAACCTGTTTGTTTTCTATTCATTTCACTCTCCTTACTCGTTTCATTCATACCACATAATAGTATTATAAAACGTACAATAGCAAAAATAGCATGAAGGGTAGGCTCCTCCCATTCTAGTCGCTTATGTATGTAAAATAGAGTTTTTCCACGGTGTCAATCAAGACGCTTCCGGCTCGTCCCCCCTCTCAAAGTGTAAGTATCACAGGGAATCAGTTGCAATTGAAATGCCATAACTTTTCTTGCAACCATTCTCAAAAATCCCTTATGCTAAAAGCATTCTCCATAAAGCTCGTATTTCCTACTATTTTTTTGTATTTCCAAGTTTTCGGACATCTTTTTCTTCCATTTTCCGATACAGAACTCCAAATCATGACCACCCGTAAAACGGGTGGTTTGCACAACCCCTATAAGGGGATGTTACTGGCCAGCGCCTAAAGACGCTGGCTTTCACTTCGTTCAAGCCACTTTGCATTTGTCACTGTTGCCGCCCCTCAAGGGGCAATATTAGGTAACTAATTCTTAAACGGGTCCTTGTACTCTTTCACGCTCAGTTTATCCAACAGAATATCCTGCTTTTCCTGTTCCCGTATATACTTCTTAATTGTCGCTTCATTTAGGCCTACTGTAGTCACGTAATATCCTTGTGACCAGAAGTGTCTATTCCCGAACTTGTATTTCAGATTTGCATGTCTATCGAATATCATCAAGGCACTTTTCCCCTTTAAATATCCCATAAAGCTCGACACACTCATCTTCGGCGGAATGCTCACTAGCAAATGAACATGATCTGGCATCAGCTCGCCCTCGATAATCTCTACACCCTTGTATTTGCACAAGTCTCGAATTATCTCACGCAAACTCTCTTTATATTGATTGAAGATTATCTTTCGTCTATACTTAGGTGTAAATACGATATGATATTTGCACATCCACTTGGTGTGCGATAAGCTATTTGATTTATTAGCCATAAAATCACCTTTCCTTTTGTTATATTAGTAGCCTGAACAACTCTAGTATAACGGAAAGGTGATTTTTGTTGTTTAACAACTGTTTCCGCACCCGCATAGCGGGTGGTTTTATGTTTCGCTTGCTTCGCAGCTCAACAAGCTAAAGCCACAATAAAAAAATACCCTGCCGAAAGGCAGGGCATTTATGTTATTCTACAAATCGTATCCGCTTATATCAATGCTAATTTCTCCAGATTTAAGTCCCTCGATAATTTTTTCTATTTCAGCTTTTGCTTCAGGAAACTCTTCATCATAGCCATGCCAATCAGCCAGTGAAATTGCATTTTCAGCTACACCAAGCTCATAGGCTCCAGCCTCATACGTACCGTTAGCAATCATCTCCGCCATGTAAGTAAATAGGATTGGTGAGTCCTTGATTACACTCTGAACCACAGCTTGAGGTGAACGTTCATTTTGGTCTACGTTTGCACCAATAGACCATTTGCCTCTTTCGGTAGTTGCTTCAATCGCGCCCATGCCAGCTTGGTCTGCCAATGCAAAGATTACATCTGCATCTTCATCTAACATGGCATATGCGGTTTCTTTCAGACCTGCTACATCATCCATGCTGCCAGTCATCACGGTTCTAACATCAATATCTGGGTTCACATACTCAGCACCAGCCATAAAGCCCAAGATTGGCATACGTATCGGTGGAATATCCAAACCGCCGATACCAGCAACGACATCGCTTTCCGTAATCAACGCAGCCAAGGCACCAGCAATGAATCCTTGTTGTGGTGCTGCAAAGTTTACAGAACTAAGATTTGAGCCATTGGTAATATCACTAGATACAATAATAAACGTAGTATCGGGAAATTCTTCAGCCACACGTAATGCTGGATCGCCAAATTCAAAACCGTGTCCAAAGACGATATCATAATCTTGAAGAGCGAAATTTCTAAAAACTTCTTCCATATCAGAGCTGGAAACATTTTCCACATAACTGATATCAGCGCCAAATTGTTCTTCTATGGCTAGTAGGCCATTGTAGGCTGTAGCATTCCATCCCATATCATTTATAGGACCTGGCATTAGTGCAGCTACCTTCATGGGCATAGCTTCCTCAGCCGGCTCCTCGGATGGCTCCGCCGCTGGTTCTTCAGTCGAGGTACATCCAGTGAATAGGGCAAACACGAGCATAAGTACTAGCAATACAGAAAGTTTCTTTTTCATAAAAATTCTCCTCTCGTTCTCTTGCGATAGCAAGGATCTCACACAATGCTGTAGCTTTTTTAGTCAAACAGCAAGGACTCAATCCACCCGGAATACGGGAAGAACAGCTGTAGCTTTTTGCGTCAAACAGCAAGGACGAATCTCATTTCGACTAGATTAAACGTTTAACTAATCGATTAAAAAAATAGCTCCATTTTTGACTACACTTATTCCTCCTCTGAATTGATTTCCAACAGTGTACCTGTTGGTTAAATGACTTAGATATAAATATTCCATAATAAGTTGAAAAATCCTCTTTTTTTCCCATAATTATTCAACCAAAAATATTCCAAATCAGGTTCAAACTTCGTATAGTAAAGCAAACTCGCATCAGATCAACTACCTGCTTTCACTGCGATTGAATTTGTCCTGGTGCCAACTAGTCCTATTCCACAAAATCCTTGCCTAATTTTTTTCTTTCAATCGCCTGCTGCACCTTCAGCAGATATACCACCTAGCCTAAAGGTAGGCGCATCGAAATTCTTTTTTTGGGGGAAAGTTAACAATCTAAAGAAGGGCAAAAAAATGAGCAAGAAGTTTCAATATCTGCACTTACATGAAACTTCTTGCTCATAATATTTATTACGTTTTAGTTAAATCCAACACTGATCCTTTGTAATCTTCTGGTGAAAGATTCTTCCATTATTCTTATCTTCTTTCGCCTCATGATACTTGAAAAGCATATTGTTATTGTCCACCTGTCCTAGCACTTCGATTTTCCCGCTACTATGGGACATACAATAGCGAAAACGTTTCTCGTGACCATTTAAGTGATGCTTCGCTTTTTCCACCGTTCTTATGCCTTCAATCAGTGGAACTTGAAAATGTCCCTGCGCCCCTTTAACCGGTCTACATTGAAACAGGTAGTATGGTATTACGTGTTCCTTCGTCAACCCCCGCATCAGTTCAATTAGAACTTTGGCATCATCATTGATGCCTCGAAGCAGTACCGATTGATTATTGACCACAATGCCCATTTCTTGGATTAATCTTAGTGTTTTGCATGTCTTGTCGCTTATCTCCCGTGGATGATTGATATGAGTCACTAAATATAACGGTTTTTTCTTGGCGTATCCTTGTAGAACATCCAATAAAGCAGGGCTTTCTGAAATACGCTCAGGGTCCACTACGGGTACCCTTGACCCAATACGTATAAAATCCAGGTGCTTAATGGTAACCAGGCGGTCCAGTAACTCTGCAAGTACGGAAGCTTCAATCGTAAGGGGGTCACCACCACTGATTAGCACATTGTTGACTTCCTTGTGGGCTAAGACGTACTGGTAGGCATCCTCAAATCCTTGAATCATTTGTTGCTTCGTTAGACCTACCATACGCTTTCTGAAGCAGTACCTACAATACATCAAGCAAGTATTGGTCGCAAGAAAAAGTACTGTGGGTGAATACTTGTGCTGGACCCCAATTAATTTGGTATTGCAAGCTTCACCACTAGGATCCTCCGTTCCTCCTGCAGATAACTCCTTGATACTCGGCAAGCACATTTTCCGAATCGGGTCATAGGGATCGTTTTTATCAATCAGTGACAAATAATGGTCCGGTATGGACATGGGATACTGTTTGATTACTTTCCCAATTTCCTTTTTTTCCTGATTTGTTAATCCGAGTGCGTCTGCTACTGCTTGCGCAGTAGTAATATTAATATCCCGCATATATTCATCTCCTTTCTATACTTTTCATAATAATTATATCATAAGAAAAAGCTTTTCACTTTTTTAAGCTTATATATATTGCTCTTAGCAGCTACTTCCCCAAGCAGTCCTCCCCTTCGCTAGTTTGACTCTAGCACTTCATTCCTTATCAACCTACTGTAGTGTATTTCCCAAAAAAAAGAGTAACCTGCATTCAGCAGATTACTCTCATCCAACCCATATTTCTATACTTTAGGGCTTCGTAGCACAGTCTCTAGGATCTTCCTCAGCTGCCTTAGGCATAATCCAATGTTCCATGGCCAAGGCTACTAGCACACCCATAAATATGCCGTTTTCCAGGGTGCTACCCAGTACCGGCACATTTGCGAACGCTCCAGCAGGAATAAACATAAATCCACATCCTATGGTTAACGAGACACCCGCAACCATTAAATTCTTTTCCGTCATGCCACTACTAAAGCACGTTTTAAAGCCCATCGCTGCCATACGAACAAAGACACTCAACCCCACTGCATAGGCAACTGCATTGGGAACAGATGCAAAGAAGGAGCCTATGGGGGCAACTAGCCCCATAATCGCCAGAAAGACACCTCCGAGAAAAAGTGCATATCTAGACCCAATTCCTGTCGCCTCTATAAATCCGCCAGACATGGCAGCTGGGACCATGGGAATACAGGCCAATAAGGCCGCCAGCAAGTGAATAACACCACCGATTACCCCATAGTTTCGCATTTCTTTTTTTCCCATTTCAACACCCAATACCGAAGCTGCGCCGTTTACAGATGCAATTGAATTGGAATAATAAATCATAACCACAAAAACCGCGTAGGGAATCAACTCTAAATTTGCTATTGGCAAACCAAAAGCACCCACTTCGGGAATAGAAATGATGCTATGGGCATGAAGTCGGATAATTTCAAATCCTAATATTTTGTACATGGCGCTACCAAAAACTAATCCAATCAGGGCCACATAGCTTTTAAACCTGCCACCTCGTATGCTAATAATCAGGGTTACTAGGAAAAGGGAAAAGGAAAATAGGCTTAGTGCTGCATTTATGGTGCCATTTTCTATGCCCAACATGCCAATCACGACACTCTTCCCAATCTGAACCGTTATCAAAACCAAAGTAATCCCTAGGATACTAGGTGTGAATATTTTTTGCATGACGTCAATGGATTTAGACCAAGCCAAAACCAAAATTATCAACCCGGCTAGCATGGTCACAAAGGTAAGCTGGCCCAAAACTGCTTCCATGGAACCACCTCTTGCTAAAACAGATTGGCCAATCAGGAGGTAGATACTAAACCAAAAAGCAGCCACGCACTCGAATACTGTTATCCGGTGGCCATACAGTATCTGCAACATCGTAGCCACACCCAACAGCAGTAGCGTTCTTTGAATCAATGATTCTGTCGCCATTGCGTTGAATGAAAAATTCTTAGCAAGTAAAATGGGAAAAAACAGGTTCATACTTACTATCATCACAGCCCACTGCAATCCGTAAAAAACTGCTTCCAAGAAGGGGGGCCTATCCTTTAGTTTATATTTCATTATTCCTCTCTTTCTTTCTAATAGAATTATTCAAATACCATCTTTGACATATCGCTAGAGGTAGTAGCAGACAGTACTAGGACTATTACGGATGGCGATAAACTCATCCTGTCTTTATATCTTCCTCTACCAATACCCAGTGTTCCATGATTAAAGCCGTTATTATTCCAATGAAAATTCCATTTTCCAACGTACTACCCAGCAGGGGAATAGAAGAAAATGCACCGGGTGGAATAAACATGAATCCACATCCTACGGTAAGTGCTGTGCCTGTAAGCAACAGACTCCTCTCGCTCAGACCGCTTTCAAAGCAATACGTAAAGCCCATTGAAGCCATACGCATAAATACACTTAGCGCTACAGAATAGGCTACAACATATGGTACGGATGCGAAAAATGCTCCAAGCGGAGAAACAATGCCCATAAGGACCAGAAAAATCCCGCCTGCTAGAAGTGCTCGCCTAGATCCAACCCCTGTAGTCTTAATAAATCCGATTGAAGTTGCTGCTGGTACCATCGGCATTACGGCTAGCATGCCGGATAGTAAGTGAATCAATCCACCTACGATGCCTGAACGTCGAAATTTTCTCTTTTCTATGTCTACATCAAGCAGGCCTGCCACACCACGAACCGAAGCAATGGAGTTGGAGTAATATATCATGGCTACAAAAAAAGCCTGAGGGATTAATTCAAAATTATAGATAGGCTTTCCAAAATCCCAGATAGCTGGCAGGGCAAGAATTCCATCCGTCTGCACCGGTAGTTGGGGAAAGCCAAATACCGTATAGGCCAGGCTGCCGAATAGCAAGCCCAACAAGGCAACATAGCTCTTCATTTTTCCACCGCGCAGGCTGATAAGCAAGGTTAGTAAAAATAGCGAAAAAGAAAACAGGCTGATGGTAGGGTTGATAAGCCCCTCCTCAAAGCCCAACATACCTAGTACAATATTCTTTGAAATTTGAACCGTGATTAATAGCAAAGTTACCCCCAATATGTTAGGGGTGAAGAGTTTCTGCATGTAATCCACCGTTCTTGTCCAAGCTAGCATCAAAATGATTATTCCGGTTAGCATTACCACAAATGTAATCTGGCCTAAAGCAGTTTCTACGCTACCTCCTCTAGCCAGTACAGACTGGCTAATCAGCATATATATACCAAACCAATACGCGGCTATTGCCTCAAACACAGTAATCCTATGTCCAAATATCAGCTGTAAGATGGTCGCTATTCCCATCATTAGCAAGGTTCTTTGAATTAAGGCTTGGGTATCTGCCGCTCCAAGTTGAAACGTCTTAGCCAGTAGAATAGGATAAAATAGGTATACGCTTAGAATCATCAAAGCCCACTGTAGTCCATATAATATTGATTCCCCTAGTGGTGGTGTCTCTTCTAAACCATATCTCATGATACACTATGCAAGCAGCCGGCAGTTCTTCGCTCCGGTAGCCTGCTTCCCCCCTCGAATAATCTAAAACCTTGTTTGTTCGAGATTCTGCTGATTTTGTAAGCAAAAATATGCACATAATCCGTTCCCCTGACAGCGATTATTTATCCTTATCTCACCAACTGTAGGCGCACACATCTATCTTTTTCATTGTAGCATTTAGCGCATGGAAACGGAAAATAACTCGATTTTTCATTTTGACAATATATGTTCAATGTAATATATTGTTACTATGTATAATAC
The DNA here is from genome assembly GCA_016887505.1 of Clostridia bacterium. Classification (NCBI taxonomy): domain Bacteria; kingdom Bacillati; phylum Bacillota; class Clostridia; species Clostridia bacterium. Next base: position 260,408 of record CP069393.1, on the reverse strand, counting down.
CATAAATAGGAGTGTGTATGAAAAGAAGATTGATTCAATTTTGCATATTGATAATGATTGTACAGTTGCTAATTCCAGTTTCTGCTTTCGCCTTTGATGATGAGTGGACTCTCTACAATACGATTCCATATACCAGTGCCAAATACGAGCCTTCAGAAGGGGCCTATCTTGGCGCATATGTGCTCCAAGAAGTAAGCATCAACAACGATATGACCCTATTCAACCAGATGGTAGGAAAGAAACATGTCACCTATTTCAAATATTTGGGATATGGAAAACCTTTTCCCATAGATTGGGTTAATTCCATAATAGAGCTAGGCGGCATACCACATATCGCTTGGGAACCCAACAATGGCCTAGACAGCGTACAAGATGACGATTATCTGCGGCAATTTGCTCAAGATGCCGGTGCCGTTGATTGGCCTCTCTTTATACGCTTTGCCAGTGAAATGAATGGAACATGGTGTGCCTATTCTGGAGATTCTACGGCCTATATTGAAAAGTGGCGACTCGTTCACGATGTCATGGAGCAAGAAGCGCCGAAGGCAATGATGCTTTGGACGGTATTTACTTTTCCTGAAGAACAAATTGAAAAGTATTATCCTGGAGATGAATATGTCGATTGGGTTGGAGTCAACCTGTATAATGTAGTTTATCATAACAACAATCGCTACCTTGGTGCCATGGAAGAAGACCCACTACGGTTACTCGATTTTGTGTATGATACCTACAGTGCAAGAAAGCCCATACATATCACAGAATATGGCGTCACACACTATACCACTACAGATGATACCTACTACATCGATTTTGCCAAAGAAAAGTTATCGCGCATCTATGGAAATCTATTGACAAGGTATCCAAGGGTAAAAGCGATTACCTATTTTAACGTAAACAATGTTGATGCAGATAATGGAGTGTGGGCAAACAGACGTATCAACAATTATGCTCTCACCACAGAAGATGAGCTTATTCGCACATATTCAGACCTAATTAAAGATGAAAAATATCTAAGTGAAATAGAGGAAACACCAGAACCAACCCTTGAAACACTAAGTTTTAATTATCGATATTTTACCCATCAATCGAAACTGTATGTAGATTTGGATTTCTACACCAACAACCTAGGCTTAAAGATCGTTGAACAAGATGCTACGTCTGTCACATTATCAGATGGAACAACCTCCACCACCGTTCCAATCGTTAGAAGCTATAAAAAACGCACCTTCTACAATCGTTACTATACTATACAAGGTGTCCCCCTTAGAAGGGTTGCGGATTCCTTTGGCTACAACATCCTGATCGATTATCAACAGAAAAGTATTCTTCTGAAGTAACCAAAAAAGAAAAACTACATTCTCTGTAGTTTTTTCTTTTTTGCTGTATTACTTGCGATAAGCACAAACCTCATATACAATGAATTGTTGTACTGCAACAGAAATAAAGAAAGTTGGAACATATGAAAATCAATGAACTCGAAGTTTCTACGGAAACGCAAAATGCTTTACTGGATATGGGTTTTAATGACCTAACACCCATTCAGGAACAAACAATACCCCTTCTACTAGAAGGCAAGGATATTATAGGACAATCCCATACAGGTACTGGAAAAACAGCGGCTTTCGCCGTTCCTATACTAGAAAAAGTTGATCCCAGCAACAAGAAAACTCAGGCTTTAATACTCTGCCCTACTCGTGAGTTGGCTGTACAAGTTGCAAATGAAATCAAACGCATCGCTAAATTCAAGCAGCACATTAGAGTGGTCGCCGTATATGGCGGGGAACCAATCCATCGCCAAATCAACAACTTGAAGAAAGGCGCCCAGATTATTGTCGGCACGCCAGGTAGGACGATTGACCATATTGAACGTAGGCACACAATCAAAACTGAATTCATAAATACACTCGTTCTTGATGAAGCAGATGAAATGCTAAATATGGGCTTTCGGGAAGATATAGAACAGGTCTTGCAGAGCATACCCGAAGAAAAGCAAACCATTCTTTTCTCTGCAACCATGCCCAAACCTATTTTGGCTTTGGCAAAGAAATATCAAAATGACCCTGAATTTTTGAAAGTCGAATCTGCCATCGTTACAGCAGATACCATCGAGCAAGAATATTGTGAAACTAGCACAAAACATAAATTTGAAGCACTGCTTAGATTGATCGCTGCGAATACACCGAAGCGCTGCATCGTATTCTGCAATATGAAAAGCACAGTGGACAATATCGGAGAAAGGCTAGTTTCAGAAGGCATTTTTTCTGAAAAGATTCACGGTGATTTAAAGCAAGAACAACGTATGAACGTTCTGAAAATGTTTAATGACGGAAAGGTCAACATCCTAGTCGCCACAGACGTCGCAGCTAGAGGTTTGGATATTCACGGAGTGGACCTAATCATCAACTTTGATATGCCAGAAAAAGGTGAGTATTATGTTCACCGTATAGGTCGTACAGGTCGTGCCGGTAGAAAAGGTCATTCGATAACACTAGTAACCAAACGGGAGAAACGTCAATTAGAAGATATCGAGCGCTACACGAAGAAGAGTGTTACCAAAATTCTGATTCCGACTAAACAAGAAGTCCAAAAGTCAAGAATAGAACATCTAATTACTGAGCTAAAAGAAAATATAACAGAATCTACCTTGAACTTCTATTTGCCATTGGTACGAGAGCTAGAAGAAGATATCCCATTAGAACAACTCTGTGTAGCCTTATTACAAAAAAGCCTATCCATAGAGTCAGATTCTCAGTCTGAAGATATCAATGTCTGCTTTGAAAGTGCTACCAAGAAGACTGGTCGCCCTAACAAAAAACGTCCCATTAATAAGAATGCGACAAGGCTATTTTTCAGCGTGGGCAAAAAAGACCACATCAGCGCTAAGGATATCGTTCATGTTATCGTAAAAGAAGCCCAACTTTCTCCGAAAGCGGTAGGCAATATCGCAATCATGAATAATTTTTCCTTTGTAGATATTGACCGCAGTTGTGCCAAACCAGTTATCAAAAAATTATTCGGGAAAAAAATTAAAGGCAAACGCTTACATGTGGAAGAAGCAAAAGAATAAGGAATACCATAAAAAGAGGTCACCGGTTGGTGGCCTTTTTTATGCTTACTCCTAATGGCATGGTAAACAAAAAAGGACTTGCCTAGGCAAGTCCTTTCAATTAACTAGATGGTTTCAAGTACGCCGGTCATATCGTTGAACTTGTTGATCAGTTCATCAATCTTAGGCGTGTAAGTTGGGATTTGGCCCCAGTACTCTTTCCAATCGTACCATTGTGCATTCAGCTCATCTACTTCTCTAGCTTGTTGCTCAATCCAAGTATAGTACTTCAAGTTGTGAATTCTCTTCTGACTAATGTAGGTAAGTTCCAACATTTCATCCGTTTTAGCTGCAAGTACATGTTGAGCATGGTCAACAGCTGCATCTTGCACATCATATTTGCCGTTTCTTTCGTCTTTCATTTCTTTCAATCTAGAAACGTACATTTCAGCAGAGTCAGTCAGAACAGTTGCAATAACGTCCTTCTCACCCAATTCATAGTATTTAGCCATTTTAATAGCCATCATGATGTTTGCTGCACTAGAAATACCAACCCATGGCAGTTTTGCTACTAAGTCAGCATCCACGCCGATAGATTTCAGGTACTCGTGACCAGCTTCTTCATTGAAGAGTCTCAGCATAGCCAATGTATCTTCATCATCGATAGCAATGATCATATCTGTGTTTCGGATATTGTGAATCCATGGCACGTGTTTATCACCGATACCTTCAATTCTGTGACCACCGAAGCCATTGTTTAACAGAGTTGGGCACTGAGTAGCCTCACCAACTGCTAATTTTGCACCAGGGTATACAGTTTTCAGGAATTCACCAGCATGGGTAGTACCAGCAGAACCAGAAGTAAATACAGAACCGAAGAATTTCTCATCATCTTTCATGGAATCTTCGAGAACGCATTTCAGTCCATCACCAGTTACTTCATAGTGCCACAAGGTGTTACCAAACTCAGCGAACTGGTTGAAAATCATGATATTGTCTCTGGTTTCCAAAAGTTCCCAAGTTTTGTCGTAAATTTCTTTCACGTTAGATTCACAACCAGGAGTAGCGATTACTTCACCAGCTACTTCTTTTAACCAGTCAAAACGCTCTTGGCTCATCTCTTCCGGCAGAATTGCAATAGACTCACAACCTAGAAGGTTAGCATCAAACGCACCACCACGGCAGTAGTTACCAGTAGAAGGCCATACTGCTTGATGATAGGTAGGGTCGAACTGACCTGTTACCAGTCTGGGAACCAGACATCCAACAGACGGTCCAACTTTGTGAGAACCGGTTGGGAAAAATTTACCAACCATAGCAACGATCTTAGCATCAACGCCAGTAATCTCTTTCGGAAGCTCGATGTAATTAGGTACATCTACGAATCCGCCACCCTCAGGCTTTGCTTCGTTCTTCCATGAAACGCGGAACAAGTTGATAGGATCTAAGTCCCACAAACCAGTTTTAGCCAATTTGGCTTTCACGTTATCAGGTACCAAGCTGGGGTCTTTCATCTGAGCGAAAGTAGGAATTACAATATTCTTTTCCTTCGCACGTTGAACGGTTTTCTTAAGTTGTTCTTCGTTGACCGTCAAATCAATCAATTCGTACATTTTTATCTCCTCCTGTATTAAAATCTATCAATAACCTACAGATACTATATAACTAGAAATCGAAATTTTCAATAACATTTAATAAAATACTTAAATATTTAAGCAATTATTAATAATGAAGGGTAAACACCCTTAATTAGTTTCTTTTAAATTGCATTCTGTTCTTTTTCTCTGCAATAGAGCAAGGTCTCTCGATTGTGGTAATTATATTCACCTAAAGCTCGCATACCCGCCTTTTCCAGAACTCTTTTTGAGGCAAGATTCCTTTTATCAACTAGTCCAAATACCCGCCTATACGCTAAGTCCGTTAGAGCATACTCTGCCAAGTACTTGGCTAGTTCTGAGGCATAGCCTCTATCACGGTATTGTCGAAGCAGGCGATAATTAATTTCTAGGTCTTGATGTTCTTCAAATATAAAGGAAAAATACCCAGCCAATCCTATAAAATCTCCGCTCGCCAATTCGTACGCTGCATATTGGCCATAACCATCTTGATAATCTGACATGGTCTGGATTATATAATCTTTAACCTCAGCATCATTTTTAATTCCGCTAGCAGAATAAAACATGATTTCTTCATCTTGCAAGACCGACTTTATCGAATCTTGATGATTAAAGGTTATTTTCTGCAATCCCAACCTGTCTGTTTTTAAAAAGAACTCCATACAAAATTGCCTCCATACTTGAGCATTATAGCATAGCTTGGCATTTTGTCATCCCCTATAATGAAGTTCTAGCATCGCAGTACTCACAGCGATATAATTTCTTTTCCTTGTCGACCAATATGAAACCAATATCACCTACATTTTCATGCTTGCTTATGCAACGTGGGTTTTTACAATCTAGGATTCCCATCACTTTTTCTGGCAAGGACAGCTTAATCTTTTTAATGCGTTCACCGTTTTCCACGATATTCACCGTTACATTGGGGTCAATCAGGCCTAATACGGTCAAATCTACATTGATATCGTTCTCTATTTTAATTAGATCTTTTTTCCCCATCTTCTGGGAAGGTACATTACGCATCAGGACAACCACGTCTTCACTTTGGTCCAACTTTAACTGATTAAAAATCTTATAGCCTTTATTTGCTTCGATATGGTCGATGACTACGCCTTTTTTTAGTTTTGATACATTAATCATGGTCTACCCCTTTCTATTCAACGGATGCTCCCAGCAATTTCATAATTAGTGCCATTCTGACGAACATTCCAAATTTGGCTTGTTCAAAATAGACGCAACGAGTATCTGTATCTATTTCCTTGGAAATTTCATTAACGCGTGGTAGCGGATGCATAACAATCATGTTCTCTTTGGCCAGTTTCATCTTGTTTTTATCTAAAATGAAGAAGTCTTTTAAACGCTGATACTCATCTTCTGATACAAAGCGTTCTCTTTGTACTCTAGACATGTAAAGGATATCTACATCCCCGATTGCCGCTTCCAAGCTGTCTGTTAGTTCATAGCTATCGCTAGGTAGCTCATCCAATATATACTGTGGCATCTTTAATTCTTCAGGTGAAATCATTTTGAAGTGAATATTCTCATATCTTGATAGGGCTTTTACTAGAGAGTGAATTGTGCGACCAAATTTCAGGTCACCACATACTCCCACGGTTAAATCTTTGATTTCCTCGTGATAATGGCGGATTGTTAGTAAATCAGTTAGGGTTTGGGTAGGATGCTGATGACCACCGTCTCCAGCATTAATTATTGGCATATCTGTAAACTTGGAGGCTAGCTTTGCTGTACCTTCTCTAGGATGTCTGATTGCTGCAATGTCAGCATAACATGCGATGGTACGAATGGTGTCTGATAATGATTCACCTTTTGCTGTTGAAGAAGTGCTGGGGTCATCAAAGCCGATAACCTGACCACCAAGTCTTTGCATGGCCGCTTCAAAGGAAAATCTTGTTCTAGTGGATGGTTCATAAAACAGTGTAGCTAGAATCCTTCCCTTGCATGCATCTAAAAAACGTTCTGGAGATTGAATGATTTGATCAGCCAAATCAAATACTTGCTCCAACTCCTCTAGGCTAAAATCAAATGGCTCAATCAGGTGTTTACCTTTTAACATAGTACCTCCTTGTACCCTAAACATAAAAAAATGCCTTTCTCAGTACGAGAAAGGCTTATCGCTCTTAAGTAAATCATGTCCCTTTCTAGTATCTCGTACTAGCTTAAAGTTACTTCATTAAGAATTATATGCTATGGTAACAGGAATTGCAACCACGAATTTATTAACGATAAAAGTATTCTCCATTCATTTCAGTAAAGAATCGATCTTGCATATTTGAAAAAGGTCGATAATTGAAAAAGAGACAATCTTCGATATTGTTTGAACCCATCAAAGCCACTTTTGCCGCTTGCCAACTCGCATCAGAAGGTTCAATTTCCGTAAATCCATCCTTATGGGCTGGTGGAAACTGCGTATGCACATCAACCTGGAAAATTACATCATATACGGAATCGGGAAAAGCATCACTTTCCACCCGATTGAGTACTACGTTCGCTACAGCAATCTTATTTTCAATCGGTTGCCCCTTTGCCTCTACTTCAACAATTCTAGATAACCACAGCAAATCTTCCTCGTCGATTGGGTCAGCAATCAACTCCGGCGTTACGACAACATCTGGCTTATCAATATTTACATGAATGGTTTGTGGATTGTAGGAAATGCTAAAACCTAAATAATCCTTCAGCTCAGCGATAGGGACAAACAAACGTCCATCATGAAATGGCAACGGTTTGCTAAACGCTATTGCCTCATCGTCAATCAATGCAGTCGTCTCATCTGTCGCCAATTGCAGGATTCGATTATCCCCCATCTTGATTAAGGCAAGCTGATCATCTTGGCGCCATTCAATACTCTGGGCCCCCATAGCCTGGACCATGAAACGAATCGGTAGATAAGTTCGCCCGCTTTCCAGATACCCCAGCGTGTCCATTTCAATCGTCTGTTGGTTTACGCTCATTGTAACTGGAATATTATCTGCTAAACACGGTGCCGGCCATAGCAACATGGCCATAATCGCTATCAGTGACTTATTCAGGAAACTTTTCATATCTATCCTTTCTAATATACGGTATTTGCCAGTTTCTTTTCCATAACTAGCATGTCTTTGCTGGGACTGAGCTTCAACTCCTCGCTTAAGATCTTCTTATAGCACTTGTATGCGCTTAAGGCTTCGCCTACCCTACCCTGTTTTCTCAGAGTCTTAATAAGTATACGATATATGTCTTCACGGTAGCTGTTCTCTTCCAGCATCTTTTTACAGTATACCACGGCATTGGCATATTGTTGATTCGCAAGAGCTATATGAAGCAAATAGTACTGGCAACGTTCCTTTTTTTTGGCTACTTTGGCCTTTTCCTTTACTGCCCATTCATCCTTTACCTGAGTACTCAAGAAAGGTTTCTCCAACACTTTTAAGCTGGCTGAGAAGTGTTTTTTAGCATTACGATAATCTCTTTGCTTATAACATTCCTTTCCAGATTCATACTTTTCACGGAATTCAAAATAATCAATATGAGCATCCTCGGGAATTTCGAGCCAGGCTCGTTGCCGGTTTCGTTTCAGAATTTGTTCCAGTCCAATTTGTCCTAGAGTTTTTCCCAGCAAGCTTAAAGCAACTCTTAGATTGGCCAGTCCTTGCGCATTATCCGTGATTTCCGGCCAAAACTCCTTTGCCAAAGAATTCCTCGCTATGCGTTGGTCAGAATGCAATAGCAAGTATTGGAAAATCCCCTTTACTTTCCGAGTAGGCCAATCCTCCTCGCGTAAAACTTGCTCCCCACAACATATCTGACACTCTGAAAAGAGCTTAATTTTTAAATATGAATCCTCAGCACTAGTGTCCCCCTCCATAAGGTAGTCCGGTTCTATAAATCGCATTAACTGCGGGTGAACTTCCAAATACCTTTCCAGCAGGGCTATTTCATTGGAACGTCTCGCTACGGAAGCCGCTTCCACCAAATATTCAGACGCCAAAGACTCTCCTGCACACCCCCTTGACTCCTGAATCAAACTGGTGCGGGTCAAGGCTTCCATCACACCCAGATCACTACCAATCTTCTTTATGACGCCCAATGCTTCCGTAGCATATTGCAATGCCTTTTCCTGTTGTCCCTTGTAAAAATGCCATTGTGCTTCCTCTTGAAGTACTAGTGCAGAAAAGGATTCCCATTGGCAATATGTTTCCATCGCCTTTACTTCCCGAAGCAAGCCTTCAGCACGTTCTAAGCGATTGTTCTCAACGGCTATCCTAGCCCCCAAGAGGAGGCCCCTAAATCGCATCGTAGCACATCCTGTCATGCTAACATAGTATAGCATTTCATCAATGTGGGAACCTGCCATGTTCAGCTCATTCCTTAAGTATTCACCCATAGCAAGTACATAATATCCCCACAACTTGACATGGTCACTGTTGCTATTTTCAATTTTATGCGTCAAAACAACCGCCTGGTCATCTGAGTCAGATGGATAATAACGCATCCGATTGCAAAATAGATAATAGTATATCTGTTGAATTAAGCACTGGTCATTCAGCAGGCCCATGCCTTTTTCACCCAACAACTTATCTAAAAAGTGCTCATATTCATCCGGTGTAAATAAAAGCAAAAATAGGTCTTCCTCAAAGAAGATTCGCATAAAAAATAACCATACACTACTGTTGTCATGGCTCATGATGCGGTGCTTCATTTTCTTCATTCTTTGATGATCCATGGTATCAAGATTCATAATCCCACAAAGATAAGTACTCAACAATTCGATTTGTGCCAAATTACCATCATTTTCGAAAATTATCTCTTTTTGCACCTTTTGTAGGAATTGCTCTGCTTCAACAAATCGTCCCAGCTGCAAGCAACTAGACACTACCAGCATCGCCGCCGTAGTTAAAAAGCTCTCATTCCGGTCTAAGCATTGTTCCCACATATCGCAAAGTTTTCTAGCAAAGCGCCATTTGGAAGCACTATGTCCCACATAATGCTCATGCAAGATAGAAAGCAACAGTATCTCAGGACTCGTCTCATTCTTTCTATTTTGCACCATATCATAGCATGCGTTAATTGCACCAGGATCCGATACAATATCCACTTTGGATAGTACTTCGTGCATTACCTCTTGAAAAAGGTCCGTATTTTCGGAAGCTGACACAATAAAAAGCGCTTCCTTCCACCTTTTTGTTTGTTGCAAGTATTCTACAGCCGATTCTTCTTGTCGTCTTTTTTCATCCTTGTCACATAGGATATAGGCCAATCTTTCCAGTGCTTGTTTTAGGGGCATGCAACACTTGCAGGTATCCCAATCCAACAAGGTAATCATTCCTAGATTAGCCAACTTACGCACTGTACCTATGTGATTCATTTCATCTGACCATAGTTGGTCTACTGCGTATAAATTAAAGGTATCAAAGTAGCGAAGTATGCTTATCCATTTTAATTCCTCATTCGTAAAATTCTTTTCGAGCAACCAAGTGAAGCCTCGAATTAATTCCTTTTTCGCACATACTAGATTAAATCCTGTGGCAGACTTGTGATTTGACAATATTTTTAAAACCAAAGCAGCATCACCATCTGTCATGGATAAGATATCATCACATTCGATATCTTTGATTTCTTCTCCAACTAACAATCTCCTAAGTTCTTTTTCTTCAAATCGTAAATCCTGAAGCATAAAGTTTGTAGGGACTAAAGCAGCTGACCGTTCCAGTATCTCAACATTCACCTCATGATTGCTAAGAATAATAATCTTCCCATGTAAGCCCTTGGTGTGTAATGCAATGTTCTTATTTCCATTTTCCAACTTTGCTTTCCGGATATCTAATAAATAGATTTGCTCTTCTTTCGTAAAATCTATACATACGCCTTGATCTTTAACAATTGAGCATTCCACTTCTACTAGTGGTATATCCGTCGTCCAAGACAAGATTTCTTGAAAGAACTCTGTAGTATAAAATTCATGCAAACCCATGAATACCACGATATCGGAGTGGTCTAAAGACTTCTGCAATGTTATGGAAAAATTTGGAATCTGTTGTGCTCGCATTTGTCTGTTCATGCTATCCTCCGTAAAAAAAATATGCCATATGTGATGTGCTGTCACATATAGCATAGTACTACGTTTGAATCCCAGGTTCCATATTTAACGCTATTTTTTTAATGCTTTTTTGAATCTAAACAATTTGCACTTTCAGTAAATTTGTCTTACCACTCACTCCAATCGGCACGCCAGCAGTAATAACAACCATGTCACCTTCCTGAATATATCCTTGTTTCAAGCAAGCTTCTGTAGCTCGTTCAATCATAGAATCGATATTATCCGGTTCCACAATCTCCACCGTTTCCACTCCCCATACAATGCACATCAATCGTTTACTAGACTTATGGGAAACCATGGCATAGACCGGCGTACTGGGCCTATATTTGGCTACCATTCGTGGTGTAAAACCGGATCTGGTAGGAACAATTAAAGCCGTAGCATCTAGCTTATGAGCAATTTGCACTGCAGATTCACTGATGTTATCGGTGATGGGATGCATGCTCTTGTATTTGCGTTTCTTAAATCGATCTGGTGAATTGCACATCAGGTTTTCTGCTTCTAGGACAATCTTAATCATCGTCTTCAGCGTGAGCAAGGGGTAATCTCCCGCGGCAGTTTCTCCCGACAGCATAACACAGTCTGTTCCATCCAATACGGCATTTGCTACATCGGTTACTTCTGCTCTAGTAGGTCGTGGATTGCGAATCATGGAATCGAGCATTTGTGTCGCTGTAATGACTGGAGTTGCTCTTTCAAAGCAGTACCGGATGATTTTCTTCTGGATTATTGGAATTTCTTCGATGGGAATTTCCACGCCCAAATCACCTCTGGCAACCATGATGCCATCGCTAACCTTAATGATGCTCTTGATATTTTCCACGGCAAAGATATTTTCAATTTTTGCGATTATATGTATGTTAGACTCATTTTCATCCAATAATGCCCTGACTTGCTCCACCTCATACTTATCCCGTACAAAAGATAGGGCAATAAAATCGATACCATTTTTAATACCAAATAGGATATCCTGCTTATCCTTTTCGGACAAAAATGGTAAATTCAATTTTTCACCTGGCACATTCACACCCATTCTAGGCTTAATTTTGCCACCATTTTCTATCTGGCAAAAAATTTCTTTTCCCTCTATCTTGCTTACAATCAGTGATATTAAACCATCATCAAGTAAGATCTGGTCTTTCACGGAAACTTCTTCCGGCAGTTTTTCATAGCTCACATACAGTCTGTCCTGGTTTCCGACAATGGGTTCCGTGGTCAGAATCAGATTATCTCCCGTATGTAGAATCACATTGGAAGACGCTAATTCACCAGTTCGTATCTCCGGGCCTTTGGTATCTAACATAATGGCCACATTTTTTCCAAGTTCCTCAGCTATTTTGCGAATTTTCTTGATTCGTACTAGATGCTCCTGGTGATTGCCATGAGAAAAATTAAGTCTTGCAACATTCATTCCGCCTGCTATCATTTCCCGAAGTATTTCGTCCTTTTCACTAGCGGGACCAATCGTACATATGATTTTGGTTCTTCGCATTCTGTTCCTCCTATATGGCCAAGATTTCGGCCAAGTGGTACAATTTTTCATCAAAGCTACTACTCTTATTTAAACAGTCCTCCAACGGAACTGCTTCAATATTTCCCTGAAGAAGTGCTGTCATTACACCATTTTTACCCTCTCGCAAGAAATCTACCGCGGCAGCACCCATGCGACTCGCTAAAATGGAATCACTTACCGTCGGCGAGCCCCCGCGTTGCAAATGCCCTAGGATCACAGTTCTGACATTTGCTCCGGTGCGTTCTTTGAGAAGCTTCTCCACATCCGCTACATGCGTAGCTCCTTCTGCAACCACAATAATACTAGAAATTTTTCCTCTAGCCTTGCCTCGTAAGATGCTAGCGGTAAGTTTATCGTAGTCGATGGGCATTTCTGGTATCAGTATGGCTTCCGCTCCACCGGCTATTCCTGTCGCCAGGGCTATGGCACCACAATGTCTACCCATCACTTCCACCAGAAACAATCGTTCATGACTGGTTGCAGTATCTCTAAGTTTGGATATGGCCTCCAAAGCAGTATTCACAGCGGTGTCAAAACCAATCGTCATTTCAGTGCCTGCAATATCATTGTCAATCGTGCCTGGCACGCCGACTACCTTTATGCCTTGCTTCTGTAGTGCCAATGCCCCTCGGAAACTTCCATCTCCACCGATGACAATCAAGCCGTCTATATCGTGTTTCCTTAGCGTATTTGCTGCTTCAATTTGGACTTCTTCTTTCAAAAATTCCTCACATCGTGCAGACAAAAGTTTTGTCCCCCCACGGGTAACAATGTCTCCTACACTAGAAACATCCATCTGCTCGAAATCGCTATTAAGAAGCCCCTCAAATCCCCTCTTGATACCTACCACAGAGAGCCCATGATAGACAGATTTTCTAACTACTGCCCGAATAGCTGGATTCATACCTGGAGCATCTCCACCTGATGTCATGACTGCTATTTTATTCATAATCACGCCTTCCTCCATACCTTAGGATATGATCCCCCTGATAATTTCTTCACTATCTTGTAGGTCCATTTCTTCCACCATAATCTGATAGGAGCTGCCATATTGAATAATTCTTGGAAATATATATTCCTTTTCCAATTCCCGTTTGATTTTGTTCACTTCTTTTTCAGAATTTACCACGAATACTACTTTCCACATTTCCGAATCTCCCTGGATATTCTAATCGTTGTCCACTTCTCCATGTTTGGTATAAATTTTAGCTTTTCCCCTGATTTTTATGCCTGCTGTTGTTTCTGTAAACTGAGCAATCAAGACTTCACCCTTATCAATTTTTTCTGAATGATGACTTTTTGTATCACGACCTCTTGTAAGTCCCATGATGGTCACACCGTTTTCAAGTGCCTTCACAACAATATAATCCATATCACACTTCATATTTTCCATTTAATCCCCTTTGAATGTTCGGAATAAAGCTTTCTCCACGACCGGTGGAACCAAGCCGTGAATATTACCCTGTAAAGATGCAACCTGTTTGATCATCGTCGAACTGATAAAGGCATTTTCTGCTGATGTCATCAGAAATACCGTTTCAACATCAGGTTCTAGTTTGCGGTTCATAAGCGACATCTGAAATTCATATTCAAAGTCTGATACTGCGCGCAAACCCCGGATTAAGGCACATGCTCCTTTTTTCTTGGCATATTGCACTAACAATCCTTCAAAGGCTTCAATTTTCACAGTCTCATAGCCCTTTAGCGCTTCGGCAATCATTTCGATGCGCTCCTCAACAGAAAACAGTGACTCTTTATAGTTTTCCTTCGCTATCGCTAATATTACTTTATCAAAGATATGCACCGACCGCTCGATGATATCAAGATGTCCATTCGTTAGTGGGTCAAAAGACCCAGGATAGACGGCGATCTTCATTTAATCACTCCCTTGCAATTTTTACTCGATGTTGTTTTCTCCCCATACTCTACAAAGTTTATCATAGATTTTTCGGTCAATATATTTTTTTTGTCTAAGACTGACTCGAATCTTCCCTTCGAGATAGAAAAAAACATCCGTTTCACCTTTGCTTGCACCGTCTAGCAGTTCGCGCGTGCTTGTCAAGCACTCTTCAATCTTTTGATTTTCGCGATTAACTACACGAATGGTCACCCTTGCCGGAATTGTATCTTCCTTATTCTGAGACGTTTGAGGAACAGGCGAGGACTCTACTGCTGGTGCAGATGCATTAGCCTGCCTTGCCTTTCTACTTAAGCCACGCATAAAAGAATCCTGCAGTTGGGTATCTGGTGTTACCTCAAATTGAAATGCATCGGCAAAAATCTTGGTTTCTTCCTCGTTGCAATTGAGCCTTCCTCTAAGCAATACGACCTGATCTTCCTTTAATTGGACACCCATTTCTGCATATAGTCTTGGGAAAACCAAAACGTCTATACTTTTATATAGATCCTCTATGGTGACATAGGCCATGTTCTCATTCTTCTTGGTCACACTTCTTTTAATCTTACTCACCATGCCACAGACAATGATCATTTCTCCATCATCTTTTTCATCAATGCTAGCAAGGCTACGAATTCTTTTGTCTTCGAATAGGTTGCGGTAGGGTTCCAAAGGATGTCCACTAATATAAAAGCCGAGCGCATTTTTCTCCATATCAAGCAATTCTCGCTGAGGATATTCTTTAATGGGCGGTACTGGTGTGTGCTCTTCCAGTTCGATTCCTGGTGAATCAAACAGGGACACTTGTCCAGAATCTATATCATCCCTTCTTTTTTCAGCCCGATCAAATGCTTTGGGTAGCATTTGCACGATTTGGCTACGAAACAGCCCAAAGCTATCTAGTGCTCCACAAAGGGCCAGACCTTCTACTACTCGCTTGTTGACATGGCGTAAATCTGTTCTTTCACAAAAATCATCCAGGGTCGTAAAAGGACCATCTTGTCTCGCTTCTACTATACTCTCTATAGCACCGCGCCCCACATTTTTTACTGCCGCAATCCCAAAACGAATTCCCTTGGTTACCGGTGTGAAATCAGCATAGGACTCATTTATATCGGGTGGCAGTATCTTGATATCCATTTTTTTGCACTCCTCAATATACAAGGTTACTTTATCGGTATTCTGCATAATAGAGGTCAGCATGGCTGCCATAAATTCTTTCGGATAATGCGCTTTTAAGTAGGCTGTACGGTATGAAATCAAGGCATATGCAGCTGAATGGGATTTATTAAATCCATAGCCTGCAAAATGAGCCATCCGTTCATAAACCTTTTCAGCTACTTTTTCAGAAACACCCTGTTTTTTTGCCCCTGAGATAAAATGGTTTTTTTGTTCTTCAATGATTTTCTTTTTCTTTTTGCCCATAGCACGGCGCAATAAATCCGCTTCTCCCAGTGTAAAGCCTGCCATATCACTAGCAATGCGCATTACTTGTTCTTGGTAGAGAATGACACCATACGTATCTTGCAATATGGGTTCAAGTAAAGGATGCAAATAGGTGGTCTTTATTTTTCCATGTTTGCCGTCCACAAAATCATCGACCATGCCACTGCCAAGAGGTCCTGGTCTATACAAGGCGACTAGGGCAACAATATCCTCAAAAACCTCCGGTTTCAGGCTTTTTAAGATATTCTGCATTCCTGCGCTCTCCAGTTGGAATATGCTGGTGGTATCTCCTCTTCCCAACAGTTGATAGGTTTCGGGGTCATCCAATGGAATTTGGTCCAGGTCTAAACAAGTGCCTTGGGTCGTTTGAATATTATTAATGGTCTTTCCAATTACCGTTAATGTCCTTAAGCCTAGTAAATCCATCTTGAGAAGACCCATCTCCTCAACGGTAGTCATATTGTATTGGGTTGCTCGAATATCTCCTTGTCCCTTGAGAATGGGAATATAGTCATCCACCGGTCCAGGTGCAATGACGAGTCCGGCAGCATGGGTGGAGCTATGACGCGGAAGGCCTTCAAGCTTTCTTGCGATTTGGATTAGATGGGCAATTTCTTCTTGTTCATCCATAATTCGCCTTAGCTCAGGATTCATCTCTAAGGCTTTATCCAGTGTAATATTCAGTTCTCCCGGTATCATCTTAGCCACTTTGTCCACTAATGGTAGTGGCAGATCTAGCACACGGCCAATATCCCGGATAGCAGTCCTTGCCGATAAGGTACCGAAGGTAACAATCTGGGCCACATGCTCCTCGCCATATTTCTTGATGAGATATTCAATGACTTCACCCCGGCGCTCATAGCAGAAATCCGTATCAATATCTGGCATGCTCACCCGCTCCGGATTCAAGAAACGTTCAAACAATAGATTATATTGCAAAGGATTGATGTCTGTTATGAACAATACATAGGCAACCAAACTTCCGGCTGCAGAACCTCTTCCAGGTCCCACATAGATACCATTGCTACGAGCAAAGTTAATCATGTCCCAAACGATCAAAAAATAGCCTGGATAATCCATCTTTTCAATTACAGAAAGCTCATAGTCCAGTCTTTTTTGGATTTCCTCTGTCATCTCTCCTAGACGCTTTTCCACGCCCTGGCGACATAATTCATGGAGATAGGTGTTCAAGGTGTATCCCTCAGGTACTTCATATTTGGGCAGATAGAGCTTTCCAAATTCAAATTCCAACTTGCAACGTTCCGAGATTCGCACCGTGTTTTCAAGCGCTTCTGGTACGTGGGAAAACAAGGACTCCATTTCCTCTTGGGATTTCAGATAAAATTCTTCTCCCTCGAAGCGCATCCGGTCCTCATCGCCAATCGTCTTACCGGTTTGAATGCATAATAGAGCATCATGACTCTTGGCATCCTCCCTTACGACGTAGTGAGCATCATTGGCACAAATGAGCGGAATATCCAATTCATTTGCAATAGCAATAAGATGCAGGTTGGCTTCTTTTTCTTGTCGCATACCATGGTCTTGTAATTCGATAAAGAAGTCTTCCCCAAATAAGGCCTTATACTGAATGGCAATGTCTTTTGCCCCAGCAAGATCTCCGTCAAGAATCTTACTAGGAATCTCCCCTGCAATGCAGGCACTAGTAGCAATCAGTCCTTCATGATGTTCCTCTAAGAGTTCAAAATCTATCCTTGGCTTATAATAGAAGCCTTCCGTATGGGACGCGGAAACCAACTTAACCAAGTTTTTATAGCCCACCATGTTTTTACACAGCAGCACCAGATGATAACGTTCTTCATCAATCCTAGGCCTCTTGTCCAATCTTGAATTTTTAGCTACATATACTTCGCACCCAACGATGGGATTAATGCCTTGCTTTTTACATTCTTTATAGAAGTCAACCACACCATACATAACCCCATGATCCGTAATGGCTAGTGCATCCATCTTGAGTTCTTTCGCCCGCTTAACCATGTCTGGAATTCTAGCGGCTCCATCTAGTAGGCTGTACCCTGTATGATTATGAAGGTGGACAAAGCCACTATGTAAACCTTCTGTTTTTTCTGTTGTCATATGATTTGTCTTCCTTCCTTCCGACTTATATTGTACCAAATTTTATTCTAGCCGATTTTATAAATAAAACTTACCTAAGCAGTTCATACGAATCCCACCTTTGACCCTGCTTTCCTATTTTCTACCCCGAACACGTATATCCCTACAATTTTTCTTCTTCTAATGCAATTATACCATTTCTTTTGGGTTGAAAGAGCGGTTTTCTATTTCATATTCTAGACTCACTAGTTGAATCTCATCAGCTAAGGACTAGATATTCAAGAAGGATTGAATTCTATTACGAAGTACACCGAAGGACTTACCACCCAATAAAAAAATACCCAAGGCAATTTTATTATAAATCTGCCTTGGGTATTCAAATTTTCACACATACAGTATTTGCTAGCACAGTTTTTTGTACGTGGATTCTTACTTTCCACCATCTGCAGTGCAGTAGTAACCGTTCGTCAGCCCATACTCTTTATAGAGCTCGCAAGTGCTACAGATACAACCCTTATCTTCACTTATGCAATTGCTTTTTTCGTAAGCACAATACATGGCTTCAGCATGAAGCTTCTTATCCATATCACTCATCATCAAAATAGCATTGCCCGGCATAGATTTCACCTTACAAGCAAACGTATAGCTAGGACATTTCATACAGAGACATTTTTTCAAATTTTCTTTTGTTTTCGGAACATTTGACAAAAAAATCACACCTTTCCATATACAGAATACACAGCTTGCAATCAATCTTAACAACTTTATTGTATACCCTTTGGGACTTGTCAACAAACCACAGAAGCCCATATCCGAAGTCTAGCGTAGATATCAGTAGTTACTCAGCTTCGGTCTTTCCAAAAGGCCTGAATTACTGCCAAAATACCTAAAAACATCAAAATTATGGGGAATAAAATCCCATCCAAATCTAGGCTAAGTGAATTAAAAAGAATGGCAAGCACAGAAAAAATCAGCAGTATCTGTCCGATGAATAGATAGATTGATTTTCGACTGCCAAATAGATAGGTTTGTAGAAAGCCCAAGGCAACTCCTAAGGGAAATATCGGCCAACCCGTCGACAGAATCTCAAAACCTCTTGATTCAGCCACAAAGAAAAATAGGGCATATACAATCAAGATTCCGGATGGTATCAAAATTTCTTCACCAAAACGATTTCTCTTGACCCAAAATATGATTTGAAAGAAAAGACCTGGCAGCAAAAGTGATAGCGGCCAAACCAATCCCATCCCTAACGGAATCACATCTGTAGCACCTAGCAAAGAGATTAATCCTACTAATAAGAGTGTGATACCAGTCATTACCATCGTTTTTTTCATTTCATCCTCCTTATGTACTAAAGATCAATAAACTCGCTCTCAATAACATCGCCTAGTGTAAGAATTGCTATCGTACCCCTAGTGGTGCAACGAGGTCGTGTGGCAGAACCTGGGTTGAGACAATAGATTCCTTGTTCTACACTTTTTTCAGGACAATGACTATGTCCGTAAAGAAGAATATCCAGTTTTACATCTCGAAAACGCTTGAGTGCGTTTAATCGAGCCTGGGAAAACCCTTCTCCATGGGTTATCCCAATACGGTAATCACCCAAATTTAGGATGGCCTGATGCTCTAAGGCACTCGCCATTTCGTAGGGATCCGTATTGCCAAAAACTGCGGTAACAGGGGCAATAAAACCCAACTCATCCAATACCTCCTGTCTATTGATATCCCCACAGTGGATTATCTGGTCCACCCCATCAAATACGGTAGCCACTCTAGTGGGTAAAAAGTCAAACTCCTGTTTCAAGTGTGTATCAGATATAACTCCAACGCGTATCATCTACCGAAGACCCTCAAATCCATTTTGTCTGAGTGCCTCATACAATACGATACATGCCGCATTCGAAAGATTCAGACTTCTCGCTTCCTTTATGTCTACCATAGGAATTCGGAAGCAGCTGTCTTCGTTGGCTCGGATCAAATCCTCTGGTAAGCCTTTGGTTTCCTTGCCAAAAACCAGATAGTCTTCTGGTCCAAAGGTTGCTTCCGCATAGGAATGTTTGGCCTTGGTCGTCAAGAAATGAAATTTGGCGCCTTGGTGCTTTTCAAATACTTCTTCAATAGAATCATAATAGGTGATTTCAACTAGGGGCCAATAGTCGAGTCCAGCCCTCTTCAGATATTTATCCTCTACAGAAAACCCTAAGGGACGCACCAGATGTAGGTTACTTCCTGTTGCTGCACAAGTTCTGGCAATGCTTCCAGTATTGCCGGGTATTTCTGGTTCTACCAATACAATGTTCATGTTATTCCTCCTGTTTGCATATGTCTGATTCTATTTTAACTAATTTATGAGCAATAGGAAAGAATAAGACACACACTAGAGTGATTCTCTTTACGCAGACTGCCATATCTGATATATTTAGTGCGAAACAAATACGTATTTAGGAGGAAGATAATGGGAAAAAATATCGTAGAAAAAATCCTCTCAGCTCATTTGGTGGAAGGCGCCATGGAGCCGGGTGAAGAAATAGCCATACACATTGACCAAACATTGACCCAGGATGCAACTGGCACCATGGCCTACTTGCAGTTTGAGGCCATGGGAGTGGACCAAGTAAAGACTGACCTGTCCGTCAGTTATGTAGACCATAACACCCTGCAGTCTGGGTTTGAAAATGCTGATGACCATCTATACCTGCAGTCCGTTGCCAGCAAGCACGGTGTCTATTTTTCAAGACCTGGAAATGGCATCTGCCACCAGGTACACTTAGAACGTTTTGGTGTTCCTGGAAAAACTCTTTTAGGTTCTGATAGCCATACCCCCACCGGTGGTGGTTTGGGCATGATTGCTATTGGAGCAGGTGGTCTGGATGTCGCGGTTGCCATGGCAGGCGGACCCTTCTACCTAACCATGCCAAAGGTTGTCCAGGTAAATCTGACTGGTTCCCTTCCCCGCTATGTTAGTGCGAAAGATATCATCTTGAAAGTTCTTGAGATTATGTCCGTAAAAGGCGGTGTAGGAAAAATCGTGGAATACACCGGCCCAGGCGTTAAGACCCTAAGCGTTCCGGAACGCGCTACCATCACCAACATGGGTGCTGAATTGGGAGCAACCACTTCCGTTTTCCCCAGTGATGAAACCACCAAGGCCTTTCTTACCGCCCAAAACCGGGAACAGGATTTTCATGAGATGCTACCCGATGCGGATGCCACCTATGACGAAACGATTGAGATCAACCTAGATGAGTTGGAGCCCTTAACGGCAGCTCCGCACAGCCCGGATGCCATTAAAACCGTTGCTTCACTGAGTGATATGAAAGTAAACCAAGTTGCAATCGGTAGTTGTACCAACTCTTCCTACATGGATTTGATGCGGGTAGCTTCGATTCTGAAGGGTAAAATGGTACACCCAGATGTATCTTTGGTCATCTCGCCAGGATCCCGCCAAGTATACAAGATGCTGGCAGACAATGGTGCCTTGGGCATTCTTATAGAATCTGGTGCAAGAATTCTTGAGTCTGCATGTGGTCCATGTATCGGAATGGGACAAGCTCCCTGCTCTAAAGGCGTTTCCGTTCGGACCTTCAACCGTAACTTTAAAGGAAGATCCGGTACCGCTGATGCTGATATCTTTTTGACCAGCCCGGAAACCGCAGCAGCAACTGCTCTGAAAGGTACCATGGCTGACCCTAGAGAGCTAGAAGATATTGCGGATATTGCAATGCCAACGACCTTCATCATTGATGATCGCATGATTATCCCTCCTTCCAAGAATCCGGAAGAAGTAGAAGTTCGTCGTGGTCCAAACATAAAGCCACTACCCATTAAGGAACCAGTTGAAAATCATATTGAAAAAGAAGTGCTACTGAAAGTGGAAGACAACATCACTACCGACCATATCATGCCGGCGGGAGCCAAAGTCTTACCTCTACGTTCCAATATTCCTGAGATTTCCAAGCATGTCTTCTGCCAGAACGATGAAGGTTTCTGTGTACGTGCCCAGGAAAAAGATGGTGGTTTCATTGTAGGTGGTCAAAACTATGGACAAGGGTCTAGCCGAGAGCATGCAGCACTAGCACCGATGTATTTGGGTGTCCAGGCTGTTATCACCAAGAGTTTTGCTAGAATTCATAAGGCAAACTTGGTAAACTTCGGTATTCTACCGCTAACCTTTAACAATGAGAAAGACTACGATAGCATTGAGTTGGGAGATGTTCTTGTTTTAGATAAAATCCGAGAAACCCTTCCTGTATCCAATGAATTGATCCTTCATAACAAAACCAAGGGTCTTGATTATGTTGTAACCCATGATCTTAGTGAGCGATTTGTTAAGATTGTTCTTGCCGGTGGTCTTCTGAACTTCACAAAACAGAATGCATAAGTGAATTGAAAGATTCAAATATAGAGAAAAAAAGTCACCCTAGGGGTGACTTTTTTTATAATATACTTGACTTTTCCCTCTTTTATATTTATTATAAATTTGTAATCATTACAAAAGAGGTGACCATGAATACTATAAAACAAGCGGAAAATATTCTACGGGAAGAAAATGTAAAACCTACTTCCATCCGTTTAGAGGTACTTTCATACCTACTGGGTACGAATAAACATCCGAGCGTAGACGATATCTATATGGATTTAAAGGAGCACATTCCTACCCTATCCAAAGCCTCAATCTATAACAGCCTTCATCTATTAGTAGAGGAGCAGATTGTCCAAAAGATCACCATAGAAGACGAGAAAACACGCTATGATGCGGACCGCTCTACGCACAGCCATTTTTTTTGTAAGGGCTGTGGCCAAGTTATGGATATCGAGGGTATAGATAATAAGGATTTTTATACGCCCTTGCTCGAAGGATTCAAGGTAGACCAAATTCAAATCTATTATGCGGGCTATTGCCCTGCTTGTAATCAAAAGGAGGAAAAGACAGATGAGTAAATATGTATGCAGCGTTTGTGGTTATGTTCATGAGGGTAGTGAACCCCCAGAGTTTTGTCCCCAGTGTAAAGTTCCCGGTAGTAAATTCAATAAGATGGAAGAAGGCGCCGAGCTAGTGTGGGCCGATGAACATAAAGTAGGTATCGCTGCTGACTTAGATCCAGAAGTAGTACAAGGCCTAAGAGATAATTTCATGGGCGAATGCTCTGAAGTAGGTATGTACTTGGCAATGTCACGTCAAGCGGACCGCGAAGGTTTTCCTGAAATAGCAGAAGCCTATAAGCGTATTGCTTTCGAAGAAGCTGAACACGCTGCTAAGTTTGCTGAACTTCTAGGCGAAGTAGTCGCTCCGGACACCAAGAAAAACCTAGAAATGCGTGTAGACGCAGAGCATGGTGCTTGTATGGGTAAAAAAGAGTTGGCTACCAGAGCCAAAGAATTAGGCTATGATGCTGTTCACGATACGGTACATGAAATGTGTAAAGATGAAGCTAGACATGGCTCCGCTTTCGCAGGTCTTTTGAAGAGATACTTCGCATAAGTCTAAATATAGCCCCATCCTACTAAAGGATTGGGGCTGTTTTTTTTGATACCAATGGGTTTAACTTTTCTAACACCTTTCATCTCCACTCCCCCCTATTAGCCTAATATGAGTTCAAGTATATGCTATCCCAGTAGTAGCCCTTAATGCTGATTGATAGGAATGTGCGTTTACTTTGCAGTTAGGTACTTTATCCTATACAATAAACATAGGATTTATATATTCTGAATAGAAAGGAGTAATTCATGCTTAAAGAATTTAAGGAATTTGCACTAAAGGGCAATGTTGTGGATTTAGCCGTAGCCGTCATTATTGGTGCCGCCTTCAAGGCCATCATTTCTTCTCTCGTCAACGATATCATCATGCCTATCATCGGTGTCCTATTGGGTGGTGTAAGCTTTACTGACTTAAAATATGTCATTACCCCGGCAAGCGGAGATTTAGCTGAGGTAGCCATACTCTATGGAGCCTTCATTCAAGCAATTGTAGACTTTTTGATAATTGCCTTTGTCATTTTCATGATGGTTAAAATGATTAGCAAAAAGAAAAAAGAAGAAGAAGCACCTGCTGCTCCTCCCGAGCCTAGCAAGGAAGAAGTTTTACTATCTGAAATTAGGGATATTCTAAAAAGTGAAAAATAAAGAAACGGTTTAAACGAAAAGACTTGCTTTCTCTAAAAAGAGGAAGCAAGTCTTTTTTTTATTCTTATCGTATTGTTCAAGGAAGAAATAAGCCTTGTAACATCTTGCCTCTTCCACCACTAAACCTAGTTTCCCTTCATACTAAGGATTTGCCAGCCTGTATCAATTTGCGCATAACCTCTTCCGGAACCATACCACCACCGGTCGCCCAAGCGATATGGGTACCTTTCGATCTTGGCAGCATTTTGGGTCCCTGCAAGCCAGCTAGGGCAGACGGCTCCAAATTAATGTTGTCTGCCTTATGAAGGAGATATAGCAAGCGAAGTAGTGTCTCATCCTTGACGGTATAAGAGCCATCTAGTAATCCACTCATAATTTTACCCACAAAGCCAGACGGTCGCCCTACGGCCAAGCCATCCGCTATGGTAATTCCGCTCAAACCGATATCTGTAACTGCAATTTTTTCATGTAGTCCAGTCGCCATGCCCAATAACATACAGGGTGCCTGAACCGGTTCAGCAAAATAGCATCTCACTAGGTCGCCAAACAGAAGCTTTAAGCCAAAAGCAATACCGCCTGGGCCTCCACCTACACCGCAGGGAAGATACACGTGTAGCAGATGCTCTTCATCGACAGGGATGTCCATTTCTGACAGTTGTTCTTTGAGTCTCAGAGCAGCCACACCATATCCCAAAAACAAGGTAACCGAATTTTCATCATCTACAAAATGATTATTGACATCCTTTTGGGCAATCTCTCTGGCCTTTTTTACCGCCAAACTGTAATCGCCAGAATACTCTATGACGCTTACACCCCGTTTTCTCAATTCCTGTTTCTTCCATTCCTTGGCATCCTGCGACATATGAACGACTACCTTGAATCCCAGCCTTGCCCCCATGATTCCAATACTAAGTCCTAAGTTTCCAGTAGACCCCACACTAATCGAATAGTTGGAAAAAACATCATGAAAGTATCTTGTAGCCAACAAGCGATAGTCTGAATCCAAGCTGAATCCATGCTTCAAAGCAATATCTTCCGCCAAACATAATACTTCGTAAATACCGCCTCTGGCTTTAATGGAACCGGATATGGGTAGATGAGAATCCATCTTTAGATAGAGCTTTCCCTGTTTTTTAGAAAAAACGCCCATCTTTTCCAAATCATTTTGGTTGAGTAAGCGTAAGGGGGACTCAATCATTCCACCACTGTTTCGCGTTTCAGGAAATACCTCTGCCAAGTATGGTGCAAAGCGTTTTAGCCGTTGGTTGGCTTCCTCTAAGTCTTTCAAACCATACCCAATAAGCGATAAGGCTTCTTCGCTATTCGTCTGTGCCGGATTCTTCCAGTAGATTTCTTCTAGTGACTGCAATCGTGTTATCAATTCAAGCTGGTTTTCTTTGCTCATCCTGCTACTCCTCGTTTTTGGTGGTCCCCTCTTTCTCCAATTTAACCAATCCTTGCTTATACAACCTGCCTACGGCTCTTTTAAAAGAAGCTTTGCTCATATTAAGCGCTGCCTTGATTTCTTCAGGATTACTCTTATCGTGCAAACCAATCCGGCCGCCATTTGCATCCAACAAGGCCATGATTTTTCGAGCATCGTCATCCATCTCTTGGTAGGCTTTCTTTCTTGGTGTACAATCCAGTTTGCCATCTACACGAACCCTTTTAATGCGCACTGTTAATTCCTCACCCAATACCATGTCCTTACCAATCGTCTCATTTTTGGGAATCATGCCGTGATATTTGTTATCTACTGCGATAAAATAGGCATCCAATTCCTCACTGTAACTGTACAGTGTGCCCTTGGCTATTTCACCTTTTTGGTAGGGTGCACCAGTCTCCATCAAATTATAGATTTCCATGGTGGCAGAAATTCGCCCTTTGGGATTTAGAGTTAACATGACCATCGGTTTATCACCCATGCTGATTTCTTCCCTGTGGTTCTTATGGGGTAAAAACAAATCATGACTGAGGCCCCAGTCCAAGAAAGCACCCAAATCGGTAATATCTACTACCCTGCATCTTTTTATCTCGCCCATTATAATATCTGGTCTTTTTAAACTAGCCTGCAAGGTTCCTGCTGCATCACGGTCAACAAAGACCTCTACAGAAAGTCCCTCTACGCCCCCACTATTTTCTTGTATGGTCAAATCAAGACATGCTTCTTCCCCATCTGCTTGATCTACTAGTATAATCTCTGTTTCTTTGATGGATTTCACATCCATTCGGTTCATCTTTCCCAGTTCTATCATGCTTACCTCTTTTCTCAAATAACTTTATTGCTTAATCCTACTGGATTCATAGGCTCTTGTATAGCCCCATTTAGATGTTCATCTTTTCCCTGCCAATGAAGGTTTGTGGTTAGTCAGTAACTACAGCTGTGCCTGATGCTGTCACCATAAGCATATTGCCACCTTGCCCTAGTACCTCGTAGTCAATATCTACTCCGACTATTGCATTGGCCCCTAGTACCATTGCACGTCTTTCCATTTCGCTTAAAGCATCTTCTCGCGCATTGATTAGTTCACCCTCGTAAGAGCCAGAGCGTCCACCAAAAAAATTGCTTAATCCGGCAGCAAGATCCTTAACAAAGTCCACTCCAGAAACCACCTCGCCAAATACAATTCCCTTATATTGTTTGATTTGCTTTCCCTCTATTCCAGGTGTCGTTGTAATAATCATTTATTTTTCCTTTCAACAATCGTTCTTACCCATTTTCTGGCAACCATTTCAAAATTTTCAATATCCATTTCATGTTTATCAAAGGCCTTAATTTCAACCTGGCTACAGTTTTTAGTTTCTTCGTGGAATCTTTCAGCCACCTTGCCAGGGCCGCCTTGGCAGGTATAGTAGCAAAAAACTTCTTTTCCAGTCAAATCTTGCTTTGCAAAAAAGCTTCGAATCGCTGGCGCAATACTAGAAGCCCAAACAGGTGTACCGATAAATACTAGATCCGCTTCGGTATCAAAAGTATAGGGCATCAATTCTGGTGAGCGTTTGGAAACCACTTGGTACCCACCCCATAAATATTTTGAAAAACCCTGTCCAACTTCTTTTTGAGGTTTAATTTCACAAAGTGCAACCTCCCAGTCTGTTGCAAGCTTCAGTTCATCCACTATTGCCTCAGAAACATCCCTCGTTATGCCCGAATGCGAATAAAAGGCTACTACCACTTTCATCATCCCACGTTCCTCCTACTTGACTTTACCTTCCTTCACTGTCATACTTTTTTTGTTTGACAACGAAGGAGGCACACATGAAAAAAATCTTTCTTACAGGTGTCGTTGCTATACTGCCTATCACAATATCATTATACATCATATATGAACTATTCAAGTTTGTAGATGGCATTTCTGCAACATTCATAGATGCCTTTATCGATATCCATATACCTGGTATGGGATTTCTCTTAACCATTGTAGTCGTATTTATAATCGGTTTCTTTGCCCAGAAAATTGCAGGAAATGCATTCAAAAATTTCTTACACAATCTGTTGCTTAAACTACCCATTATTTCTACTGTTTACGGACCCATAAAGCAGCTCACCGATAGTTTTGTAGGAGAAAAAAGTGATTCCTTCAAAGAAGTCGTCATGATTGAATACCCTAGAAAAGGCATCTACTCACTTGCCTTTTTAACCAGTCACAAAAAGGGTGCTCCACAACAGGCTGTAAAGCAGGATTTGGTCAATGTTTTCATCCCAACGACACCCAATCCTACGTCTGGATTTTACCTACTCATTCCGGAAAAGGAACTCATACATATGAATATTACTGTTGAAGAAGGGCTTCGGATGATTATATCTGCAGGCATGATGTATCCACAAGATAAGGGTGAGCCACTTCCTGAAATCCTTACAAACTCACAAGAGGATGAGCCTAGTATTTCGTTATAAAAGTTTTAATCCAAATAATCATGACCACCCGTAAAACGGGTGGTTTGCACAACCCCTATAAGGGGATGTTACTGGCCAGCGCCTAAAGACGCTGGCTTTCACTTCGTTCAAGCCACTTTGCATTTGTCACTGTTGCCGCCCCTCAAGGGGCAATATTAGGTAACTAATTCTTAAACGGGTCCTTGTACTCTTTCACGCTCAGTTTATCCAACAGAATATCCTGATTTTCCTGTTCCCGTATATACTTCTTAATTGTCGCTTCATTTAGGCCTACTGTAGTCACGTAATATCCTTGTGACCAGAAGTGTCTATTCCCGAACTTGTATTTCAGATTTGCATGTCTATCGAATATCATCAGGGCACTTTTCCCCTTTAAATATCCCATAAAGCTCGACACACTCATCTTCGGCGGAATGCTCACTAGCAAATGAACATGATCTGGCATCAGCTCGCCCTCGATAATCTCTACACCCTTGTATTTGCATAAGTCTCGAATTATCTCACGCAAACTCTCTTTATATTGATTGAAGATTATCTTTCGTCTATACTTAGGTGTAAATACGATATGATATTTGCACATCCACTTGGTGTGCGATAAGCTATTTGATTTATTAGCCATAAAATCACCTTTCCTTTTGTTATATTAGTAGCCTGAACAACTCTAGTATAACGGAAAGGTGATTTTTGTTGTTTAACAACTGTTTCCGCACCCGCATAGCGGGTGGTTTTATGTTTCGCTTGCTTCGTAGCTCAACAAGCTAAAGCCACAATAAAAGCGACCGGAAATCCGGTCGCTTACTTTTTATCCTTAAACTACTGAACTACTGGTTTATCGTGATTGGTCCAACCATGAGGAGCATTGGCCTCTACACCGAATCCACCATTTAAAGAAACGGCATCATAGCCCATGAGTCTTAGTGCTGCTACTGTCTGACCTGCCGTTTGACCGGAATAGCAATAAACAACAATGGTCTTATCTTTCGGCAGATTAGCAAATCCTGCGGCCATGTCGTTGCCCCAAGGAAGAAGCTCCGCTCCTTCAATGTGGCCTGCATCATAATCACTCTGGCTACGAATAGACAGAAGATAGAAATCTTCTTCGCCATTTATCATAGCTTCCAAATTGTCCTCGGAAATCTTATAGTTTGCATACCGAGTATCTGCTAGATCAGCCAAGCCAGCATAATAGAAATCTAGGGCTGTTTGTATTTCGCGGCTAATTTCAGTAACTTCTTCTCCTGCCTCAACAGCTACGGTATCCACATATTCCTCATAACCTGGAACCGTAGAAATACCAAATACATAACCCAAATTTACACTTCTTGCATCAAAGCCAGCTAGATTCAAGGTGTGAACAGCCTGACCTGCAGTCTGACCTGAGTAGCAATAAACGAAAAGTGGTTTATCTGCTGGAAGTTTCGAAAGAATATCACTAACTGCTGTGCCCCAAGGAGCATTGATTGCACCACGAATGTGTCCTGCTTCATAGTCACTTGCTTGGCGAATATCCAAAATGGTCATATCTTCATTTGCAGCAACCAAATCTAGAAACTCCTGTTGAGCAATCTTATAGATGTGTGCCGGCATATTGGTGAAATAATCTGCGATTGCTTCATTAAGAGCCGTAGTTGGCTTGCCATGGTTGGTCCAACCATGGGGTGCATTTGCTTCTACACCAAAACCACCATTTAGAGAAACTGCATCATAGCCCAGCAGTCTTAACGCAGCTACCGTTTGACCAGCCGTTTGTCCAGAATAGCAATAGACTACAATCGTCTTATTTTTTGGCAGATTAGCAAATCCTGCTGCCATCTCATTTCCCCAAGGAAGAAGTTCAGCACCTTCTATGTGATTCATATCGTAATCACTCTGGCTACGAATAGATAGGAGATAGAAATCTTCTCCACCATTCATCATGGCTTCTAAATTGTCTTCTGAGATCTTATAGTTTGCATATTTGGAATCTTGAACATCAGCGAGTCCAGCATAGTAATCATCCAATGCGGCTTGTACATCCGCATCGATTTCTGTTACATCGTCCGATAACTCAACTGCTACAGTATCCACCAATTCTTCGTAACCTTCTACCTTTGAGATACCAAAAACATATCCCAAATTGACACTTCTCGCATCAAAGCCAGCAAGGTTCAAAGTATGTACCGCTTGGCCAGCAGTCTGTCCAGAATAGCAGTATACAAACAATGGTTTGTCAGATGGCAGTTTGGTAAGAATATCACTGATGGCCGTACCCCAGGGAGCATTGACAGCACCCTTCACATGACCCTCTGCATAGGCATCCGCCTGACGAATATCCAAGATTGTCATATCGTCACCAGCAGCAACTAGATCTAAAAAGTCCTCTTGTCCAATCTTATAGATATGCTCTGGCATGTTTGCAAAGTATGCATCTACTTTTTCGCCGACAACACCCATATCGGCAGGTTCTTCACTATCACCCAAATCCATCGATGGTTCCGCTACTTCTGCATCCTTGCTACACGCTACTGCGCTGAACATCATGAGCAATACTAGCAAAAGTGATAACGTTTGTTTTAACCCTTTCATATGTGTACTTCCCCCAAATAATATTTTATGAAGCATCCTGCGTGTTTACGACAGGTTGTTCAATCTCCTCAATTGTTCCTTGTGTCTCCCATTCAAGCCAAGCACCGTCATAAATCTTGACGTCGGTGTAACCCGCTTCTTCAAGAAGCATGGCTGTTGCGGTAGCTCTTACAGACGTTTTGCAGTACACATAGATGGTATCATCCTTTTCCAAACCGAGATCGCCATAGTCTAATTCAATGGTCCGAATCGATTTGAAGGTTCCGTCAGAATAGTAATTGTTGGTATGTGGGTAGCAAATAGAACCTGGTATAGATCCTTCGGCCACTTCCGCTAGACTGCGCACATCCAAAATTTTAACCGTATCCTTGGGATCTTCAACCTGTGCATTCACCATATCAAATGTAGCAATCATCTCAGGATTGGCATCTTGGGCAATATAGTCAACCGCAGGATAGCTTGGCTTCTCTTTCGTAAGAGAAAGGCCTGCAACTGCGATGGCCTTTTCGCCACCATTGATAACTTGTACATTTTCATGACCGTATACAATCATGGACCAACGCAACCGGGTGGCACTAATGCCGTCGTTGTCGTAAATCAAGACCCGTGTATCGGCAGAAATACCATGCTTTCCAAGAACAGTTTCCACAGTTTTCTTGTCAGCAAGCATGTTTTTTACAGGCTTATCTGTGCTGACGGCGGAATAGGGAATATTTACGGCTCCCTCTAAATGTCCTTTAGCATACTCTTCTGAAGGTCTTGCATCAACCACAATCACGTCGTCCTGGCCGACCAAGGATTCCACT
Organism: Clostridia bacterium; assembly: GCA_016887505.1. Lineage (NCBI taxonomy): Bacteria > Bacillati > Bacillota > Clostridia > Clostridia bacterium. The sequence continues at coordinate 229,325 of CP069393.1, read as the reverse complement.
TCTGTAACTTCGACTATACTCATCGAATCTTCATACGCGGTATTCGTACAGCCTACCAAAACCAATACGGCCGCCAGTAGAACGAGAGCGATGACGCGTCCTCTTATGTTCATCATCTTAAGGCCTCCTTATCCATTTCATGGGATTGAAAAATAAGTGTCTTAGTATGTGATGTCTTTCACTAAATAGGGTACGTGCCGGTACACCTCTTAGCTATAGCCACTATATCATCTTGTGAAGATGATAACAAACCTTACATTATCGTTATTTTAAAAGCTATATTAAGAATATTAATAACAAAAACCAGAGCATCGCCATCTGGATATTGGCCTTTTTCTCTGATGCGTTATAATTGGGTTAGAAAGTGAGGTAACAATGCAACGATTCCATGAACAGATTATCGCCATTGCAAGCATCGCCCTATATGCCCTGATCAATGCGGTTAGCTTAACCCACTTTCCTTTGATGCATTCGGATGAATCTTGGATTGCAGGATTGACCCGCCATATGCTGAACGAAAAATCCTTGTTCGTCACAGAACCCTTCTTTGATTTATTTCCCCGGAGTGCCCATCTAATCAAGTCGGGCTTTCATCTCATGCAAATGCCCTTTATCGCTTTGGGTGGTTACAGCCTGTTTGGGGTGCGGATGCTTTCACTTACTTTCTCCATATTCTGTCTAATTTTGGTTTATAAAATATATCAAAAAGAATCCAATACGAAAATAAAATTCTTCGCCCTGCTCATCCTCATGAGCAACATTGAGTTTATCAAAGCAACACACTTCGCTAGACAAGAGATGCTCATGCTCTTCCTCTTTCTTCTTGCCTTTAGCTATATCATTACTTTGTGGCAAAGAAGCGATAGCAAAACTATCGGCTGGAAACAGACTCTCCTTCTATCTAGCATTATCGGCTTTGCAATAAGTGTGCATCCCAATGCCCTATTGCTGGCAATGGGTGCCGGGCTCGTTTATCTATTCTTTTGGCGAACCGGTACAATCCGTTTTCACCAGCTCGTACTGCTCATCGTTTTTGTAGCTTCATATGCCGCCCTCCTAGCAGGTATGAGCCTCTACGTTAACCCTGAATTCATTCAAGGGTATTCTGCCTATGGTAAAACCATGGGGGTTTCCAATAGCCTTGCAAGCAAGGGTATGGGATTCGTAGACTACTATCGTAAAATCTATCATCAAATTGGCGCTACCTACTATATCCCTCAGGAGCGCTTTTTACTCATTACCGGAGGTATTGCACTCCTTTGGGGCACTGTGAAAACGCTAAGGCTACTGATTTCACCTATGCGTCGCGACCATCTTGACCTAGCGAGTTGCCGCATCATTTTATATACCCTCTTTATTTGGGGTATGCAAGCTGGCTTGCTTGTCATCGGTCGATTCAACACCAACTATATCCTTTTCCCCCTACTCTTTAGTCTGCTTTTATTTTTAGAGCTCATATATAATGTATGCTCAAATTCAAGCTTATCCGCAAGGAAAAGTCTGATAGTACCCGCCATACTGGTGCTATTCATTTCCTTGCAGAGTATAAACGTATATCACAATATAGCTGGTCATCCCCAAAATGACTATTCTGCATATCTAGCTGAGATTAGATCCATCTTAAGTCCAGAAGATAAGACACTCGGAAACCTCAACACCGGTTTTTTCTTTGCGGATACGTCTTTACTGGACTTCCGAAATCTAAGTTACTTACCAAGCGGTTTGAGCCTTCAAGAGTATCTGGAGCAAAACAATATCACGGCCATCATCCTACCGGAAGAAATGGACTACATTGCTCGAAATCAAGACCCCTGGCGTATTCTCTACGGCCCCTTGGACTATTACCCTGCGTTGCAAGCATTGCTTAAAAGAGACTATCTTCTAGCACATAGCTTCACGAGTCCCGGATATGGGATGCGTATCGTACGCTACCTAGATGGCTATCCCTGGGGGGTGCAAATTTACATAAAAAAAGCTGAACCTAGGAGTCCAGCTCATTGATCAAGTGATTGAATAATTCTTTTTGCTCATCTCTACTCATGTCTTCATTTGCTTGGTAGAATTGGTACTCACCAGCCTGCTTGATTAAAAGTACACGGTTTCCTAGGGACATTGCCTCTTCCAAATCGTGTGTGACAAGCAGAATGCTCATGGTATGTTTTTGGAATATCTTTAGGAGTAGATTCTGATTTTTCTTTCTAGTCTGGTAGTCCAAATTGCCAAAGGGTTCATCCATTAAAAGGAGTTCTGGCTTACGCATCAGGGCTCTAGCAATAGCAGTTCTTTGCTTTTGTCCCCCGGACAAGGTATGAGGATAGGCTGTCTCCTTATCCAATATACCCAGTTCAAAAAGGATTTTTCTTGCTTCCGCTAGATGGTTTTCATTCTTTTCAAGTCCCACCAATACATTGTCTAAAACCGTCTTCCAGGGAAAGATCTGTTCGTAATCTTGAAAAACCATGGCCTTTTTAAGCCCCGGTTTTTCGCTGAACTTACCAGTCATCTGTTCACAGTCCTTTAGGCCGGCCATAAAACGAAGTAGGGTGGATTTACCTATACCAGTAAGCCCAACCACCGTTAGAAATTCCTTCGTACCGAGCGTAAGATTAAGTTTTTCAATCAAAGCCTTCCCTTGGTAGCCTAGCGTTAGATTTTCAAGTGTAAGCAAGGTGCTCATTTACTCATCCCCCACTTTCCAACAGTTCTTTTTTCTATCCAAACGAAAAAGACATCTTCAACCAATATGCCCAGTAGGGTAATCACCAAAAGACCTGCCAACAGGGCCGGGGTATCCATAAACACCCTTTTTTGATAAAGGTAGGTTCCGAGTCCACCGTGTTGTCCTATTACACCAAAAATCATCTCTCCCGCAATCATGGCGCGCCAGGCTCTAGCCCAGGCCGTTTTAAGACCACTTAGCAAATAAGGCAAACTACTCGGTAAAGCAATCTCCATAAATCTAGTTTTCTTGGATAAAGAAAAGACATCTGCTATTTGCCCATAGATGGTCGGGATGGCATCGATACCTGCCTTCAAATTAATTGCCAAGGGCCAAAGTACTGAATGTACAATCATTACCACGATAACCCGTTCTCCAACACCGAACCATAAAATTAAAAGAGGCAACAAGGCTACACCTGGTAGGGGATGGGCAATCGATACCAAGGTCTGGACCAAGTCTTCCCAAAAACCCTTTTTACGCCATAGGTAGACCAAGAGAAAGGCGAGCATCAAGCCAAAAGCCAATCCCATCAGTATGGTACGCAAGGTAGTGAGTATTTGGAGGGCCAATACGCCCTTGCTCAGTTCGCTCCATAGCGCTTGGAGTACTTTAAAAGCGGAGGGAAAGCTTACGGCTGGATAAATACCCAGCATATAGATTATCTGCCATATTCCCACTAGCATAAGACCTACTGCAGAATGTCTTATAAATCTTTCCATCATCATTCCTCTTTTCCATCCAGATAGCCCGCATCCTGCATGAAAGATTGGAATGTTTCCATCCCCTTCACTTCTGTGCCGAACTGCAACTGTTCCGTAAACAAATAGTCTCTAATCTCTTCTGGATCTAGGTCATAGTAAGTTGAAAGAAGGGCTACCGCCTCTTCAGGCTGGTCATGCATCCAAGAAATGGCTTGTTCCAAAGTCTCTTGTAATAGTGCAATTTGCCCAGCCTTTTGCTCCCTACTTTCAGCAGAAGCAACCCCAATGATAAACGTAAAGGGTCCACCAAAGGCTTCCTCTCCATCCAAAACAAGTTGATATCCATCTTCTTCTAGGGCCATACTCACGTAGGGTGGAGAGGTGAACTGCAAGTGGATACCGGCCTTGGTTCTGAGGGCCTGCAATCCATCTGGATGGTTCATGCTTACGAGCTGGTTGTCAAAGGCAGTTGCATCTCCTAGCATTTTTTCTGCAGCCATGGAAAGTAATATATGTTGTATGCTTCCTGGTTGGGGAAGGGCAATTCTATGGAAGGATTCAATATCTTCAATCTTTTTGATTGATTCATCATTACTCACCAGACCAAGCCTCGCCTGTGTAAGGCCCGTAAAAACGTCCCAGTCCATTTTCTTATCCCGGCCAATCAAATAGGGAGGGATCCCCATAAAGCCAATATCCAGGTTGCCAGACAGCATGGCTTCGCGCATAGCGCTAGCATTACCCAATTGTACCCATTTTACCGATAGGCCTTTTTCTTCAAGCATGGCTCTTTCTTTCACTATGACTAGCGGTGCATAGGCCATTCCATATTGGTCGGCAATTTTTAGAACATCCTTTTCGGATGACCTGTTGCAAGCGCAGCTCAACAATCCAACAACTAGTAGAACAATCAATAGGCGCCTATCGTTCATGAGGTATTCCTCGCTTTAACATTAGATTTCTTCCGGATTCGTCCAGGATGCGTACCGTTTGGTAGAATTGGTCAATATTCTCCTTGAGTGATTTCCGGTCTGGTGCACATATTATGGCAAATCCTGCTCTTTGTGAGGCTCTTTTTGTTTCAACGATCGTATCCTCTACCTGGTAAAATATACTGGCATCGACTACACCTTGCAGGGCACACATCGATTGTTTGGAACTTACCCTTGCTACTGTACCTGGCCTAGCAAAAAACAGTTCCACCGATAGATATTTCTTGGCTGGAAATTCCACCGCTTGCAACCTATGATACTCTTTTTCACTAGCCTTATTCAAAACCTCCAAAATTTGTAATCTAGCAATATCTAGGCCTAGACATTTTTCTATATACATATCCTCATAGGCGCCACCTATGCGGCAGGCAATTTCATTGACAAATAAGCCGTCACGGCCTATTAGCATTTGAAAATAGATGGGACCATTCTCAATGCCAAAGGATTCGACGATTCGGTTTGTATAGGCCCGAATCTGGTCGCCATAGGCATCGAAATGTTTAGAAGGATATTCATGCGCTACGCAAATACCCAGCCTTCGCTCATCTGAGAAACGCAAGCGGTCACAGACGCTGATAATTTTTACTTTTTTATGCCTGACCCAGCCGCTAATGGTAATTTCATCACTGGGATAATAGCTTTCCAAAATAGCCTGCTTTTGTCTAGAATTCTTCAGGGTTTCCCTAAGTTTATTCTTCATTTCCTGGTAGGAGTGAACCAGGTAGAGTCCACGCTGTCCTTGTGAATCCTGGGGTTTCAATACGGCCGGAAAAGAAATTTCTAGGCAGGCCTCTTCTATGCTTTCATCCACAAGCTGACTTTTCAAAAAAGGAATTCCTGCCTCCGTAAAGCGTTCCTTCATCGCCTTTTTGTTCGTCACCAAATGGGCGGTTTGGGAATCCAGATTGCTATAAAGGCCTAAGGTTTCTGACACTTTTGCTGCGATATAGACTGGCTGATCTGAGCCGCTGGTGTAGAGCGCGTCTATCTTAGCCTCTTTCGCCGCAGCCAAGGTTTCTTCATAGGAAAAGGTACTGGCTAGTTGGCATAGGTCTGCGATTTTCTTGCCGGGAGAATCCACATTATAGTCACTGGCCACCGCTTGGTAGCCCATACTCTGGATCTTTTCTATGGCATAAAGCTGGTTGTAGCCTGCCCCTAAAATCATTACTCTCATATACCTTTTCTCCTCGTGTTAGAAGGCCTTCTTAGGCCATAGTACCAGTATATTCTTAGCAATAAATGAACCAAGGAAAGAAGATTATAATTGCTTTTATCTCGTGCAGAAGACCCCGGGGTCGTAGTAATACTAGCGACTTGCGGTTCTAGCTCTAGATGCATGCAAGATATATAATTGAAGTTGCCATCATGTCGCCTGGCTGCAAGGTGGAGCCTTCTGGTAAAGGCTCTGAAACTCCCTACCTTGTTTTCCCCAATTGAGGGATACAAATGGCGGAACATAGCATCTCTCATTTTTGATCCTATCGACCGGATGAATCCTGCTTCCTTTTGCCCAGATATGCCATATACTAAATCATAGCCAGATGCCACAATGTTAAGTAACCTTGGTATATCTTCAGGATTATGCTGGCAATCGTCATCCATCGTGACCAAAACGTCTCCATGCGCAAGTGCCAAGCCTTTTAACAAGGTATCTTGTTGTCCTTTTCTTGTATCATTTTTGAAAGCCCGTACCACAGGGTGCTCGTTTGCTAGCGCGAAAATTATTTCTTCACTTGCATCCTGACTTGCGTCATCCACCAAGATTATTTCCAAATCCAGGGCTTCTTTTTGTTGCATCCGAATTAGTCCGGCTACGACCTTTTTTACGGATTTTTCCCCATTCAATACAGGGATGACGACGCTAACCATGAATCCTACCCATTACTTCTGCCACTGAAGAAAGGACATTACTCGTTTCTTGTTTCGTCATTCGGGTGTAAAGGGGCAGACGGACCAAGGATTCCCCTAGATGTTCTTCTAAGGTAAAACTTTCTGACTCCAAAAGAAATTTCTTACCATAGGTCGACGCATGCAAGGGATAAAAATGGCGATAGCAGGCTATCTTTCTTTGTTTCATTCCCTCGATAAAGACTTGTGCTTGCTCTTTTGTTCGAAATACCAGATAAAATAGATGGGCATTATGCTTTGTTTCCACTGCTTTTTTACCAGAATAGTTTAAGATTGCCGGATGCTTCAACTGTCTGAAAAAGTCTACATAGCTTTGGTAGGCTCTGCATCTTAATTCGTTGTCTACATCAAATGTTTTTAATCCTTCATACAAGATGGCCATGAGCAAATCACTAACTACAAAACTCGACCCTAGACCAGTCCACTGGTAAAATTCTCTGTTTCCCCGGGTATATGCTGCCCGGTCTGTACCTTTTTCCAAAAAGCATTCAATATCTTCGAACTGGTCCTTGTGTTTATCTGAGACCACAAGGGCACCGCCTTCTCCACAGCCTACATTTTTTGTGGAATGAAAGCTAAGGGTACCATAGTCGCCAAAACTACCCAATGCTTGCCCGTCTACTGTTGACCCAAAGGCCTGGGCGGCATCTTCAATCAGTATAAGGCCTCTGTCCTGGCAAAATTTTGCCAATTCTTTAATCTTATAGCTTACGCCGGCATAGTGGATTACGATAACTGCCTTGGTTTTATCCGAAATTAGTCCTGGCAATGCCTCTAGATCTAAACAATAGCTGTCTTTTTCTACGGGGGCATAACAGATTTTGGCACCACAAAGTAGTACGGCATTGGCATCGGATGGGTAGGAATAGGACGGCAAGATAACCTCATCATCACGGTCTAGCTTACATAGTCGTACAGCCAATTCCAGCGCATGTGTGCAAGATGTCATCATCCAAACTTGACGGTCAAATCGTTCGCCTAGAAGGGTTTCCACTTTTTTTGTGTATGGACCGCGACCCTGCCAATGACCAGAGTTGAAAGCTCTATTCAAGGCTTCTTTCATGGCCTCATTTTTAAATGTTTTGTTAAAATCCATAATACACCTTTTCTTAGCCTATCTCTCTGACAAATTTACGATATAATAAATCTAGACCTATTTCTAGGTCTAGTCAATGCCAATTCATGGAGGCACTCATTATGAAAGAAATTAACTGCATTGGAGATTTCTGTCCAATTCCCATCCTGAAAATCAAAAAAATGCTAGAATCTTGTGAACCGGGAGAGACGTTTATCGCGATTTCCGATCACGATTGTGTGCGGGAATCCATCGAGGAATTTCTAAGCCGCATGAGGTTTTCATATTCTATCAAAGAACTAAATGATGGAATCTTCCAGGTCTTGATTACCAAAAATTGCTAGCAGAAACCATCTCGTCCCAGTTCTTGCATTAAGTTTAAGGTCTCGCGTACTGATTCACTCAGTTGATTCCATTGCTTGGTAATCATGAAAATATCGTACTCTAACATAAGCCCTGCTACTTCAACGATTTTATATCTTCCCTCAAACAATTCCTTTTTAACGGCCATATATGGCAAGAAGGATATTCCAAAACGATTTTCTAAAGATGATTTGACGGAGGATATGGAATCCACTTCAAAAACAGCATTCAAGGATTCATAGGAAACGCCTACATAGTCTAATTCCTTATTTAGGCAATAGTTTACACTCTCCCTATTTTTCAGCTTCACAAACTCGTATTTGTATAAATCCTCTACATCAATCTTATCTGGGATGTTATAGTCCTTGGCCGCGACCAGAACCACTTTTTCTTTACCAATGACATGATGCAATAGTGATTTTTCCCTAGCATGGCAGGAGATAAATCCAATATCACAGATATCATTGACGATATCTCGCACAGTGTCTTCGTTGGAGCTGGAAAAGAGCTCATATTTATGGTCGGGCAATCTTTTCTTTACCTTGTATAAGATACAAGGAATCGAATAGTTTACCAAAGACCAGTTGCCGTTGATCATCACGGTATCCATTTTGCGCTCGTAGCGCTTCAATTCCTGATTCATCATCTCATAGTTGCGGATGATGTTTTCTGAATACTTGACAACAATCTTACCCATATCTGTTACTTCCACACCTTTGTTGCTTCGTTCCAACAACTTATAACCTAGTGAATCCTCAATTCTGGAAATCAACTGGCTAAGAGCCGACTGTGACATATGTACCTGAGAGGCTACCTTGGAAATGCTCTTCGCTTCTACCACCAGTTTGAATGTCTTCAATGACTCAATATTCATCGTATTCCTTTCTAGCATTTGCTTTTCTTATGAAATCGACATTTTCGCAGACCATATATATGGCTTAATCTTTAGTTATCAATATATACAATATAGTATCATAAATTCCAATAATCGACTATCGTGAAAGATGTTACAATTGTGTTGGGATTGTGAAATATGTGTCAAACAAAATTTCAAAGACAGGAGTAAGATGATATGTCAGAAACTACCAATACAAATTCATCGGGCTCTATCAGTACCACGCGCAGGAGAAACCGGGCGCCGCGAAAACCCAAAAAGAACATGATTCCAGTTGGGTTGGCCGCCGCTTTGGTATTTGTCATTATTGGCATTTTGCTTGCGCAGAGATCCGCCATGCTGGGATTTTTCTGGATGACGGGTATTGCTTTTGGTTTTGTATTACAAAGGGCGCGGTTCTGTTTTACCGCCTCCATGCGAGACCCCTACCTTACTGGTGGGACTTCGCTGACGAGGGCAGTACTCATTGCCTTCGCACTTACAACCATAGGTTTTACCGCCATCAAGTATGGTTACTTTGCAAAAGGTCTTCCGATACCAGGTATGAGCTATGTTGTGCCAATTAGTCTCGCTACCCTTGTCGGAGCTTTCATGTTTGGTATCGGTATGGTTATTGCCGGCGGATGTGCTTCAGGTACGTTGATGCGCGTTGGAGAAGGTTTCTTTATGCAGGTGCTGGCCTTGGTTTTCTTCGTTGTAGGATCACTATGGGGTGCACATGATTTTGAGATGTGGAAATATTTATTTATTTCTAAAGGAAAATCAGTATTCCTACCAGATATTTTTGGTTGGTCTGGAGCCGTTTTTGTACAGCTCCTTCTGATTGCCGTACTCTACGTTGTCGCTCTCAAATGGGAGCAAAAAAAATCGAATCATTAAAATAGGAGGATTGAATCATGAAAGAAGTAATAATAGATAGTTTAGGTGAAGCTTGTCCAGTGCCATTGGTAAAAGCACAAAATGCACTCAAAGAAATGGAAGTTGGCGATGTCTTGATCGTTCAAATCGACCACAGTTGTGCTATGAAAAACGTTCCGGAGTGGGCTAGAAAAGAAGGCCATAACGTGGAAATCGAAGAAGTAGACGACGCTGAATGGGAAGTAATCATCGAGAAAACAAAGTAAATTAGGGGGTACCCATATGGATAGCTTAAAAGCTGTTTTTAATAAGTTGCGGGACAACGAAATCTATCAACAGTGGTTTAAGAATCCTTTCACGTATGTTATGGGCGCAGTTCTCTTGTCCATCCTGCAGATCAGCACGTTGGCGGTAACCGGTAGCCCCTGGGGCGTATCTGGTATATTCGCCAATTGGGGCGCCTGGATTTTCGAGGCTTTCGGTGGCAGCGTAGACAAGTGGTACTACTTTAGTAGTGCTGGAGCTCAAAATACATTGCAGCAAGGTTTTCTAAACCATCTAGGTTCCATGAGGAATCTGGGAATCATCGTGGGTGCGCTATTTGCAACCCTCATGGCTTCACAATTTAAGATCAAGAAAATTAAAAATAAAAAACAAGTCGTAGCAGCCATACTCGGCGGACTTCTGATGGGTTACGGAGCCAGGATTGGTTTCGGATGTAACATAGGAGCCCTGTATAGCGGTATCTCCTCCCTCTCCTTGAGTGGTTGGGTCTTCGGTTTCGCTATGTTCTTTGGAGCTATGGTCGGCAGTAAGCTCTTAGTTAAATTCTTTATGTAACTTGAAAAGAGCTTCTTCGGAAGCTCTTTTGTATATGAAAGAGGTATATTATGGCGCGAGAAAAAAAAGTTGAAAATTATGATGTTGTTGTAATCGGTGGAGGTCCTTCAGGATTAACGGCAGCCATCTATGCAGGCCGGGCTCGTCTGAATACTTTGTTAATTGAAAAAGCCTTGATTGGTGGATTGGCTACCTATACGAATGCCATCGAGAACTACTCTGGTTTTAATGGTGCACCGAAGGGTGAGCATATCACCAACGAAATGAAAAAACAGGCTGAAGAAATGGGTGTGAAATTTAAGCTTACCGCTGTAAAATCTGTAAGCTTTGGTGGAGATGTTCAAGTAGTTGAGACTTTTCGCAACAAATACATCGCGAAAACAGTCATCGTAGCGACTGGTGGACGTCCTAGAACTACTGGCGCTCTCAATGAAGAAAAGTTTCTTTTTGATAAGGGCATCTCTTTTTGTGCTACTTGTGATGCCGCAGCTACTACTGGCAAACACGTCTTGGTCATTGGTTCTGGTGATGCCGCAATTGAAGAAGGCATGTTCCTAACCAAGTTTGCAGATAAAGTAAGTGTTTCCATCATACACGATGAAGGAAAAATGGACTGCAATGAAATTGCTAGGGAAGCAGCACTGGCCAATCCCAAAATGAATTTTTACTGGAATACAGTAGTCGATAGCTTTGAAGGCGATGAAATGCTTGAGAAGGTGAATTTGAAGAACCTTAAAACGAATGAGATCATTCCTGTAGAAACTGACTCTTGTTTTGAATTCATCGGTTATCTGCCCAATACAGAAATATTTGAGGGTACATTAAACATGAGTGGCCACAAATATGTCATTACCAATGAGCGGATGGAAACCAACCACCCTGGTGTCTTTGCTTGTGGCGACGTGCGGGATAAGTGGCTCAAACAAGTATCTACTGCTGTCGGAGATGGTGCCATCGCTGGTTTTGCTGCTGAAAAATATATCGCTGAGTCTGAGCAGTTTGAAGAAGTCTTGATGCAGAGTGAAAAACCAGGTTTAATCTTTGTATACAATGCAATTGATCCTGACTCACGTAAATTCCTATCTGTTATCGATGCCTATGAAAAAGCAAATGGTGGTTCTATTGCCGTAAGTAGAGTGGATGTCTACAAATCCACCGGACTTGCTGACCGCCTCGGTGTAAGCAACTATCCAGCAGTCGTGTTCACCAATGAAGGTCAAGTGTCTAGCATATTATATGAAGGTCTTTGTGAAGAGGGTTTTTGTACGGATACCTTTGATGAGCTAATTAAGAGCGCCTGCAAAAGCTGTAACTAAGGTCTAATATCTACCAGAAGGAGAATGCTATCTTTCCTCTCCTTAATCTTTCCTCCTTCTGGTATTTATTATAAAAAATTACAAATTCTAGAAAAAAAGCTGTAATTTTCACCCTCAATACTTTATAATACAACGTATCGGGGTGTGGCTCAGCTTGGTAGAGCGCTTGACTGGGGGTCAAGAGGCCGCAGGTTCAAATCCTGTCACTCCGACCATATAGAAAGCCCGTAACCATTAGGTTACGGGCTTTTAACTATTATTAGATAATCTTGAATTAGCAATAAAAATATACATAATGCAACTTCAGTGCAACTCCGCATAGCGTACGTATCCGTTGCATTACTATTCGCAAGCTTTAAAACCATATATTTCATATGAATCTATGGTAGTTTGAATGCTAGATAACGTGAGTAATGGTTAACAATCAGTTCGTTGAATACATAATTATACCTAGTCCGATTTCCATGTACCATAGCAATAAAAATCTCTTGCATCTGAGAATCTATACATTCGCTTGTGTCCAATTATTTAGTGAATTCAATACTCTTACTCACTTTAGCTGAGTAACGCATTGTGCCCCAGTACAAAGCTCCTATGTCTATTCTCCAGCATCATATAACACTACGTTACTCATTTTTCCTTAAACCAAAAACTTAAGACTTTAATCTTTTCTTGTTCACCCTAAACAAAGATAATCTCAGCATATGTCCAAGCCTACTCAACATATCAATTCTATAATCGTGCAACTCTCAGTCAATTCATCTCAAACAAGCGGCTAAATCAATCATGATCCCTAGCATATAAATCCACAAGACGAATTAGTTCACTAATAATTTGACCCTCCCAATTACGCCAGTAGCCACAATCGCATACGATAATAAGTTTCTTTTTTGCTCTGCTTATTGCTGTATTTATTAACTGAATACCATTCGTGTTAGGATTAAGAATATCGGTACCTGTCGCTGATAAGATCTAACGCCTATGAGGACATATTCACTGTAGAATTTAAATCCGGTCTGACGGTGAATGTGGAAAGATAATAATAAAAGCTGATCAAGGCATTCTAGTTAATTTGACGTTTAGTAGCTGGCCTTTATATTGAAAAAACTTAAACCAAGTTTCTATGATTTGCTTAAAATCCTAATGCTTTAGCTAATTTGAATCAACTATAAAATTATCGCAATACTTTTTATGATAGGTTTTATAAAACTCCACTAGAAAAGCCTTAAAATCATTTATTCTCATATCTCCATCAAAAGTAGTTTTTTTACCATTTTTATCAATAAAGAGTAATTTATCATCTTCAATTATATCAATATTTACATGAGATATTGCATTTCTAAGATGCCTAATAATATTTTCACAATTATTAAGACCATTCTGTATCACATTTGTTCTGATTGTCATTTTTTCTAAGATTTTTTCTATTTCATCTGAAAATACTTCTAAACTATTTTTTTCAATTGATTCCTTTGGAACAACAAGAAATGCATATGCCATCATTAAAAAATAACCACTGTTATAAATTGGGAAATCAGGATTTTCATTCCATACATTTGTTTTTTCCTTTTGTGTATCAATATATTCCTTTAGGGTTATATTAGGATTTGTTTTCAAAATTGTGTCTATGTCCATGACAATCTGTGTTGTTAACCACGCTTGCAATGGTATCTGTACTCCCCTATCCTTTTTTCCAGTAGCCATTTTACTTCTCCATTTTTTACTAAATCGAACTCAGTTAAGAAATATACTGTACCTATTGTCATTAATCTCCTCTCATATATAGATATTCAACCTACTCTCTCAACCTCCATAAATCAGAAATACATCTAATCCGTTCTTTAAGGGTCAAAATCAAGCCTTTGGAATGTTCTCTCAAAGCAATATTTACACAATTTTTTTCACAGCAATGCCCTAAAAGTCCTTATATGATCCTTCCCAGCTACCTACTCATACCCTTTATATCAATACTACTGTCTCAACGTGTGACGGAGCGTTCGTTTTGATGTCTTTAGCGTAAATTCACATATCGACGTTCAAGTAAATACGCGGACGCTATTTTCACTTTTTTCCCGATTTCGGAAACATACCCAAACTCTATATCACAGTATTCCTTAAATTTATTTCCAGGTATCTTCAACATTATTTGTCGGCGTAATTACTTTTATCTGCGCATTTTCATTAACAATTATGATATAGAGGTTGTTGTTGTTTCTGAAATAATCTGGTAATTTCATACACTGAACTTTATATTTATCTTCATATGGAATAGCAATAGCATAATTCCAGGTTGAAGATTCCATATTTTTTACTAACTGGCCTATGCATGTGTTAAAATCAACAGTAATTTGTGAAGTCATACCTTTTGCTTCAATAATCCATTTTTCATCATTTTTTTCAGCGATGAGATCAATTTGACCATCCTTCTGAATCTCAAATCCTTCGTTCGAAAAATAATTCTCAATAGCTTCTTGAATAAAGGCTTCATTTGGATATACTTTTTCTTTTTTAAAATATTTCATAAATTCATATCCTTAAACTATTTTAAGTATTATTAAATCCTACTGCTTTTTTGCCGCTTGATCTTATCTTTTAAAAATTTTCTTAAGAACGGTCTGATAGATCCCATAATAATAGCTTTAATTTTTCTATCTTGAGCTAGTGTTATAGTATCCTTGTCTCGCTTATTAAACATCTTCAGCAGGAATTCAAAATCCCCTTCGGGGTTAAATCTGTTATAGATGTTTGCCTGGAAAGCGCCCTCTTCATATAGATATACCAGAAGTTTCCTTGAAAAATACTCCCGTGAAAACATTATGTACTCGTTTTTTTCAATCGCGTGTAGTAACTTAAATAATTGCTCTTTTATTGATGCGTCTTGGTTTAAGTCATCTCTCTCAAACTTCTTAATGCATGAACTACCTATCGGATAAAGCATGTTTCCGTTTTCCATATTCCTTATTGTAAAAAGATAGCGTAATTTTTCCTTCCCACAGATGCAAGATAAGAAAAGAGTTTCATCTTCTTCACAATCAAAAACTTCCCACTCATATATAGCATCTTCCCAAATTGAAGCCTCGGAATTATCAACTACCTGCTTTATCAAATTTCTATAATATGGGCTATTAGAGCTCATTCTATTCACACCCTCTTTGTAAATTACTTTTTCCTATTTTCTAGTAGTTATGGTTCGCTGCTTTCAATTTCTTTTAATGTTTTTCCATCAGTAGTTTTCCAAGCAGTTAGCCCATTAGCATGGCCACCGATGACAAATGCTGCAGCATAAGATGGACTTTGGGAAAGTATATCCTCCTGCAAAATTCCATTTTCATCAATAGCTGCTTTCTGGCGACTTTCCTTGACACCAGTTGGGATGCTGTCTGAATCAATTGTCTCGATACGACTACCTTTAAGTACAACAAATCCTTCATTTGTTTGTTTGCAATTAGCCTCAATAATCTTTCTACTTTTTCGGCTCTTACGTTTCATGTGCAGAAACAATTCTTTACTCTCATTAATTACTGACGATTCTTCAATAAATGAACTATCTTTATTTAATGGTTCAAAAACTTTATATCCAAATGTACCCATAACGATTTTGGAGTAATCTATAAATTCCTCCAGTTCGCTTTCTTTTTCTTCTGTTATATTCCCAGATGTAGGATCATTTCCGTTCTTAACAATATATCGTTTTGCTTCCGTAGCTAAATTACAAAATCGGTTTTCAAGATAACTAATCTCTGTAGGACCGAAGGAATTATTTGAGGTTGTATACACAACGGTCTCGGTCCAGTAATCTTTATCAGGATTGCTCTTATGTTCCTGTAAGCGATAAAGAATTCCTTCTCCGTTTTTTCTCACTCCAGCTTGTCCAATATAAACAACATTCTCCCCGGTTTGATCAGAAGTACCAAACAAAAAATATACCCCACTCTGTTTGAGATCATATCGTTCTTTACATTTCTCTAACTCAGTTCTAGGTATCTTGTACGCTACACCAGTCCAGTTTGCTAAAGTACATTTAATGCGACCACTCGCTGTCCCATCCATTAAATATAGGTTTATACTTTTGCCTCGAGCTTTCATATCGTATAACCTCCTCGAACTACATTAGATATCATTTATTCAGCAAAGATTTCAGGCACACTGTGCTGGATATCTTCTGTTCCCTTTCTCAATCTTACATTACTACATTCCAATAATGGATACCATAAATAATTTCCTTGGATTCATCTTTGACATTGTATTCGCTCTTGTAATTTCTGATATAGGTAGATGCTCCACTTGAGAAGCCGTTATGTCAAAGTCGCGCAAACACATCCATACATTTATTATACATTTTATCTGTGCTTGAAAGCAAGTAGCTCACAAACTGAAGCATTATACCTTTTAGACAATAATTCAAGGGAAGATGACTAATTGTCATCCTCCCTACTTAGCATAAGCCACCTCTATTATTTTACGAAAGCCCAGCCAGCAATCGCATCACCAAGTCCACGTCCTTATTTTCGAGTTCCTGAATGATATGCAAGTAGGTCTTTTGTGTTGTGTTAATACTCGAATGCCCAAGTCTTCTTGCTACACTGGCAGTAGATACGCCAGCAAACAACAAGAGAGATGCGTGCGTATGTCGCAAACCATGAATAGATATCACTGGAATTTTGCACAGCTTGCATAGGCGTCCTAACTTGTGGTTGACGGTCGAGTTATAAACCCTTCCATCTACGAATATTGGCTTGTCATGCGGTATCCCTTTTGTTAGCTCAGAAAACCGAATCACAGTTTGCCAATCAATCTGTATTTTGCGTATCGAAGATCGATTTTTTGTTGGTAAAAAGCCCCCATTTCCTTTGTAATCCCAAGTCTTACTTATAGTCACAGACTGATTCCTAAAATCAAAATCCGCTGATGTTAACGCAAGTGCTTCGGAGAACCGCATACCAGTCTTTGATATCAGCAATATAAAATAATCCCAGTTGATTTTTTCTTTTAGTTCTAAAGATGTAATCAAAGTTTGAAGCTGAAATTGATTCAGATATTTTATTTTCTTGGCTCGTGGAATTTTACCTTTGATGATAGCTTTACGAGTAGGGTCACGGTCAATCAAGCCTTCATCTACAGCATCAAGAATTGCTCCCTTAAGCTGATGATGAAAATCCATAACTGTCTGCCTTTCATGGTGCTCAGCATATTCATTGAGTAATTGTTGGTATCGAGTTCGATCAAGTTCATTCATTCTCAAACCCGGAACAAGCTTGACCAGCCACTTGCGTGTCATCAAGTATTTATCCATAGTCACTTTTCTAACTGCACCATTTTTGTATACATCAATCCATTTTGCATAATAATCGCAGAAAATATCTGCATTACTAACTTCATTTGACATACTGCTTACCTCCTTCTTTGCAGAAGTGGCTTACGCTGATGAAGGGTGATAAGTTTGTCAAGATTGACAAAAGCACTACCGATCTGTTTCTGTTCCTCTAAATTTTTAGGATAAGAAACAGGAATAACTGATAGGTCTCCAAGATATATTCCCGGCTGTGCCGATGTCGATTTTCGATTCATTAATTCTTTTTGAAATTTTGGCGACTGTATTTCACTATACAAAAATTCAGGATTCACATTAGTTTTTGGTCTTAAATAAGCAACACTTCTTTGGAATGTTATTCTATAATTATCCTTTAGAATAGCGGTTTCTCCAATTGAACCCACTATTGTTAGAAGAATATCTTCTTTTTCTAAAGTAAAATTAGAATGTATCTTTTCATACTCACTTCCCGATATTCTTCGATCACAACTATCCCAACATATTTGTCCGTTTTTTATATTTTTAGCACTCAAAAGTAATGGTCCGTCTTCAACATCTTGATGAGTCCCATGGGTTCCATCTTTTAATAAGCATAATATTCCACTCAACTTACGCTGTTCCCAAGAGTGATTAAGACTATGAATTTGAGAAGTCTCTGTTAATGTGTCTTAATCACTAACAATTGGGAACAGCGTAAGTTAAATGCATGGGCCGATAGATACGACAATTTGCGAGTCCCAATTACGGCGTTAGATAGAGTCTCAGGAAGTACACCTTACTATGGAGCAAACGGTATTCAAGATTATGTCGAAGGTTATACACACGATGGTGAATTTATACTTGTCGCGGAAGATGGTGCTAGTGATTTAAAGAACTACCCTGTACAGTATGTAAATGGAAGAATATGGGTAAACAACCACGCTCACGTGCTTCAAGCGAAAAAGGAAATTGCAGACAACAAGTTCTTAAAATATGTTATTTCTCAAACTAATATTGAGCCTTATTTGGTCGGTGGTGGTCGTGCTAAACTGAATGCTGACACAATGATGAGGATTTGCATCATTGCACCGGAAAATTTAGCGGAGCAGAAGCAACTCGGATTACTATTTCAGCGACTCGATAACCTTATCACCCTTCATCAGCGTAAGCCGCAAAAAGAAAAGAGCCAAGACCTGTTTGACTCTTTCTCACCAAATATTCATATTTAGTTATTTGTTTTCAGGCTCGTCGATATCAAAACCTCCCCTGAGGATAAAGTCTTTGAGTAGCTTTTCAATTTTTATGCTCAGGCGTAATGCTGTTATACTTGTACCTTCTAATGCTTCGAAATAAGCTCTTGCTTTATCTCTGTCTACAGTTTTCTTCAGATCATCAAACCTACCATATTCATTGATATTCGCTTCTTGAATATCGACATTCATAAGGTTTACCAATTTTTGAATATCAATCCCTAAAGCATTAGCTACTTGGTGGACTTGCTCTTTTTTTGCGCAGAACTGGTATTCCGTGATGTAATCCCTAAAAAACTTGCCATCCTCAAGTTCAACATTTCCACTTTGAACATCATGGATAAAAATATTGGCATACTTCTGTTCTTCTTGGGTAAGAGTCGCAAAAGATTTGTGCAACTCATCTAGTGTTGCTTGAAGCTGGTCGTTGTCAATATCATCTTGGCGCAACACTTTAAGATATTTATCAAATCGTGAGTTCATGTAATTGGTATCAATTCTACCAGTGTCGATGGCTATTAGATTACTATCAATATCAAATGGTATATCACTGCCGCTACCACCTCCACCTCCTGTGAGTAATTCTTTGTAACGCAAAGCCAAGATCAGATAAGTGTTCTCATCAAATGTCATTTCAATAACTTTTTTAGGATTCTCAAAAGGATAATTTTGTTGTTTCCATGTGAAACCTTGAATCTTTGCTGCTTCCATAAATTCATTAAGACTACTAAACAGCTTGGCAAACCTGCTGCAATTATCCAAATCATCTGGCAGGTGAGAAAAATCCGTAATACCAGCCAACGCATACAGGCATGAGATATCCGTAAATATTTGATTCATCTTCTCAAGGTTATAATCCAAATGTTCTACGAACAAGCCAAGTGGCTTATTGCCTGAGTACAGAGCTACCGCTTCATTGATATTTCTTTCCATTGTGCTTGGATAACGATAGTAACGAATCGTTCCGAAAGGCTTATCCGGACCAAACAAACGGTTTGTACGAGAAAATGCCTGAATAATGTTCTCAAATTTGAGCACCTTATCCATATAAAGGGTGTTCACCCATTTAGAGTCAAAACCTGTGAGCATCTGATCGACAACAATTAAAAGGTCAATCTGTTTTTCGGGGGTTCGTTCAATACGTTCATAGGGCTTTTTGTGCGCCAACCGCGCTGCAATATCCTTTTTAAATTTTCCATGGGTGGCTAAGGTAAAGTCCTGTTCAAACCTTTCATTATAATCTTCAAGAATTTCAACAAGACCATCTTCCTTGAACTTCACACCGCCATTATTATCAATGTTTGGATCAAAGAGTGCTGTGATTTTTAAATTACTCTTTAATTCCTTAATCAATCTATAGTATTCTATGGCTTCCGCGATACTGCTAGTAGCAAAAATCGCGTGGAACTTTGAGGCATGACTCAAACGCATCCAGTTATCTACAATATCACGAATGACCTTTTTCCTATGTTTAACACATTCATATTGTTCTCTTGGCAAATAGTCTTCAATTCCTTGAACATATTTACCACTTTTATCACGGTGTCCTGCCATTTTTACTTTGGCTGTATCCATGTAGTAGTAATACTTTTTTGCTTTCTCCGAATCTTTGATAGCATCTTCTTCCTTTGTAGCATTCGCTTTCATCAGTGCCACTGCTCTACGTATATCAATATCTTTATACGTCAGGACCTTGTAAGGGTCAAAGCCAAGCACATTCTTGTCACGAATACCATCAGCGATACTATAGCGGTGCAGTTCATCACCAAAGACTGTCGATGTCGTGTTTTTCTTTTTCTGATTCTCCTTCTGAATAGGTGTACCGGTAAATCCAAAAAAGACAGCACCTGGAAAGGTCTGTTTAACGGTAATCAGCATGTCCCCAAAAGTAGAACGATGTGCTTCATCAACAATAAAGACGATGCGTTTTGAGTTCATCACTACAATATCAGCAGAATTCAAACCACCTTCTTCATCCTTAATATTACTCATTTTTTGAATCGAAGTGACTATCAGCGTATCGGCAGGATTTTTACTTTTCAACTTAGCAATAAGGGCATGGGTGTCCTCAGTTGCCTGGACATCTTCATGGTCTTCCGCAAAAGCACGATACTCGCGAAGCGACTGTGTACCAAGCTCTATTCTGTCCATTAGGAAGATTACCTTGTCAGCATCCTTGGAGTTTGCTATGAGCTGAGCAGACTTAAAGCTCGTCATCGTTTTGCCTGACCCTGTTGTATGCCAAATATACCCTCCTAGCAGGTGTTTCTCACTCCAGTCAATCTTTGAAACGCGATCAGAAATTGCATTGGCCGCAAAATACTGATAGCTCCGCATCACCTTTAGCACGCCATCAGAATCATCAGCCACCGTGTAGAAGCCAATCATCTGATGTGCCATTGGAATTGACAAAAGATAGGTCGCAATATCTTTCCAGCTATTGATAGGCTCGTTATTAAAATCTGCCCAATGGAAATAAAAGTCCTTATTGAAAACACCATCTTGACCTGGGTTGGCAAAATAAACCGTCTCTTCCGGCTGCATCGCTACAAATATCTGCACCAATGAAAAAATTCCCGTAAAGATACCCTCATCGGAATACTTCTCAATCTGGTTATAAGCTTGGCTGACATGAATTCCACTCTTTTTCAGTTCGAGATGAATCACCGGCATGCCATTGATTAGTAGCATCAAATCGCCCCTGCGGTCGTTGAGAATCTTTGATTTAGACTTAAATCTCGGTTGTTGAGCAATCTGGTATCTACTTTGACCAGCAGCTATTTCGCGGCGGTCATAAATTTTGAGGCTTACTTCTTTGCCAAGATGTAAAGGATCATTAGGATTATCACGTATGATAGAAACCGTCTTTCCGTTAATAAAACCATTGAGCTTTATTGGGCTTCGAAGAGCCAGGATTTGCTCTAGAATCTGCTGCATTTCTGTATCTGTTAAAGGAGCGTCATTCAGACGATCAATACCACGATTATTCTCAAACAGAATATCTGCCCAGTTCTTCAGTAAAGTATCTTCTGTCGGGTATTTAAGAACCTGATTTTCCCAACCTTTATTTTGTAAGGCAGCAATCATGGCTGCTTCAAATTCTGCTTCGGTTTTAAATATCACAGTTCACACTCCTTTCTTATACAAACATCTTCTCAAGAAAAGCTTTTTTGAGATTCTTCAATTTTTCAAGCTTACGCTGATGAAGGGTGATAAGGTTATCAAGGTTCCTAAAAAATGTACCAATCTTATATTGTTCATCAAATTCAGGGATAAGAAAACTAAATTCTGCATACTCTTGTGCATTAACTCCGGGCTGTCCTGAACGTTGTGAATTTATTCGAATGTAGTCATTATATTGACTAGTTAGTGTGCTTTGAAAAACAAATTCAGCATTATATTCTGGCTTTATTCTTGTTCGAATAAGAAATCCTGCATAATACACTAATCCATCGGACTCATTGTAAATATAGGACTTCCCGACACTTGCACCAGTTCTAGCAAAAAGAATATCTCCGATTTTCAATTTATAGTTTTCCGCATTGCTTAAGTCAATTTTAGGAGAGGTAAGATCAGTTTCAACAAACCTTCTTGATTCTTCATCAATGTCAGTTATTCGTATATATTTATTTTCTCCATCGTATTCTGTGGCTGCTGCATTTAACCCATATTCAAACGAATCGCTTAACTCTCCCAACTTACGCTGTTCCCAAGCATCAGTAAATCCAGAAAAACGAATTTCTGGAACATTACTGCCGTTTTGGGGAAACATTTTTTCAAGCATGGCTTTCTTAACATTTTTCAATTTCAAAAGCTTACGCTGATGAAGGGTGATAAGGTTGTCGAGTTTTGTTAAATATTCCCCAATTTTTAGTTGCTCTTTCAAACCTGGGTATGGAATCAGCATCTCAATAAGCACAGAGTCCTTAATTGAAAAACGATCAGACCTTGCACCTGAGTCTCCGTTCAATTTCATAAACGAATGCCAATATAAGCTCCTAAAATACTGTTCGAGAAAAGTGTTATCAATGTCATGAGTTCTTAAAACTGTATAAAGTGGTGACATTACACCGTTTCTGCCTAATTTATTACGGTTAATTGGTCCAACAGGTGCAAATGTTGAAATTCTTGGATTGTAAACAAAATCCTCATTTCTTACCACATAATAGGAGCCCAAGTTGTCTGCATTTGAAATATCGTGGTCAAAATAATCGCGCTGGCTAATTATTCCAAACTCTGCCGAATTCGTAAATGTTTCTGTAAATTGCAGTTTTACATTCTTTTCTACGACCTTATCTGCAATTTCTTTCAACTTACGCTGTTCCCAAGCGTCGGTAAAGCCTTTGAACCTAATCGCGGGGACTTTTGCTTTTTCAAGCATTTCACTCACCTCCCAACAGTTTTTTTAGTTCAGTCAGCCCCTTAATGTCCACTTCGCTGGCAGTGAGCTGTTCCAGCATGGACGCGAGCATTCCTTCTGTTTCAATTATTTCTTCTTCCACATCAGAAAGGGTAATAGAATATTTATCCGCAAGCGCCTGTACCTTCACTGCAAGGTCATCGAGAATAGCTGCCGGCATCTGTTGTAATTCTGACATCAGTGGAGTGATCCATTTCAATTCC
Organism: Clostridia bacterium; assembly: GCA_016887505.1. Lineage (NCBI taxonomy): Bacteria > Bacillati > Bacillota > Clostridia > Clostridia bacterium. The sequence goes on along the minus strand of CP069393.1, from coordinate 206,489 downwards.
AGTAAAGAATAGACTTGTTCATCTAGCAAGTTTTCAATGGTTTCTTTAGTGAGTAAGTGCAGCTTTGTGGAATCAGTCTTAATATCTTTCTTTAGAGCCTTTTCTTCGTCGAGCAAGCTCTTCATGGCAAGAAGCTTACCCTCTGGGCTATCGTCTGCGTAGTATTCCGCAGCATGCTCTTTAAGTAGCTCTTTAAGTAGCGCTTTAGCCACTTTACTCACTGAACTTGTCAGAAATGCAGTGTTATCGTCATTTAGAACATCGTTCAAATCTTCCTTTTCTTCTTCCGTGAGCGAATCAAAGATTTCTTGTTGCAAAGAATTTACCTGTATAAGGCGTTCTTCTTTTGCTTTTAAAGCTACTGTTTCCTTGTGAAGTAGCGCTCCTTGAACTAAATCAAATGGTATAATTCTACCTTGCCAACCTTCTTGAACTTCGACATCTTTGCCATTCTTTTTCTTTGAGACCATGTTAGGTTCAACTTGCTTAGTAGCTTCGAAGCCTTCTGTTTGAATCATTTCCAAGTCAACAGCTATCTTGACCCACTCATCATTTAGGAGCTGGTATGCCTTGTATTCATCAACTAGTGGCACAGATGCTAAACGACTGAAAATTTCATCGCTAAGTACAGTTTCTTCCTTGGAAATATTTAAAGTCTCCATCCCCTCTATAAGATGGGTGTACAACTCAACATCAAAACCTTCGAAAGCCCTCGCAAAGTGTTCTTTGAAAGAGACTACATTCGGATGATTTTTGATGATATCCTTGAGATTACCCTCAGCAACATCTACATGCTCACCAGTGTCCCTAATAAACAAATCTGTCTTCAGCTCAGGAAAAGTCTGCCAAAAGTCAGAAAGTTCTTCAATTTCCTTTTTAGGTATACCTCCGAACATGGAGGCATAAATATCCCAGCTTTCAGGAGCTTCGGAAGAATCAACGTAACGTGGGATGTTGAGATTGTATTCATTACTGCGAATCTCACTTCGAGAGACCACACGAGAAAACTTCGACACATCTTTACGTGCTGCTACCGTATCTGCAATTCGTTTGATGTCTGAAGCCTGAAGTATATTATTTTTTCCAACTTTTACAAAACCCTTAGATGCATCGATAATTAGCACATCAGTATTTTCACGCTTTTGCTTAAGCACCATGATGATGGTTGGTATGCCCGTACCAAAGAATATATTGACAGGCAACCCAATAATGACATCGATGTGGTTGTTCTCAATCAGATTCTTACGGATTGTACCCTCTTCACCACCACGAAATAAAACACCGTGTGGAAGAACAATGGTCATGATGCCATCAGGCTTGATATGATATAGGTCGTGTAGTAGAAAAGCGTAATCAGCTTTACCTTTTGGCGCCAGGCCAAAACGAGCATAACGCGGGTCAGTTTCTTTGCCTTCTGGATCCCAATTTTGCGAATACGGTGGATTGGAAACAACCGCATCTACATACAAGGGGTTATACGTGCCAACCGGATCACTATTTTCAAAATACGGCCAATCGTCCTCTAAGGTATCGCCGTTGCGAGTCGTGATGTTAGACGGTAGAATACCACGCATTATTATATTCATACGAGTTAGGTTATATGTATTTTGCTTGAGCTCTTGAGCATAGTATTTGATGTTATCGTCATCATCTATGTGCTTAGCAACACTTCGACCGATATTTATCAGCAAGCTACCTGACCCACTCGTCGGATCTATGTTCCTGCTGATTTTGATACAAAAAGAAAAAGCCTTATCCGGCACATATGTGCTGAAAAAGGCTTAAAACAAAGGGCTTCGGAGGATTTTGTCAACCCTCAGAGAGCTTTTTATACTTATACAAATATCGTTTAATGGTCAGTTGGGGCTGGTGCCCACTTGCTGCATACCCTGCAAAAATGTAGCTATGGTGAATAATTAAATAGTGTAGGCAAAATTGAAAGGTTATATCAGTTTCTAAAACCGGTTGGAACCATAACTACAGATTGATACCGGGTATGTATTTCTCTATTTATCACTTCGCGCGAATAGGTAAATAATGATTTAAGAGGACGGCACTTATGTTTTGAGCCGATTTTTAACCTTGCGTTCTTGATAACTAGTCGATTGTTATTTAGCTGCCCCATATTTCAAAGTCAGCGAGTCCTGCAATAATCCTCTCATAAGTGGGTATTGCCAACTCATATATATTATTATTTTTCCTAATTCGATTTGACACTTTCACTATATCAAAACCGGGTTGAGCGACTACAATTTTGTAATGCCATTCGTTTACCCTAAAGTTTTTCGCGATATCATCTAGTAACTGCTGGTTCCCAAGAATAATTTTTGACTTTCCACCAAGTCTCTCGCTCAGTCTTTCAAACATTAACTCTGAGTGCACCCAGTGAACACTTCTCATTGCTTGAGTAAAAACAATATCACAATCTCCTTTACGGCAGCCAGGCTTAGAGGTACTTGATGGCTTACAATGTATGTAATGGATAATATGTTTTGATCCTTGAATCCAGATCACATCGGCTATTTCATGTGCACCATCATCAAGAACTAGAACGTCTGATTGTCTATCAAATTCGACTTTGATATATTCTATAGTTTGATTTATCACTGGTAATTCTTTAGGCTTTGGTTTTGGCTTATATGCCTCAGCCTTTATGTTACAGTTACTCCAATCCTTTTTAACCCACAATCCGTTTGGTAAGTTTTCTACGGAGCTATTGGGTGTTATTTTGGTTCTCCCCTCAACAATATAACCCTTTGGCATTATGAGAGTGGGTGGAAAATCGTTTATAATCTTCTCCAGACTTGCAGTGGTGACATTGATTTGGTTTTTAACTAATGTAACTTTTATATCTTCATCTGAGACAACTGCCCATAACGGAGAATTTTTGAAATTCATAATTATCTTACAAGAGAATGACTCTATAGACAAAATACTTATCAAGTTACCCGTGGTTTTATCAAAAGAGAGGGGTTCAATATTGGGCACAACATTTGTATATATTTTATCTCCTTTTATACTTATTGAAAGGAGATTAGCTCTAAAAAAAGAATCGTCAGGAATTACTGCTAATGGAATCTCATCAAGCATATTTATTGGAGTTGTACTAGCTAGAAAAGATAGACCCGGTAATGTTGTCCGATCAGCACAGGAGGTAAGCAAATCAGCTATATCATCACACCATGACTGATATTCGTCAAGTGTGCCTCTTTTCATGGCCCAGACTCTACCTTTCTTTGTTGCAATTCCCCATGTCTTCTTTTCCCCCATTTTCATAAGTGCATGTCCAACCCCAAAAACTCTCCCCTCAGAATTTCTAATGGTATCTTGAACACTATTTCCAATAAAGGTCTTATATGAAGGGTGGGATGATCCCGGCATAATCGCATTTTTCATACCAACCATTAGATAATTTTGGGTATCAAACTTTGATAGAGCTTTATATAGTTTTGAATGAGAAATAATCTTAATATCACCTATATATAAATTCTCAGAGAATGCATCCAAAGCTTCTTCGCTCGAAGTCAATTCGAAAAGAAGGTTTTTATCAGGAACATGATAAAAAATATGGATATCCAAATAATTTCCAATATAGATTTCTCTATTCGCCCACTCAATTGGCTTATCCATTTCAGTTATAACTACAAGTGGGTTGTTAATATCTTGCTGCGAAATATATGAGATTCTATAAGGAGATGTGCTCTTCACATTGAATTCAGTATTAAAAGTAAAGTTATCTTCAACATCATAAATTATTGCACTAAAATAAATATTCAAATCAGGCAAAACAAAATCAGGATCATCAATTAATACTGATCTATAATAACGAGCCTTCCTCATACTCTCATCAATTAGTTGAGGGACAAGCTTAGCCCATGTTTCATCCGAATTATATAGACGATAAACTTCACCACGCACTTCATCGGTGTTCGCAATTAAAATTGCGTTGCCTGATTGTTCAGTGGGTTGCCTCGATATCCTTCCAAGAAATTGGATTGTATAAGGGATGGATTTTGGTGTAGTATGTAAAACTGCAATTTTTAACATGGGTATATCTAAACCTTCACTAGCCATACCGACACTTATTAGACCGTCAAGTTTGCCTTCTTTGACCTCATTAACTACACGCAAATTTTCCTTATCTTCTCGATCCGAATGAACTACATCCACTTTGAACCCAGATGAATTATACCTCTCTAACAATTGTTGTGTATGACTAATTCTATCAGTTCTAATCATTATGGAAACAGGATTTCGAGACTTCTCGTCTTTGAAGGCTTTTTTAGCTGCTTCGATGAGTATTGAATCACTATCATAATCGCTCGATCCAGCTCGAACACCTAGAAAATCAATTGGCCTTAATATATTATCATCAAAAGCTTGCTTAAGTGAATAATGATATATCAACTTTGCTTCCATGGCTTTTCGGTCACGTCGAAATGGTGTTGCAGTCAAAAATATCCTTTTAACACTTCTATAATAGGTATTTATAGCTTTCCATGTCGGAGCAGCCTCGTGATGAGCCTCATCCATAAAAATCGCATCAATTAAGTCTGCCGGGAGTGGTGATATCCTTTTATAGTATGGTGATATGCTATTTGGATGTGCTACAATTATATCGTTTTTCTCAGTTATATCAGACCAATCATCTGCTGATTGGATGTGCGTAACTTCAAACACCTTGGCTTCCGGGAAGTCACTAGGTAAGCATCCAATTCGTTTTAATATGTCTAAACTTCGGAATTGCTCACATATTTGATTCCTCAAAACTTTGGAAGGTTCAATAATTAGTATCTTGGAAAGACCCAGTTCGAAACATGCCGCCATCATTATTGCACTTTTCCCTGATCCTGTTGGCATACTAATTAAAGCTGCAACCTCAGGCGAGTTAGCTATGAAAGCACTTTTTAACGCCCAAATTGCACCTAATTGACATTTTCTTAAGCCGATACCACTTTTTGGTTCAAGTATAAATTTATCTCTATGTTCCACAAAGACTGACATAAAACACCTCACTCCTTGCTCTCGATATCCTTAAGCGTTCTGCCATCAGCGGTTTTCCATGTGATGTTTCCGCTGAGGCTGGAACCACCAACGAAAGCCGCCGCCGCCGAAGGACTGGTTAAAAGAGCATCCTCGATCAAGATGCCGTTTGCATCAATCTTATCTGAATATTTCATGCGGAACTTTCGAGCGTTCTCCGGGCAACTGCGTTGTAACTTGATAGATAGAACACTGCCCTTAAGGACAACAAACCCTTCACTCGTGCGATGACCCATGGCTTTTCCTGCGGGTCTGTCAAACTGGAGCAGCGGCTCGTCGGCAATAACGATGTGTGCGTCAGCATCATCTGATGCAGTGGCAGAATGCGCCGCAAGCGGCTCGAAGACTTTATGTCCAAGCGTCCCCATAACAATGCGGGCGTATTCGACAAATTCTTCAAGCTCGCTTTCTTTTTCCTCTGTGATGTTACCTTGTGTCGGGTCGTTTCCGTTCCTGACATCATATCGCTTCGCCGCAAGCGCAAGTCCACAGAAACGATTTTCAAGATAGCTTATCTCCGTTGGTCCGAAGGAGTTATTGGAGGTTGTAAAGAGAACGGCTTCCGTCCAGTAATCCTTATTTGGGTTGCGTTTATGTTCCTGCAAGCGGTATAGCAGACCCTCGCCATTTTTGCGTGCGCCTGCTTGACCGACATAGACGATATTATTACCTGTTTGGTCGGATGTGCCAAAAAGAAAGTAGATGCCGCTTTGCTTCAAATCATCTCGCTCTTTACAAAGATCTAAAGCAGTGCGTGGGATCTTATAGGCCACACCAGTCCAGTTGGCAAGTGTGCATTTAATGCGTCCGACTGGCTCACCGTCCATTAAATAAAGATTTATACTTTTCCCTCTTGTGGCCATATTGCGCCTCCTGTTTAGTATTTCTCTTGACAATATCAATCCACAAACAGATCGGGAATGTTGTAGAGCATACTCTCAACTTCCTTCCTGACACTTGCACTCTTGCAGTTTCTTATACTTCGTCGAAGTTTCGGATTTTCAATATCCAAATCTACTACATATTCGTCCACGTGTTCACGAATATACATCGCTGTTTCACGGGAGAAACCGTTTCGCTGAAGGAAAATCGTTAATGGTCTGGTCGTTCCATACTCTACGTATTCATACCAGTCGTTTTTCATATCTCCCTGAATGTTGTGATAACGCTTGTACGCTTCAGTGAACTTCAAGAAATAATTCGCCAGACTAAATAAAACAACATGCTCAATAGCTTCCAAAGTCTCACCGATAACGCTGTTCTTATGTTTCGCAGATCCATTATATATTTCCGGACGGTTGTTGATCGAAACCTTCTTCTCTGGATGCCGTCTGTAATAATCGATGGATTCACTCATAATAAAACTCAAACCATGACCATTAATCCACCGACGCAAAATTACCCCATACCATTTCAAGCGTTTATCATTTCCGATGGTATCGCTTTCATATTTATTCCAATTGAATACCTGACTTAACCTTGTCAGGAAATTCATTAAATCATCGTAATCAACTGTTCGATCGGAATTTAAAGCAGGATAGCAAAGTTCATCATTCTTTATTGCCCAATATAGACTTTTCGTTTGGTCAACAGATACATTTATGTCATCGTCCGGTTCACTGCCAGTTTTCCTAAACACTTCTCTAATTCGAACTTTAACATCACCTTCCAAGTAAGCCTCAAATGCTTGGTGGACAACACTGTGATTGTTATTGGTTATATCCCTTAGCAGAATAACAGCAAATTTTCGGATAATCTTATATGACTCCTTCGTCTTCGTTTTTAGATTTTCGAGAGTAATATCACCTTCAAGTAGACAGTCAACCACCTGTTTTTTCTGGCTTTCATCCAGCTCTGATACGAGCGAAAGTTCTTGTTCTGGAACTTTTTCTTTTAACAATTTCACAAAATCTTCGGTTTTCGTATTGCCTTCAAGCCTTACGAGAAATACATTACCGTATAAATTATATTCAATTCGCCCAACACGCCCTATGAGGTTTTTGAAGTCTACGGCTTTCATCTTTGACCTTCCGCGTCCTTTTCCATAAGTCGTGATGAAAAGATTATCAGCAGGAAGATTTACACCCTCAAGCAATGTGCTAGTGCAAAAGAGTGTCCGAATTTTACGCTCGCGGTATAACTCTTCAATCCGCAAGCGGATGGCAGCAGGTAGGTAACCAATATGGTAAGCCACGCCTTTTGTTATAATTTTAGCGAGATAGTATTCCCCATGGATCACGTTCTTGATCTCGTTTGCCAATGTGATAAGAGCAGGGTCATCTTGTTCTGGCTGCGTCTTTGCAAAATCCAGGGCATACTCTACTGCTTTTTCCTTCGAATTAAAATATACGATGCTCTGAGCCTTACCGCCGTTACCTTTGCTATTTATGAGATTGATTATTTGCCCGAGGACGAATCCTTTTTTGAAATCAAACACATCTTCGAGTCGCTCAGTGTAAGAGTTAAATGTCTGTACCTCTCCACCGATCATATCAATTAGTGTTTTTATTTGGCTCACTGGAGAGAAGGAGGTAGATAATTTCTGATCTGCTTTCAATTCGGCATTTGGAATCAATCCCAAATATACTTCTGGGTTGGGAATGTTCGGTGAAGCAAATATAATATGTGGTTTTTGCTTCTTATCGAGCATATCCACAACTTTATAATAAAAAGCACTCCGGCTGTCTTTCGCTGAGATTTTATGTGCCTCATCAATGAACAGATAATCAATCTTTATATTAGGGTGGCTTATCAGTAAATATAGCAACCGCTCAGGGGTTAAAACAAAGATGAAGTTTTGATGCTCCTTGTTTAGCTGCAACGCTCCTGCTGAGGTAATAATCGTATAATTCCGTTCGGAAAGATATCCTGTTATATCATCTATTTTCAGATCTTCGATGATTTTGCTATAAACTTCGTTAATTAAAGCCTTAGTTGGGACAATAACAGCGAAGTTCATTTTTGTGCCATCCATAACCTGTTTTTTGATGAACATGCGCATTATATAGGATTTACCCATCGAGGTGGGGCCTGAATAACTGAAGTAAGGTTCAGTTAGACGATCGTAGACTTCCTTTTGCGAACGAAAGAATTGTTTATCCTGTTCAGCAGGTATGCTTAAAAACTCCATGCTAAATTCCGTATAAAACCTGTCAAGCAGAGTACGACCACAAAAGCCCGGGACGTTTTTTGCAAGTCCAAGATAATTTTCTGTACTTAAAAGCACTGTTCCAAAATAGTCTAAAACTACGGGATTATCAGGATACATGGCTTTCAATAAAGCAACAATTTCCTGTGCCCAAATCTTATGCCTGTCCAAATTATCTTCATCAGTGGACTTGGATAACACATCGGCAAATTGGAGCGCATCGGCAACATCGACCGGTTTAGGCTCTTTATTTGTAATTCCGAACAATGAGAGAGCATAATTATGTAAAATATTGTCGTACAACTCGTTGAGGTAGGGGTTGTTGTCAATTCCTGCAAAAATGACATCACCTAAACTGATGCCAGGGTTATCGGCCATTCTACACCCCTCCTCTTAAAATCGACTGCATGATGCTTTGCTTTTCTCCGTCTGCATCGTTGAGTGGCAGAAAGTAGAAGTAAAACGAATAGCGCTCCATTTTTGCCGCTTTGATTTTGTCAACTATATAAGAAACGTGGCTTTTGATATCGAGTTTCATTTTACTTTCAAGATTTATAGCAAACTCAGCTGATGTATATTTATCAGCATCTAAGCCAAGCGAGTATCCGAGGAACACACCGAAAGCCGTATCATGGCTGACGCGTTTCTCCTTGCTTGGCAGAATAATATTTTTAAGATATTCTGCCACTTCCGGTGTAAATTCTTTATCAAATGCTGTGGATTCAACAAGTCGCATTTCTCGAGATCTGTCATTTTTAATCGCTTCAAGCGTGACAAAGGCGTTGTCGATCGAGTCTTTCGGATCGCCCACAATGCTTGACTTGCCAAACACCATCTGAAAAGAGGGCACTTCTGCGTCGGGTTTTAGTAAATGAACGCCGCTTGTGCCGGTCGTCAACACTCCGTCAGAGGGAGCATCAAATTTACTGAACACTTTTGGAGCTTTAAGTATCCCTTCTAAAAAGACATACAACATTAAATCACCAAGTTCATCACCCAGCCAACTGCAATCTCCATTGCTACGTTCTTTCATAAGCTCAACAGCTTTAAGCCCAATCAGCATTATCTCCTCGTCGTCGATGTACTTTTTTATACGTTCACGAGAATAGATGTACTGTCCTATGTTTTTTAATAGAAACTTTTTTAGGGCATCGAAAGAGAACGCATTGTCAACCACGCTCAGTTGAAACAAGCGCAACTGGTAGGGATTTATCAACCCCAGTTTTTCGCTATGAAGCACCTCAGAGAAGACACCGTCAAACCCGGCATCAACCAGAGTCTTATCCAGCACACTCGATGTAGCGCGAGAATGTTCCCCTAAATTCGCTTCCTTTGGAACGGATTTAGTTGTAATAAAGCTAATGATTTCGTCTATCGTGTTTTCTGGTTGCATATTGTTTGTGTCACGTATAATTTTCAGTAAATCACCGAGCATAAGGAGAATTTCGCTTACTCGTTTAATTTCTGCCGTAATGCTGTCTATGCTTTCTGCCGGCAAGTTCTTAATCTGTTCTTCAAGAATTGTTTTTTTATCCTTCCAAAATCGGATATATCTTTCGTGGTTCGCTACAGTGTAGATATTTAGGTCAGCATTCCCAAGCACAACATACATAGTGCGAGATTTCCAGTTAACATCCTTGTATAACTGGCAGGCTTCATACATACAGTTGATTGACTTTAAATATTCGTCTGATATTAGAAGTACGGCATACTTCGCTTGGCGAATCCGATTCATGAATTCCTCAATACTAGCCCACGGAGCAATGTCATTTGTATCACGCAGGACAGTGCAAACTGTTCGGACGGAGGACTCTATCTTATCCGCAAAGTCTTTTTGTTCTCTATTGTACGAGATAAATAATGACATCGTTCTACTCCTTTGTTTTTATTGAGCTGTCCAAACTTCAGCCAGATTCTCTGCTTGCTTCATTACAAGTTCTATTGCAGCGGGCTGTTTATCCGGCGGATATCCATGTTTGTTAAGAATCCTTCGAACAATGACCATAATGCGAGCACGGGCTGTTTCCTTAATTGCGAAGTCGATCGTAGCATTCTTTCTGACTTTATCAGCTATTTCCCTTGCAATTTCCCTTAGTTGGTCGTCACCTAGAACTTTGACCGCGCTGTTGTTGGTTTCAAGTGCGTCGAAGAAAGCAAGTTCATCCTCTGAAAGCCCCAAATCCTGACCTCGCTTATCAGAAGCATTAATTTCACGAGCTATGCGAATGAGTTCTTCGATTATTTCTGCAGTGGTCAAAAGATTATTCTGATACCTTTTTAATGCTCCATCGAGCATTTCCATTAATGTTTTTGATTTGGCGAGGTTATGCTTGGACCGAATTTTAATTTCGTCGGATAATAGTTTTTTCAGTAGTTCAATAGCAACATTCTTATATTTCATTCCCTCAATCTCTTTCAAAAATTCTTCCGAAAGAATAGAGAGTTCAGGCTTCTCAAGGCCCGCTGCGCTGAAGATATCAACTACTTGGTCAGAGGCAATAGCAGAGTTTACAATGTTCCGTATGACGGAATCGTAACTCTCATCTTTGCCATTATCACTTGTCTCAAATTTCGTAAGCCGAGCCTTGAGCGCTTGGAAAAACGCTATCTCCTCAGCATTTTCAAAGGTGGCGGGGTCAGGCTTAGCGAGAGCATATGCTTGTCCTAACAGTGAAACTTCACGTACATAGCGGTTTTTACCCTCGTCCACACCTAGGATGAAGTCCTCCGCTTTCAGTATTAGAGATAGCTTATCCCTGACTGCACTGGAGAAAAACGTTGAATAATCAAAACCATGAAGTATCCCGCGCACAACTTCCAATTTCTCGAGCATAATCTCCACAGCTCTTTGATGAGTTTCAGCTGGCACACCTTTGCCACCGCTTTCTGCATAAAAGCCGAGTGCCTTTTTCAAATTTGTCGCGATACCAATGTAGTCTACAATCAGACCACCAGGTTTATCCTTGAACACGCGGTTGACACGAGCGATTGCTTGCATGAGGCTGTGGTCTTTCATTGGCTTATCTATATACATCGTATTTAGGCATGGAACATCAAAACCCGTAAGCCACATGTCACGAACGATGACAATTTTCAAAGGGTCGTTCTCATCCTTTAAACGAAGAGCGAGAGCTTTACGCTGTGCCTTGGTAGTATGATGCTTCTGAATAGCAGCACCGTCTGAACTGCTCGAAGTCATTACAACTTTGATAACGCCTTTATCTAAATCGTCACTATGCCATTCGGGACGTAATTTGATTATTGCATCGTACAAAGTAACTGCAATACGGCGACTCATCGCGACAACCAAGGCTTTTCCTTCGAATACTTCCTGTCTCTCCTCGAAATGAGTCACTATGTCATTAGCAAGGATTCGGATTCTATCTTCATTACCGACGATGGCTTCTAACTTCGCCCACTTGATTTTGGCCGCAGTGGCTTCATCAGCTTCGCCAACTTCGTCCAGTTCCGCGTCGAACTGCTCCACAAGTCGTTTGCCTTCTTCAGTAAGGTTCACCTTTGCAAGTCGGCTTTCATAGAAGATACGAACGGTTACATTGTCCGCTACTGCCTGAGCGATATCGTAGATGTCAATATAATTGCCGAAGACAGCTGGTGTGTTTGCATCCTGTTTCTCAACAGGTGTTCCTGTGAATCCAATAAAAGTGGCATTTGGAAGCGCATCACGTATATATTTCGCGAAACCGTAAGCAATCCGTTGTCCTACCACTTCGCCGTTTTCCTTGATGTCGCGGAGTTTAGCATTGAAACCATACTGGGTACGATGTGCTTCGTCAGCGATTACTACGATGTTTTCGCGAGCAGACAGCAGTTCATATACCGATGCATTATTATCGGGAATAAACTTCTGTATGGTCGTAAAAACGATACCTCCAGACGCGACCTTCAACAGGGTTTTTAAATCCTCGCAGGAATCCGCCTGTTTCGGCGGTTGGCGCAAAAGTTCACTGTTGCCTGCGAAAGTATCAAACAGCTGATCATCCAGATCATTACGATCATTGATAACCAAAATTGTTGGGTTATGCAAAGCGCGAACGATTTTACCTGTATAGAATACCATCGAAAGTGACTTTCCAGCTCCTTGTGTATGCCAAACCACGCCAGCTTTATGGTCACCTTTTGGTTGGTTTTTAGCGGAGGGCAGACCGAAACTTTCTGGGTCTTCATGAATCACCAAGCTGGAAGTGGTGGAGTATCCACTAGCCCGGATTGTCTGCTCCACTGCCTTATTCACCGCGTAATATTGGTGGTAAGCCGCAATTTTTTTTACAGTTTCCACCTTGACAATGTGCGTATTTTTGTCTTCGATCTGTGTCTTTTCGTAGGTCACAAAACTTTGTATGTAGTCAATCAACGTCGCGGGTGCGCAAAGTCCATGAATCAGCGTGGTAAGTTCATCTTCAAATTTGGTAGCTTCTTTTATGCCGTCTTTCGTTTTCCATGCACTAAAACGAGAATAAGACGCGGTCAGTGACCCCGCCTTTGCCTCCAATCCATCGGAAATAATGCAGATTTCATTGTAGGTGAAAAGCCCTGGAATCGCTTGCTTATACGCCTGTAACTGATCATATGCTTTGTGACAAGTTGCATTCTCGTCAGCAGGATTCTTTAGCTCAAATATAACTAGCGGGATACCGTTTATGAACAGTAGTATATCAGGGCGTTTGTTGTTATTATTTTGGACAATGGTATATTGATTGATTACAAGGAACTCATTGTTCAGCGGATTCTCGAAGTCTAGTACATGTACAAAATCACCTTTGATGTCACCATTCTTACGATATTCAACGGAGACACCATTTAAGAGCATAAGGTGGAATTCCTCATTATCGGTGAGCATATTTGAAGTGGCTATCCTTGACAGTTTTCGAGCAGCTCCATGAATTACATCGGCAGGTATACTCGGGTTCAGCTTGGACATAGCTGCTTGTAATCGCCCCATTAGTAGAACATCTCCATAGCTATTTCGCTCGGAATTCAGAACGTCAGGTGCGAGGTCAACACCAGACAAATAGGTATAACCGAGGTTTCGCAATTCCTCGATAGCCATTTCCTCTACTGCGGATTCACACAGTTTAGCCATTTCAATACCCCCTATAAGCCAGTATAGAATTCACCTAATCCACTCGACAAAACATCAATAGACTTTATGGTATCTTGGAGTAATGTTTTTTGGGAAAGTAACTCCTCATATAAAGCAGAAAGACGTTTTTGAGTAGCTTCATCTGGCAATTCAATATCAAGATTAAGAAATCTATCCACTGGAGCCGTTCGTCTACGTTCATGTGTTCCAATGGAAATATTCCAGTACCATTTCTTCATAAGGTCACTTTTGATAACATGACCTATAAGGAACGGTTCAAATTTTTGTTTAACTGACAAGACGACATAAGCTGGAGAGGTTATACCTAGATCTACAACCCAGCATTGATCTATTGCGCCTGCCCAAAGAAGATAAGGATTATAAACAATGTCAGTTTTCTTTACGATCTTATACGAGCTTGTGTCTTCAGTTGCAACACGCTTTGAGAAACGCTCCCTCTGCAGGACTAACCCTGCATTTTCAGTTATTGATAGTATTTCTGGCTCTTCAGAATTACCAAGTGTTGCTGTTGACTCTTCCAGGACATCGGAAAGTTTGTATTTTATAAGAGCCGTTGTTGGTTTGTTTAGTTCTACTTGTATCTCATTCATCAAGTGGTTAATGTTTTGATTAATCGTCTCCATCTTGCCACTGATTTCAGCAGCCGCTCCTTTTGTAATTGCGAGAGACTGTTCTTTTGGCTTGATATCGGTTTCTTCAACACCAATACCGATGTATTGACCTGGATATAGTGAATAATCACTGTCACAAATTTCACTCTGATGAACTGAACGGCAGTAACCTGGTATATCTTCATACTCGTTCTCTTGATAGAGCCATGAATGGTACGTTTCGCAAATGCCACTAATTATTTTTGCATCAAGTGTCCTATGCGTTCGATCGAGATCTATAAACATTTTTGACGCGTCGATGAAAAGAGTTTCATCCTTGCGGCGAGTTTTCGATTTGCCTCTTGATAATACCCATAGAGAAACAGGAGCTGGGGTTGTATAGAATAACTTGCCTGGCAACAGGACGATACACTCAACTAAATCTTCTCTGACGATTCCTGAACGGATAGTTTTCTCAGCAGCAGATTCGGATGCCAGAGCCTTGGTCGCTAAAAGAAACCCCGCCTTACCTTTTGGTGAAAGGTGAGAAATAAAGTGCTGAATCCAAGCATAATTTGCATTTGATGCTGGCGGTGTGCCGTATTTCCAGCGGTAGTCACCACTCAATAATTCTCCACTCCAGTCACTATCGTTGAATGGTGGATTGGTAATTATAAAATCTGAACGCAAATCTTGATGTACATCATTCAAGAAAGATCCCTCGTTATTCCATTTCACATTGGAACTATCGATTCCACGCATCGCGAGGTTCATTTTACATAGTCGCCAAGTAGTCTGATTGCTTTCTTGACCATAAACTGAAACAACGCTTTCAAACAGCTTGACAATTTCCTTTGCTTTACCGTTGTAGTGGTCAGCATGGGCTTCAATAAATTTCTCACTTTGCACAAACATACCGCCAGATCCGCAACATGGATCAAGTACGCGACCCTCGTACGGCTCAAGCATTTCTACGAGTAGTTGAACAAGGCAGCGTGGCGTATAAAATTGCCCGCCTTTTTTGCCTTCCGCAAGTGCAAATTGACCAAGAAAATACTCATATACTGTTCCAAGTACATCATTAGAGCGAGACAGAGAATCTCCAAGGGCAATTGTGCTAATTATGTCGATAAGTCCACCGAGTGACTGTTTATCTAGCTTTTCTTTCGCGTACTCCTTCGGGAGGACACCCTGTAAAGATGGATTGTCTTTCTCGATTGAGTCCATTGCATCGTCTATGTCTTTACCGATGGTGGCGAGTTTTGCCCTTCCACGCAGGTAGTCCCACCGAGCCTGAGGTGGTACATAGAAAACATTCTCAGCACGGTACTCATAAGGGTCATCCGGATCAGCTCCAGCATAATCGCCTTCACCCGCCTCCAGTTTGTGGTATAGCTCATAAAAGTTATCCGAAATGTATTTAAGGAATATTAGACCAAGAACTATATGCTTGTATTCCGCGGCATCCATATTTTTACGTAGCTTGTCCGCAGCAGCCCAAAGCGCTTGCTCGACAGGCTGATCTTTTACTTCTTTTTTTGCTTTTGCCATTCTTTTCTCCTCATCTCTAGGCCTTCTAATGCGTATTTAGAAACCGACCCATTTTATTTTCTTCTTATTATAAATATTGTTAATCGGAATCAATCAGTGTCCGTTAAGTCGGAATTATCTGCAGCACCACCGGAGCGAATCCAGTCATCAACTTCGGACAGCTTGAATTTCCATAGTCGCCCGACTTTATATGCTGGCATATTTCTCTTGGCGATCCACTGCAGAATGGTCTCACGGCCTACACCGAGATACTCTTGTACTTCTTTTAAAGTAGACCATTTTTCAATGCTTTTATCGCTCACGTTATTAACCTCCAAATGAGTGACTATTCTATTTCGAACTTAGAATCTATTGTAACGTTAAATAGCTTTTTGTTATTAGGAAAGCAGTTGTTGCCTTCGTTATCCTGCATCTCCCACAAACATTCATAACGTCCTTCAAAACCACGAGTGTCAATGCTTGTGGTTATTTTTATTTCTTTACCAGGAGGTACATCTGGTATATCGATACAGCTTTTAGCGGTTCTTGGCCTTACAGAGGCCTGGTTAACAAAAACAAGTTTTCGACTGCGCCATGTCTGATTTCCAGTGTTTTGAATTAGCCATGTGTGATCAAACTGCTCATAACACTTTTTTAAATAAATCCGCGCCGGTAGAAAATCAAGAACATATGCGCCATCACCAGGATACAATGGAACTAAAGACTGAGGCTTTTCATCGGCAGGCTCAGTGAGAAGCCTTTGGTATTCCATAGCCACGATATCGTCGGCGTCACTATCTTCATTCTTTACAAGGTAATTAAATTGAAGAGCAAGAGCTCGAGAAAAAGTACCTTTCTGTGGTTCGAGCGAAACTGGTATTGCAGATGCTGTCATCGCCTGGCGAACCTTATCATCTTTTAAGTGCTTTTCAAACAGACCTACCAATGCGTCCAGCTGAATATTTGCAGGGAATGAATCCTTAAGATTCTGTGTCAGCGGTTTCGAGCCATTATACAGTTTCTTTTGATATTCCTTGTCAGTATTAACCGAGGTAGAAAAATACGAACTCCCACCAGCTACAAACAACTTGCTCACAAACAAACCTTGGCTAGATATCTGATGACAATATGGATATATTCTTTTGCAATACTGAGAGAAGTTGATTTTAATCACCTCCGTGAAAGTCCCTTGATCAGTCCCTTTAGTCCCATGTAAGGCTAATTTTTAGTCCCTTTGCGCCCTGTTAATCTATTTATAGATGACAGGGCGTTACTCATCTGTGTTCCCGACGAGGGTATTGACTTTCTAATTATATATCATCTTAAGGTGAAAATCTACTCTTACCGACTATGTTGTTTATAAAAAGTCATAAACTCACTTTTCAAGTCACAAAAAACGCTCTTGTCATTTGAAATCACCTCGATGTGCATCCACTGATCATGGATGGTTCAGCGCAGCGAGGCGAACAACCAAATATCAAACAGCTGACTACTGAACAGGAAGCTGCAATCCGAAACGGAGAAATCTGTGTTGGACTGCGGTCGGGCTTTTATTGCCTTTTTCAGCTGAGCAGCTCAATTCCTCCGTTTCGAGACAACGACAAACGGAGGAATTTTTATGTCAAACAATGCAAACCAGAACCAATCCAACGAACGCAAAATCTACCTCAGGGATCTGCACCAGTGGGTGCCAGTCAGCAAGACCGACTACGACAACTATTACCGCGATATCAATGCCTATCGCCGCAGGCAACAGGAGCACGGCCGCTGCGTCTGCCCAGCAAACAAGCGCTACCTTTGTGATATGGATTGCTGGACCTGCCGTTTTCACAAGGCTGGCGATGAGCTTTCCCTTGATTACACCGTGACCGACGATGACGGAAACGAAAAGAGCTGGCTCGATGACTTGGCGGACGATGCTCCCAGCGCTCACTCCATTTTAGAGGATCGCGAACTGCTTGACACCCTTATTTGCAAATTGGACGAGCTTGATCCCGACGGTCGCCGCATCTGCGAGCTTCTGCTTCAGGAAAAGTCTGAACGAGAAATTGCTGCCATCATGGGCATTTCCAGGCAATCCACCATCAACTACAAGAAGAAAAAGGCGTTTGACGCTTTGCGGGAGCTTCTACGCGACTACATCTAATCCCTTATCCATCTTTCTCCGGCTGCCAAATTGGTGGCCGGAGAAAATCTTTTTTCCTGATTTTCGTTCAAACACCATTCTCACCTCCATTGGGTAGTGGAAAGAGCAAAACGACAAGCGCTCCTTCCAAGGAGGTGAAAGAAATGCAAAAGGCACAGACAAGACCACGGAGCTGCGCTGCAGATGATGAACTCGTAGATGTTCTCACTGCGATTAGCGTTGTATCCATGCGGCTGGCAAGAAAATTGACCTTGCTCGCCGGACAGAGCCAATCCAAGGAAGGAGGAAAAGCACATGAGCAAAATGAGCGACATGGCCATGACCATCGAAGAACTACGCAGCGCAGCTGCAGCTATTAACGAAGCCGCAAATTGGCTAGCCGAGCAGTTCAGCACCAATGAACCAACGCCAGAACCTACACCCACCGAACCGGTAATTACGCTGGAAGCGGTCAGAGCAGTCCTCGCGGATAAGTCCCGTTCTGGCTTCACCGCTCAGATTCGCTCTCTGCTCCAGAAATACGGTGCCGACAAGCTGTCCGGTATTGACCCGGCCAACTACAAGGCCCTGCTTGCAGATGTGGAGGGACTTAACGATGCCAGCTAAAGGACACGCACTCCTATCCGCATCTAGCTCCGAACGTTGGCTCCGCTGCCCACCCTCGGCTCGACTCTGTGAAAGCTACGACGATAAGGGCAGCAATTACGCTGCCGAAGGCACTGACGCCCACGAACTTTGCGAGTACAAGCTCCGTCAGGCGCTGGGCATGGAGGCAAAGGACCCGACTGAGAACCTCACATGGTTCAACGAAGAAATGGCCGACTGTGCTTCTGGCTACACTGCCTACATCCTCGAACAGGTAGAAGCAGCCAAGCAGACATGTGCTGACCCAGTCGTTTTGATCGAACAGCGTGTGGACTTTTCTCGATGGGTGGAGTCCGGCTTCGGAACAGCAGACTGCATCATTATTGCGGACGGCACCTTGCAGATATGCGACTACAAACACGGAATGGGAATTTTTGTAATTGCAGAAAAGAATCCGCAAATGCAGTGTTATGCCCTCGGTGCCCTGGAACTGTTCGACGGAATCTACGACATTGACCTCGTCAGGATGGTCATATATCAACCCAGAAGAAGTAATATCAGCACCTACGAGCTCTCAAAAGATGAGCTTTACCGCTGGGCAGACGAAGTACTCAAGCCCACTGCAGACCTTGCTTTCGCCGGCGACGGCAACTTCCTCTGCGGTGAATGGTGTGGTTTCTGCAAGGCAAAGCATGACTGCCGCGCCAGAGCCGATGCCAACCTGGAGCTTGCCCGCTATGACTTCAAGCTGCCGCCGCTACTCACGGACGAGGAAGTCGAAGAAATCCTTACCCGCGTCGATGACCTTGTCGCATGGGCCACGGACATCAAGGAATACGCCCTGCAGCAGGCTATCAGCGGTAAGGAATGGAACGGTTGGAAGCTGGTCGAAGGCCGGTCCAATCGTAAGTACACCAATGAAACAGCTGTCGCTGATGCAGTTATCAGTGCAGGATTTGACCCATATGACCACAAAGTCCTCGGCGTCACCGCCATGCAGAAGCTGCTCGGCAAATCCCGCTTTGACGAACTACTCGCGGCTTACATTGAAAAGCCACAAGGTAAACCCACGCTTGTACTGGAGAGCGACAAACGTCCGGTCATGAACACTGCCAAAAATGATTTTATGGAGGAAAACGACTATGAATAACAACACCAACAAAGCCAACAACCCAATGAAAGTTATCACTGGACCCGACACCCGTTGGAGCTATGCAAACATCTGGGAAGCCAAGAGCATCAACGGTGGTACTCCGAAGTTCTCTGTTTCGCTCATTATCCCTAAGTCCGACACCAAGACCGTCGCTAAGATCAAGGCCGCTATTGAGGCAGCTTACCATGAGGGAGAAGCAAAGCTCAAAGGTAGCGGCAAGTCCGTGCCCCCGATGGCGGCAATCAAGACCCCGCTCAGAGATGGCGACAGCGAGCGTCCAGATGATCCGGCCTACGCCAATGCATACTTCATCAACGCCAATTCCGCTACAGCTCCCGGCGTCGTGGATGCTGACCGTAATCCGATTCTCACCCGCTCTGAGGTGTACTCCGGCGTATATGGCAGAGCTAGTATCAGCTTCTACGCCTTCAATTCCAACGGCAACAAGGGCATCGCATGCGGTCTGAACAACCTGCAGAAGGTACGCGACGGCGAGCCTCTCGGTGGCAAGGTTAGTGCCGAGTCCGATTTCGCAACAGACGATGATGACGACTTTTTGTCTTAAGGAAGGACGGTAAACCAATGACAACGATTTTGTTAAACATCCTTTTGGGATTGTACTCAGCTCTCTGTGTCACGTTCCTGATCTCAATGATCCAGAGCATTCGAGGCGATCGCAAGAGGGCAAGACGCGACGAAGAACGCGAAGCTCGTGATAAAGAGTATCACGAAAAACGGATGCGGGACTTCAAGTAAAAATCTGTGGACGGCGGTAGAGAACTTCTTTACCGCCGTTCCTTATAAAAGGATGGCCAACTATGAAAACACTCTCAATAGATATTGAAACCTATAGCAGCACCAATCTCGCCAAAGCAGGTGTGTACTGCTATGTCGAGTCACCCGATTTCGAGATACTGCTTTTCAGCTACAGCATTGACGGCGGTGATGTCCAGGTCGTTGACCTTGTTAGCGGTGAGAAACTGCCTGGTGAGGTTATCGCCGCTCTCACAAATGAAACGGTAACCAAATGGGCATTTAACGCAAACTTTGAGCGGGTCTGCCTGTCTCGCTTTCTTGGGCTCCCTACCGGCGAATACATCAACCCTGCCTCATGGAAATGCTCGATGGTATGGGCAGCAACAGTGGGCTTGCCGCTTTCGCTGGAAGGCGTCGGCTCGGTACTTAAGCTGGACAATCAGAAACTCACCGAAGGTAAAGACCTCATCAAATTTTTCTGTCAGCCTTGTGCTCCAACGAAAGCCAACGGTCAGCGCACCAGGAATTACCCGTACCACGCACCCGATAAATGGTCGGCGTTTAAGAAATATAACGCTCGAGATGTTGAAACGGAAATGTCCATTCAAGAAAAGCTCGCCAAGTTCCCGGTGCCGGATAGCATCTGGGATGAGTACCACCTCGACCAGGAGATCAATGACCGAGGTGTTGCGCTGGATATGACACTGGTCCAAGAGGCTATCGCAATGGATGGTCGCTCCCGTTCGGAGCTCACAACCGCGATGAAGCATCTGACGGAGCTGGACAATCCGAACTCCGTACAGCAGATGAAGCAATGGCTTGCCAACAATGGCATGGAGACCGACACGCTTGGGAAAAAGGTTATCGTCGAGTTATTGAAAACAGCACCACCGGATCTTGCAGACGTTCTCTCCCTCCGCCAGCAGCTTGCCAAGTCATCGGTTCGGAAGTATCAGGCAATGGAGAATGCGGTCTGTGCCGATGGTCGCGCCCGTGGGATGTTTCAATTTTTTGGTGCCAATCGGACCGGGCGCTGGGCAGGCAGGCTTATTCAAATGCAAAACCTCCCTCAGAACCATCTGGAGGACTTGGCCGAAGCGCGTGCCCTTGTGCGCTTCGGTGATTTTGATGCCGTGGAAATGCTCTATGAGGATGTGCCGGACACGCTGTCTCAGCTTATCCGCACTGCCTTCGTCCCAAGATCAGGTGCCAAGTTTATCGTATCAGACTTCAGTGCCATCGAAGCCCGTGTGATCGCATGGCTGGCCAGGGAACAGTGGCGACAGGATGTGTTTGCCAAGGGCGGCGATATCTACTGCGCTTCTGCAAGTCAGATGTTCAAGCTGCCGGTTGAAAAGCATGGCGTCAACGGTCACCTACGTCAAAAAGGCAAGATTGCTGAACTCGCCCTCGGATATGGCGGTTCTGTAGGTGCTCTCAAAGCAATGGGCGCTCTTGATATGGGACTTGAAGAGGACGAGCTCCCTCAGCTGGTAGATGCGTGGCGGCAAGCCAATCCGCACATCGTGAAGTTCTGGTGGGATGTGGACAAGGCCGCTATGGAGGCCGTTCGGTATAAACGCACCAACTCGACGCATGGGATCACTTTCTCCTGCCAGAGTGGGATGCTTTTCATTACGCTTCCTTCCGGTAGGCGGCTTGCTTATGTGAAGCCGCGAATCGGCGAAAACAAGTTCGGTGGTCAGTGCATCACCTACGAAGGTGTAGGCGCAACTAAAAAGTGGGAACGGCTGGATTCCTACGGGCCGAAGTTCGTGGAAAACATCGTACAAGCAACTGCCCGTGACCTCCTCTGTAGTGCCATGCAAACACTCCGGAACTGCTCCATCGTCATGCACGTCCACGACGAAATCGTCATCGAAGCTGATCCGGGCATTTCTCTGAAAACCGTCTGTGAGCAGATGGGCCGGACGCCGTCTTGGGCTAAGGGGCTACTGCTCCGAGCCGATGGCTACGAGACAAATTTTTATAAAAAAGATTGAGCTTTTTTCGTTCAAACCCGTTTTTGACCTCCATTGGGTAATAGAGGTGGACAAAAAGCCCGCCCGGATTGGAGGTCAAAATGAGCATTAATAAATTAAACAGCGAGGGTTACTACGACCCAACCGCCTATGAAGCCTTGTCCGCTATCGAAAAAGAAGAAAAGGCGCTTCGGGCATTCAGGCCAATTGTCTATATCTGCTCTCCCTTTTCTGGAGATGTAGAAGGAAACGTAAAGGCTGCACAGCGCTACAGCCGATTCGCTGTGGACAAAGGCTTCATTCCCATTGCGCCGCATTTGCTGTTTCCTCAGTTTTTGAACGACGACATTCCTGCCGAACGCCAGCTTGGGCTATTCTTCGGCAACGCCCTCATGAGCAAATGTACAGAGGTCTGGGTGTTCGGCAGCACCATCTCAGCTGGTATGTCGGCTGAAATCAAGAGAGCCAAGTGGAAGAACTACCGCTTACGCTACTTTACTGAAAACTGCGAGGAGGTTTAAATCATGTACGCTATCACAGAAAAGGAAAGAAATATCGACGGCACCACTATCACGACCTTTAGCCGTGACATATACAGCGCAAATGTTCTCGAAGTCGAGGCTGGCACCAACGGCTATCAGGGAGGAGATTCAGGTCACGGCAGTCGTACCTACTTTCGCATCGAGAATGCGGGAGGAACCGACATTGAAGCGCATCTGATCGGACCTTATGGCACAGATGGCATAGAGGTGACTCTTGGTGGTGACTGCGAGCTTGAAACAATCATCATGGCACTCAAATTCATCACCAAGGTGCTGGAGGATGGCGCAACGGAGGTGAACGACTGATGTTCACTCTTTATCACGCCGACTTCATCGGCAACCCCGGCAACTGCTCCTATCCACACAAGGTCGAGGTCACTGACGCAAGTTCTCTGATCGCAGCTGTTGGCCATGACTATGTGTGCGCCGAATACCGGAACAGTTACCGGAATGGTGAAAACTACGTGGGTAGCAATTGCCTACCGGTGGACTGCGACAACGATCACTCAGAGCAACCAGAGGATTGGGTGCTACCCGCCGACGTCATGGAGACCTTCCCCGGCGTCACTTTTGCAGTTCATTATAGCCGCTACAATATGCGCGAGAAAAACGGTAAGCCTGCTCGACCCAAATTCCACGTACTATTTCCCATTGACCACGTTACAAACGCGGCTTGCTACAGCGATATGAAGAAGCTGGTCAACGCCATCTTTCCGTACTTCGATACCAAGGCACTGGATGCAGCACGTTTCTTCTTCGGGACGACATCTCCGGAAGTTGAAATCTACACCGGCAGCATGAACTTGAGCGAGTTTCTGGAAGGTGAAGAGTTCGATGCTGATATAGCAGGTGGCTATCGTTCCACTCAAGTCATAACAGAAGGAAGTCGCAACGCCACCATGTCCCGTTTTGCCGGTCGTGTCATCAAAAAATATGGCGACAGCGATGCCGCTTTTCAGTGTTTCTTAGAGGAAGCTGTAAAATGTTCACCTCCGCTTGAGGAAGCTGAGCTCATGACCATCTGGCACAGCGCCCAGCGCTTCTTTTCAAAGGTGCAGCAGCAGGACGGCTATGTTTCTCCGGAGGTTTACAACGACCCGACGTCCTATATGCCAGGAGATTTCTCTGATGTAGGACAGGCAGAGGTGCTTGCGAAATACTTCTCTGGGGAACTAAGGTATTCTCCGGCTACCCATTTTATCCGTTACACCAGCCATTACTGGCAAGAAAGCGAACCAGGCGCACAGGCAGTGGCTCATGAGCTGACCCGCCGCCAGCTGGAGGAAGCTACAAAGGATCTTCAGTCAGCGATGAGACTGCTGACTGAAAACGGTGCGCAGGAAATCCTTGCAAATGCTTCAAAGGCAAAGGCTGAGTCGCTCATGAACGACACGCAGCTCGAGGCTTACAAAGCATTTCTTTCAGCCAAAGCATACCAGTCCTTCGCCATCCGTCGCCGAGATTCAAAGAATATCACCGCGACGCTAAAGGAGTCCCGTCCTATGCTGGAGATCTCGCCGCGTGACCTTGATGCTGACTGCTTTCTTCTTTGTACACCCGCTGCTACCTACGATCTACGCAAAGGGATGACCGGAGCCCGAGAGCATTCACCTGAAGATTTCATCACGAAAATGACCGCAGTTTCACCCAGTTCCAAAGGTGAACAGATCTGGCAGAACAGTTTGGACCTTATCTTCTGCGGCAATCAGGAGCTTATCGACTATGTGCAAATGATCTGCGGCTTAGCCGCCATTGGTAAAGTCTATGTTGAAGCCCTGATCATCGCCTACGGTGGTGGACGCAACGGTAAATCTACCTTCTGGAACGCCATCTCCCGTGTACTCGGTCTGTATAGCGGCAATATCTCCGCAGATACCCTGACGGTTGGATGCCGCCGAAACATTAAGCCGGAAATGGCCGAGGTCAAGGGAAAGCGTCTACTTATCGCTGCTGAGATACAGGAAGGCGCTCGGCTCAATGACTCCACGGTCAAGCAACTCTGCTCCACTGACGATGTGTTCGCCGAAAAGAAATATAAGGACCCGTTCAGCTTCACGCCCTGCCATACGCTGGTGCTTTATACAAACCACCTGCCGAAGGTCAGCGCTTCTGATGACGGTATCTGGCGTAGATTGGTTGTTATACCCTTCGACGCCAAGATTGAGGGAAGCAGCGACATCAAGAACTATGGCGAGTACCTCTATCAAAACGCTGGCGAGAGCATTCTCGCATGGGTGATCGAGGGTGCCAAGAAGGTCATTGCGCTGGATTACAAAATTCCTGTGCCTGAGTGCGTGCAGCAAGCCATAACGGAGTACCGGTCGCAAAACGACTGGTTTGGCCATTTTCTTGAGGAGAAATGCGAGCTTGATGCAAGCTTTCGTGAAAGCTCCAGTTCCCTTTATAGGGCGTATCGCAATTACTGCATTGACACAAATGAGTATATCCGCAGCACTACAGACTTCTATTCTGCGCTGGAGGCTGCTGGTTATGGCCGTATCAATGTCAAAAACAAGCGGTTCTTTGCAGGACTGAGGCTTAAAATCGATGACGGAGATTTTGAGGATTTCTTGAGTTGATGGACTATGGGTTAACCTCGATTAAGGTCATATACAAAAAGTCTCTATAGGACTAAAAAAATAACTCTAAGAAAAGTTCTATATATGACATGCGTCGAGGTTAACCCATCCATAAAAATCCTGATGGAGAGAATGAAAATGAGAGAAAAAACAATCGAAAGAAAACTGGTTATAGCAGTCAAAGCGGCCGGAGGCATCGCACCGAAGTTCACGAGTCCTGGATTTGACGGGATGCCTGACCGCATCGTGCTTCTACCGGGTGGTCATATGGCTTTCGTGGAGGTTAAGGCTCCCGGCCAAAAACCTCGGCCGCTTCAGCTGGCAAGACACAAATTACTACGTGGGCTTGGCTTCAAGGTTTATGTCCTTGATGACGAGCGGCAGATTGGAGGGCTTCTTGATGAAATACGAACCACATGATTACCAGAAATACGCCACCCGCTATATCGAGGAGCATCCCATCTCTGCTGTTCTACTCGATATGGGTCTTGGCAAAACGAGCATCACACTGACGGCTCTGAACGACCTGTTGTTTGACAGCTTCGAAGCTCACCGCATTCTGGTGATTGCCCCACTGCGAGTGGCACGGGATACATGGCCTTCTGAAGCAGATAAGTGGGATCATCTTCAGAACCTCATCTGCTCCGTTGCAGTCGGCACCGAAGCAGAGCGCCGTGCGGCCCTTATCAAACCGGCTGATATCTACATCATAAACAGAGAAAATGTCCAGTGGCTCATTGAGGAAAGCAAGCTACCATTCAACTTCGACACTGTTGTGGTGGACGAGCTATCCTCCTTCAAGAATTATCAGGCTAAGCGCTTCCGGGCTCTGATGAAGGTACGACCTAAGGTCAAGCGCATCATCGGCCTCACGGGTACCCCTTCCGCAAATGGTCTCATGGACTTGTGGGCTGAGTTCAGGCTTCTGGATATGGGTGCTCGCCTCGGACGGTTCATCAGCCACTACCGACTGGACTACTTCCAGCCAGACAAGCGAAATGGACAGGTCATCTTCAGCTACAAGCCTCTACCCGGAGCAGAACAGCGCATCTATGACAAGATCTCCGACATAACCATTTCCATGAAGTCTACCGACCTTTTGAAAATGCCGGAACTGGTAAGTAGCGAATATACCGTCCGCCTCTCTGACGAGGAGCGCCAGCGTTACGACGAGCTGAAGCAGGACCTCGTCTTACAGCTCCCTGACGGAGACATCACCGCTGCAAACGCCGCTGCACTCACCGGCAAGTTATGCCAGCTGGCTAATGGTGCGATTTATACCGACGATGGCGACACCATCTCCATCCATGACCGAAAGCTGGATGCACTGGAAGATATCATCGAAGCCGCCGGTGGCAAGCCGATTCTTGTGGCCTACTGGTTCAAGCATGACCTAGCCCGCATCACGGATCGCCTACAAAAGCTTCATGTCCCATTTTCCAAGTTAGACAGCGCAGTTAGTATCCGAAAGTGGAATGCTGGCGAACTACCCGTGGCACTGATCCACCCCGCCTCTGCCGGTCATGGATTAAACCTGCAAAGCGGAGGTTCCTGTATCGTATGGTTCGGGCTGACCTGGTCACTGGAATTATATCAGCAGACCAACGCCCGCCTATGGCGACAAGGACAAAATTCTGAAACGGTTGTGGTGCAGCACATTGTGGCCAAAGACACCATCGATGAGCGGATTCTTAAGGTGTTATCCAAGAAGGACAGCACCCAAGCCGCCCTAATTGATGCTGTAAAGGCCGATCTGCAAGCCTGAGACAATCAACGACAATCCGTGCCAATCCGAGAGAACTAAAAATCCGGAGGTACAGATTATGGACCCTTATCAAGAATTAGCAAACGCCATTGTTATGCAAGCAGTCAAGGATTATCGAACCTCGCTTCTTCATTCGAAGAAGCGTCCTGATAACAAAGGCTACCAAATTGAAGTGGCATCCTTAGAGCGGTTTTTCCGTTCCGGTTGGTTTGGTGAGCTCACAAGTCTGAATGCTGAGTACCTCATTCGAAGAATTAACGAGGAGGTGCGAAGGAATGACCGCTAAAGAGTATTTATCACAGGCTTACCGCCTTGATCAGAGGATTGCCAGCAAACTCGAAATGGTCGAATCCTTAAATGAGCTGGCAATGAGATGTACCACCACCATAACCGGTATGCCTCGCAACCCCAGCAAAAGCACCTCACCGATGGCGGATACCGTTCTAAAAATCATTGACCTTCAGGACGAGATCAACAGAGATCTTGAAAGCTTGGTAGATCTTAAGCGTGAGATCAACCTTGTTATCCGTGAAGTAGAATACAACGAATATCGAACGATTCTGGAGAAGCGATACATCAGCAATAAGTCTTGGCCAGAAATTGCTGTGGAGCTTGGGTATAACCTTCGCCATCTTTACCGATTACATGATGCAGCGCTTAACAAAGTAAGAATTCCTGAAGATGTCACTGTATGTCACTATTAGTCCAAGTGCAATCATGTTAATGTTAAGGTAGCGAAAAGCATCAAGGCGAAGCCTCTCGGGAGAAATCCTGTGGGGCTTTTCTTATGCCCCGAAAGTGAGGTGAACCCATGCCATATAAACCAAAGCGTCCCTGCGCCTACCCCGGCTGCGGTCGGCTCGCTGAGCGTGAGCAATACTGCGCCGAGCATCAAAAGGTCGTGGACAAACATTACAACCAGTACGAGCGAGACCCTAAGTCCAACAAACGCTACGGCAGAAGCTGGAAGCGCATCCGCGATCGCTACATCAAGTTGCATCCCCTTTGCGAGGAGTGCGAGAAGCAAGGCAAGCTGATGCCTGCTGAAGAGGTCCACCACATCCTTCCTCTCTCCAAAGGCGGTGGCAATGAAAAGAGTAATCTGATGGCTCTTTGTAAATCCTGTCACTCCCGAATTACTGCTGAGAGTGGTGACCGGTGGGGGTAATCAAATCTCTAAAACTTTTCAAACTGGACAGCGGCGTGGGGCTTCGTGTTGAAAAACGCGCTTTCAAACAAGGGAATAGCCCCAGCCCTGCAAAGTGAGGTGATATTTTTGGCAAAAGACGGTACCAACCGTGGCGGTGCTCGTATCGGCGCGGGCGCAAAAAAGAAGCCCTTAGCCGACAAAATAGCCGTGGGCAATCCCGGCGGCAGAAAACTTACTGTGATGGAATTTCAAGATGCAGCAGATCTCAAAGGACTTGAAATGCCTGAACCAAACAAAATGCTCGAAGCCATACAAAAGGACGGCAAGACGCTCGTCGCAAGTGAGATTTACAAATCCGCTTGGACTTGGCTGAACGAACGCGGCTGTGCAGTGCTTGTCGCTCCGCAGCTTTTAGAGCGCTACGCCATGAGCGTGGCCAGATGGATTCAGTGTGAGGAAGCCGTCACTGAATACGGCTTTCTGGCAAAGCATCCCACTACAGGCAATGCAATTCAGAGCCCCTATGTGGCGATGGGTCAGAACTACATGAACCAAACAAACCGCCTATGGATGGAGATTTTTCAGATCGTAAAGGAAAACTGCACCGGCGAGTACAGCGGTGTGAATCCGCAAGATGATGTGATGGAGCGGCTCTTAACCGCCCGGAAAGGAAAATGATATGGTAAAATACATAACTTCTGAAAGTGTATGCAAGGGTCACCCAGATAAACTCTGCGACCTGATTGCCGACAGCATTCTTGATGCGTGTCTGCGCAAAGATAAATCTTCCCGCGTGGCCTGCGAGGTCATGGCGACAAAAGGTAAAATCATCGTAGCGGGCGAAATCACCTGCTCGAGAAAAGTAGACATCCGCTGGGTGGTCCGCAGAGTTCTTGAGGAGGTCGGCTACAACCCATGGAAATTCATCGTGTTTGTATTCGTCCACCAGCAAAGCAAGGATATCGCTGGTGGTGTGGATCAGGCTCTGGAATCCCGCGCGGGAGATACCTCTTGGTATTCCATGCTCGGCGCTGGCGACCAAGGCACTGTTTATGGTTATGCCACTGATGAGACGTTAGAAAAACTTCCGCTCCCTCTCGTATTTGCTCATGGCATTTGTCAAAAGCTCGATAGCACCATGAAAAATGGCGTCATCAAAGGCATTGGTCCTGATGGCAAAGCCCAGGTCACTGTCGAGTATGAAGATGAGAAGCCCAAGCGCATCAAAACGATTATTGTTTCTGTACAGCACCGCGCTGATAAGGATTTAGAGATTCTCCGCAGTGAGATCATCTCCCAAGTGCTGTGGCCGGTGTTCGAGAAGTTCCCATTTGACGATTCGACTGAAATCCTCATCAATCCCTCTGGCCGTTTTGTCGAGGGCGGACCTGCAGCTGACACCGGTTTGACCGGTCGAAAGATTATGGTAGATAGCTATGGCGGACTTGCTGCTCATGGCGGTGGTGCATTCTCCGGAAAAGACCCGACGAAGGTAGACCGCTCCGGTGCCTACATGGCAAGGGCCATCGCAAAGAACATCGTCCGTTGCGGCTATGCCAAACGCTGTCAGGTGGCCATCTCCTATGCTATCGGCAAGGCTGATCCTGTTGCGGTTGAAATTGATACCTTTGGTACAGGGACAGTCCCTGATGAAATTCTTCGCAAAGCGGTCCTCGAGGTTTTTAACCTGCGTCCAGCGGCGATCATCGAAACGCTGAGTTTGCGCGATCCCATATACGCAGATACAGCAACCTATGGCCATTTCAGTGGAACACTTTCTCGCTGGGAATGGCTGGACCGTTATAACGAACTACGAGAGGCGGTAAAGAAATATGCTGATTGAAAAAAAGAATACCGCTGAGCTTCTGCCTGCGGACTACAATCCCCGTAAGGACTTGAAGCCCGGTGATCCGGAATATGATAAGCTTAAGCGCTCAATTGAACAGTTCGGATACGTCGAGCCGGTCATCTGGAATAAGGTGACCGGCTGTATTGTAGGTGGGCACCAGCGTTTGAAGGTGCTCATCGACATGGGCATCACCGAAGTCGAGTGTGTAGTGGTCGAAATGGATGTCGAGAAGGAAAAGGCTCTCAACATCGCGCTGAATAAGATTTCCGGCGAATGGGATAAAGAGAAACTGGCTCTACTGATCGCCGATTTGCAGGGCGCAGACTTCGATGTATCGCTCACAGGCTTTGACCCCGCTGAACTTGACGATCTGTTTAAGGATAGTATCAAAGACGGCATTCACGATGATGATTTCGATGTTGATGCAGAGCTTAAGGAACCTCCGATCACCAAGCTCGGTGACCTCTGGACCCTTGGTCGGCACCGGCTGGTCTGTGGTGATAGCACTAAGAAAGACACCTTTGACTTGCTAATGGCAGGTGTCAAAGCCAATCTCGTGATCACCGACCCGCCCTACAACGTCAACTATGAAGGCAGCGCTGGGAAAATCAAGAACGACAACATGGGTAACGACGCCTTCTACCACTTTCTGCTCGATGCTTTTACAAACACCGAAGCGGTCATGGCGGATGACGCCAGCATCTATGTATTCCACGCCGACACCGAAGGGCTGAATTTCAGGAGAGCCTTTGTGGATGCCGGTTTTTATTTGTCCGGGTGCTGCATCTGGAAGAAACAGTCGCTGGTACTAGGACGCTCTCCATACCAATGGCAGCACGAGCCTGTCCTCTTCGGTTGGAAGAAAACCGGAAAGCATCAGTGGTACACCGGTCGTAAGGAAACCACTATCTGGGAATTCGATAAGCCTAAGAAAAATGGCGATCATCCAACTATGAAGCCGGTCCCGCTCTTGGCGTACCCGATTATGAACAGCAGCATGAGCAATACCCTGGTGCTCGATCCCTTTGGCGGCAGCGGTTCAACGCTCATCGCCTGCGAGCAGTCTGACCGATCCTGCTTCACCATCGAGCTTGATGAGAAGTTCTGCGACGTTATCGTCAAGCGGTACATCGAACAGATCGGCTCTGCTGACAAGGTTTCTGTCCAGCGCGATGGTCTGCTCTACTCCTATGCGGAAGTGACAACCAGCGAGGACAGCCATGCTTGACGATAGTACCGCTGATGATAAACAGTCGATTCCTCCGACTCGATTTAGCACATGTATTTCTCGAAAATCACTTGCTATATAGTGCCTTTAGAGTGATGTATGTACATACCAAAACGATAGGAGGTTTTGAAAATGGAAATCAACTACAACGTAACCGGACCCGACCGCAAGCGACTAGTACAGGCCATTGCGCGAATTCTCGAAAGCGACGCTAAGTACCTCGGCGTTCCATCCTGCGCTTATCAGGTGGACAAATTCACTATCAGCAAGGACGGCATCCTTTCCTTCGACGACCAGACTAAAAGCGACGAGGCTGAGCAGCTTATCGAGCGCCTTTGCGAGATGGGCTTTGAGGCTGAGATCGAGGAAAGCACAGATGGGCTTTGTATCGAACTTCCGCTGAAAGACACCACCGATGCGACGATTGACAACCTGCGCAGGATGGTGGACAGCAAAGCGACGCTCATTAAAAAAGCACTCGGTGCTGATAGCTTGGAAATTGAGGTCACCGAGGAGCGTATCCGCTTCCCTTGGTTCGATCGCATTCCAGAGCCTGAGGTCATCAGTGCAGCTTCTCATTTCCTTGGGCATCTGCTTGATGCAGCGAAGAGCCATAAGCGTGTGACTGCAAAGGAAAAAGAAACGGACAATGAGAAGTATGCCTTCCGCTGCTTCCTCCTTAGGCTCGGCTTCATTGGCGATGAATTCAAGGAAACGCGCCGGACGCTTCTTCGGAACCTGACCGGTAGCGCCGCATTTCGAACGGGAGCCAAGAAAGGCTACAGCGCAGAGGACCTGGACGCCGCTACCGACGACCCCGCTGTAGTAGAAGCGGTAAATGCCCTGCTGAATGGAAAGGAGGCAACTGATGATGAGATTTCCGAATAAAGATGTGGTCGAGCGCATCCGCCGTCAATTTCCGGTCGGTTGCCGCGTGGAGCTTCTTCGCATGGATGATGTGCAGGCTCCGCCCATCGGCACCAAAGGCACCGTAATCGGAGTGGATGACACCGGCTCCATTATGGTTAGCTGGGACAACGGCAGCGGACTGAACGTGGTCTATGGCGAGGACCTTTGCAGGAGGTGCGACGATGACCGATAAGGTGCGAAAGCAGATCTTGGCCATACGCGACACCGGTCTGACGAATATGTTTGATGTAGTATCGGTGCAGCGCATCGCGAACGACATGGGCTTTTATGAGCTGGTCGTATACCTCGAAGAAAACCGCAAGGAATATACCCACTTCATCCTGACAGGCGAGGCGTAAAACACATCCCTTTCATCACGATATCTGGTGCATTTATTTCTCTGAATTGACTTGCTATTGTGTGCTTTCAGAGCGAATATACACATACAAAAACGAAGGGAGTGCACACCATGTGGAAAGAAGGAAGCCTTAAGATTCACAACAGCATTTTTCATTACTGGATGAAGGTTTACGAAGAAGGTTCCCAGTTTGGAATCGAGGGCGGCAGGATCAGCAAGCTGATGCTCAAGCGTGATGGAAAAGTCGTATGCAACTACGACAGGGGCTGGGACATAGAGCCCTCCGACCCAGACACGCAGCTTGCCCTTGAGCTCCTGCTGCATAAGGAAAACAGCTAACACAAACAAACTACAGCTTCTTGGGACATGAGCCGACCGGCTCTGTTCCTCGTTATGCAGCCATGATGGGCTGTATTTTTTATGCCCTGCGTAAGGAGGTGACGGCGTATCAGAAAATTGAAGAAATATAAACCCACCCGATTTAAAGCATCGGATTCAATCTATGACAAGGCTCTGGCCGATTACGCCGTGTCCTTTATTGAAGCGCTCTCCCACACCAAGGGCACTTGGGCCGGTAAGCCTTTTGAGCTTATTGACTGGCAGGAGCAGATTATTCGAGACATCTTTGGCACCATCAAGCCCAACGGCTATCGGCAGTTCAACACTGCGTATGTTGAAATTCCAAAGAAGATGGGTAAATCAGAGCTCGCCGCTGCTGTTGCGCTTCTACTGACCTGTGGTGACAATGAGGAACGCGCCGAGGTCTATGGCTGCGCTGCCGATCGTAATCAGGCCTCAATCGTCTTTAACGTTGCGGCTGATATGGTGCGGATGTGCCCAGCGCTCGCAAAACGAGTCAAAATTCTCGATTCCATGAAACGTCTTGTTTATTTACCAACCGGGAGTACTTATCAAGTGCTGTCTGCCGATGTCGGCAACAAGCACGGTTTCAATACCCACGGCGTGGTATTTGATGAGCTTCATACCCAACCAAACCGAAAGCTCTATGACGTTATGACTAAAGGCAGCGGTGATGCGAGAATGCAGCCGCTTTATTTTTTGATCACAACCGCAGGAGACAACCAGAACAGCATCTGCTGGGAGGTTCATCAGAAGGCACTGGATATCATCGACGGCAGAAAAAACGACCCGACCTTCTATCCGGTCATATATGGTGCAGCACAAGAGGACGACTGGACAGATCCAAAGGTCTGGAAAAAAGCCAATCCATCCCTTGGGATTACCGTCGGCCTAGATAAGGTCAAGGCAGCCTTTGAGTCTGCCCGCCAGAATCCCGCTGAGGAGAACAGCTTCAGGCAGCTTCGCTTGAACCAATGGGTCAAACAGGCTGTACGCTGGATGTCGATGGACAAATGGGATGCCTGCGCTTTTGTAGTTGACCCAGAAGCCTTACGTGGGCGGATTTGCTATGGGGGTCTTGACCTTTCCTCCTCCACCGACATTACTGCTTTTGTTCTGGTATTCCCACCGCTGGATGAGGATGACAAGTATGTCGTGCTCCCGTTCTTCTGGATACCGGAGGACAACATCGATTTGCGTGTGCGGCGTGACCATGTGAATTATGATGTCTGGAAAAAGCAAGGCTACTTGTTAACCACCGAAGGCAATGTGGTCCACTATGGCTTCATTGAGAGCTTTATTGAGGAGCTGGGTACGAAATACAACATCCGCGAAATCGCCTTTGACCGCTGGGGTGCTGTGCAGATGGTCCAGAACCTTGAGGGTATGGGCTTTACAGTCGTTCCGTTTGGACAGGGCTTCAAGGATATGAGTCCGCCGACCAAGGAACTCATGAAGCTAACCTTAGAACAAAGGCTTGCCCACGGCGGTCATCCGGTCCTTCGCTGGATGATGGATAACATCTACATCCGTACCGATCCGGCAGGCAACATCAAAGCGGACAAAGAGAAATCCACCGAGAAAATCGACGGCGCAGTCGCCACCATTATGGCGCTTGATCGGGCGATTCGGTGTGGCAATGAAAGTGGCGCTTCGGTCTATGATGATCGTGGCCTGCTTGTTTTTTAGTAAAGGAGAGTGATGTCTATGGGAATACTTCAAGGAATATTCAAGGCGCGTGACAAGCCTCAAGATGCCCTCGGCGGCAGCCGCTACAGCTTCTTTTTCGGAAACACCAGCGCGGGCAAGCCTGTCAACGAGCAGACGGCCATGCAAATGACAGCAGTGTACAGCTGCGTGAGGATATTATCTGAAACACTGGCGGGGCTTCCGCTCCATATCTATCAATACAACGATTCCGGCGGCAAGGAAAAACACCTCAAACACCCACTGTATAAACTGCTTCATGACGAGCCGAATCCTGAGATGACTTCCTTTGCGTTTAGAGAAACGCTGATGAGTCATCTTTTGTTATGGGGGAACGCCTACGCGCAGATCATACGAAATGCTCGCGGTGAGGTCGTTGCACTATATCCGCTGATGCCAAACAAAATGACAGTCGACCGAGATTCAAACGGTCGGCTTTTCTATTTGTACCAGCGCAGTAACGAGGACACTGCCTCCCTTGGCAAAGACAGCCAAATCTACCTGGCTCCTTCCGATGTGCTGCATATTCCGGGACTAGGTTTTGACGGTCTGGTTGGCTACTCTCCCATTGCGATGGCGAAGAATGCCGTAGGATTGGCCATTGCCACAGAGGAATATGGTGCGAAATTCTTCGCTAACGGAGCTGCTCCGGGCGGCGTGCTGGAACACCCTGGCACCATCAAGGACCCGTTGAAGATTAAGGAGTCCTGGAACGCAGCCTATCAAGGCAGCGGAAACTCACACCGAGTGGCCGTTCTCGAGGAAGGCATGAAGTATCAGCCCATCGGGATTTCACCGGAACAGGCACAGTTTCTGGAGACGAGGAAGTTCCAGATCAATGAGATCGCCCGAATTTTTAGGGTGCCGCCTCACATGCTGGCCGACCTTGAGAAATCGTCCTTTTCCAACATCGAACAGCAATCACTCGAGTTTGTGAAATACACCTTGGACCCTTGGGTAGTGCGCTGGGAACAGTCCATGTGCCGAGCCCTACTCATGGAGAGCGAAAAGTCGAAGCTGTTCATTAAGTTCAATGTGGATGGATTACTACGCGGCGACTATGTGAGCCGAATGAACGGTTACGCCACCGCACGTCAGAACGGCTGGATGAGTGCCAACGATATCCGCGAGCTTGAAAACCTGGACCGCATCCCGGCAGAGCTTGGTGGCGACCTCTACCTTATAAACGGCGCGATGACCAAACTGCAGGACGCTGGCGCGTTCGCAAAAATAAAAGAAACGGAGGAAACCGAATGAAGAAATTCTGGAACTGGGCACGGGATGATAATTCCGGTGTCCGAACACTCTACCTTGACGGCGTGATTGCTGAAGAGTCATGGTTCGATGATGATGTCACCCCTAAGGCATTTAAAGCAGAGCTTACTGCCGGTGAGGGTGACATTGTTATTTGGCTCAACTCTCCCGGCGGAGACTGCATTGCTGCAAGTCAGATCTATACCATGCTCATGGATTACAAAGGCAAGGTCACCGTGAAAATTGATGGTATCGCAGCATCTGCCGCTTCGGTAATCGCAATGGCTGGAACAACCGTGCTGATGGCACCGACTGCCCTCATGATGGTGCATAACCCGCTGACAGTAGCAATCGGCGACAGCGAGGAAATGCAAAAGGCCATCGCCATGCTCTCGGAGGTTAAAGAAAGTATCATCAACGCCTACGAGATCAAAACAGGACAGTCACGGACAAAACTGTCCCACCTAATGGACGCTGAAACCTGGCTCAATGCGAAGAAGGCCATCGAGCTTGGTTTTGCAGACGGCATTCTGGACGACGAAAAGAAACGACTACAGACTGAGGACTTTACCTATGCCTTTAGTCGCAGGGCCGTTACCAACTCTCTGCTGGACAAGGTAAAGCCCAAGTTGCCCAAACAACAAACAGGTACACCGATTGAGTCGCTGGAGAAGCGGCTCTCTTTAATTCAACACAAATTTTGAGGAGGAAAATACTATGAACAAAATTCTTGAATTGCGTGAGAAACGCGCAAAGGCATGGGAAACAGCTAAGGCTTTTCTCGACACTAAACGTGGTGCGGACGGCATCGTTTCAGCTGAGGATACCGCCGTTTACGACAAGATGGAGGCGGATGTTGTCGCACTCGGTCATGAAATCGATCGTCTTGAAAAGCAGGAAGCCCTCGACCGCGAGCTTTCAAAGCCCCTGAACACACCACTTACGGGCAGACCTACTCTTCCGGGCATGGAGACAAGAAGCGGCAGAGCTTCCGACGAGTACAAAAAAGCGTTCTGGAACGCGATGCGCACCCGCGCTGGCGAAGGACTTGATCCTGTTATCAGAAATGCACTTCAGATTGGCACCGACACTGAAGGCGGCTACCTAGTGCCGGATGAATTTGAGCGTACCCTTGTAGATACCCTCGAGGACGAGAACATTTTCAGAAGGCTGGCCAACGTCATTACCACTTCTTCGGGCGATCGCAAAATCCCAGTCGTAGCATCTAAGGGTACCGCCTCCTGGATCGATGAGGAAGGTGCAATTCCTGAAAGTGATGACAGCTTTGGACAGGTATCCATTGGGGCCTATAAGCTTGGTACCATGATCAAGGTTTCCGAGGAGCTGCTTAACGACAGCGTATTCAACCTCGAAACCTACATCGCTAAAGAATTCGCCAGACGAATCGGAAACAAGGAAGAAGATACATTCTTCACTGGCGATGGCTCCGGGAAACCTACGGGCATTCTTGCAGCTACCGGTGGTGCACAGCTTGGCGTGACCACTGCGAGCGCTGCTGCCATCACCATCGATGAGATTCTTGACCTGTTTTACTCCCTTAAGGCACCGTACCGAAACAAAGCGGTGTTCGTCATGAATGATGCCACGGTTAAGGCGATCCGCAAGCTGAAGGACGGTCAGGGTCAATACCTCTGGCAGCCTTCACTGCAGGCCGGTACGCCGGATACCATTCTGAACAGACCACTGTACACCTCAGCCTATGTTCCTGCAATTGCTGCTTCTGCAAAGACGATTGCGTTCGGTGATTTCGGTTACTACTGGGTTGCCGATCGTCAGGGCCGTGTTTTCAAGAGACTAAATGAACTCTATGCAGCAACCGGTCAGGTAGGCTTTGTCGCAACTCAGCGAGTTGATGGAAAACTGATTCTGCCGGAGGCTATCAAGGTGCTCCAGCAGAAGGCTTAACGGAGGTGCAGTATGAGCTATAACGCAAAGAACTACACCGAACAAGGCGGCGAGAAAACCGTCATAGGCGGCACGCTTGAAATCAAGGAGGGAGCCTCGGTAACGGGGTTTCCTTCTGCTTCCGTATCCATCGCTACTGAAACCACGCTGGGTGGAATCAAGGCAGCGGCTAAAACAGAAATGGATACCGTTCCTGTAAAAGTCGGTCCTGACGGAATTCTTTATGTTCCAACTTACCCAACTGTGTCGGAACCGTCCATAGCCGAGAACCAAACGGCAAGCACTGCTGAGGACATCGCAGGACTCCTTTCTGATTTCAATGCGCTGCTTGCAAATCTGAAAACTGCTGGGTTAATGGCGGCAGACAGTTAGTAATAAGGAAAGGATGGTGACGGTATGACACTGCTTGAAAAAGTTAAGGCAAACCTCATTCTTGAGCACTCGGCAGATGATGGACTTTTGCAGATGTACATCACCGCTGCCGTCAGGTACGCCGAGAGCTATCAGCATCTACCCGAAAACACCTATACAGCCAGCTTAATGCCGCCCACCACCGAACAAGCCGTTATCATGCTGTCGTCCCACTTCTATGAATCAAGGGACGGCAGCACAGGCGGCTTTTTTGCGGACAACGTCCAGGCTGGACAGCAGGTTTGGAATACGGTCAACCTCTTACTTCGGCTGGACCGGGATTGGAAGGTGTGATTATGAGCTATGGAAAGATGAACACCTTCATTGACATCATTGAAAAAGTGACCATGAAAGATGCTGAGGGTTTCCGGACGGAAGTTGACAACATCATTGCCTCTGTCAAAGCGTATCGGGAGGGTCGGCACGGCAATGAGAAATGGGCAAACAGAGCCAGCTTCTCTGAAGCCACCGACCTTTTCCGTTTTCGCCGCATACCCGGTGTGACCATTACGACTGCGATGATTGTGGTGAACAAAGAGGGTCGCTTTGAAATTACCTCGGTGGAAGATGTCAAAGGGCGCGGCATGTATCTTGAGGTTCTTGCCAAGGAGGTGAAACCCAGTGGCTAAAACAACATTTAAAA
The DNA here is from genome assembly GCA_016887505.1 of Clostridia bacterium. Classification (NCBI taxonomy): domain Bacteria; kingdom Bacillati; phylum Bacillota; class Clostridia; species Clostridia bacterium. Next base: position 167,750 of record CP069393.1, on the reverse strand, counting down.
TGCCGGAGGACTTCCTGATGAAGCTCTCAAGGCTTGGCGAGAAAACAGATGAGATTATTCCCCGCGTACTGAAAGCAGGCGGCGAGGTTGTAGAGGCTAAAGTAAAAAGCAACCTACAGAGTGTTATTGGAAATGGTACGAAGGAAGATAGCAGATCCACTGGTGAGCTCGTTTCAGCCCTTGGAGTCTCCTCTGCCAGACAAGACCGGGACGGTAATTTCAACGTTAAGGTCGGCTTTTCCGAACCTCGCAGGGATGGCAAAAGCAACGCTATGGTTGCAGGGGTTTTGGAGTATGGCAAACATGGACAGCCGCCTAAACCTTTTCTGAAGCCCGCGAAAACGGCAAGTAAAAATGCCTGTGTGGATGCGATGATCAGGGTATTTGAGGAGGAGGTTGAGAAAATATGAGCCTTCTCAGTGAACTAAACACCATCATATCACCCCTCGTTCCACTGGAAACAGGCGTGTTTTCAGATCCTGCACCAGATAAATATGCTGTGATCACGCCGATGGTTGATACGTTCGAGCTATATACCGACGATAAACCCCGGCACGAAATCCAGGAGGCGCGGATATCGCTGTTTGACAAGGGAAGCTATACGGCTCTCAAAAACCAAATTGTCCGCCTCCTTCTGGAAGCGGATTTCATAATTACCGACCGCCGGTACATCGGACATGAGGATGATACCGGCTATCACCATTACGCCATTGATGTGGCGAAAAACTACGAATTGGAGGATTAACAAATGGCGACTATCGGATTAGATAAACTGTATTACGCCAAAATCACAGAGGACTTGAGCGGCAATGAAACCTATGGCACGCCCATCCAGCTTGCAAAAGCGATGAAGGCAGACTTGTCCGTAGAGCTCGCTGAAGCAACTCTGTATGCCGATGATGGCCCTGCTGAAATCGTGAAGGAATTCAAGAGCGGGACCCTTTCCCTTGGCATTGATGATATCGGCGTGACAGCAGCTGAGGACCTGACCGGAGCAACGCTTGACGATAATAACGTCGTTGTGTCCGGCAGTGAAGATGGCGGTTCACCTGTGGCCGTTGGCTTCAGAGCTAAGAAGTCAAACGGTAAATATCGATACTTCTGGCTTTACCGTGTGGTATTCGGCATCCCGGCTACCAACCTCGCCACCAAGGGCGACAGCATTACCTTCTCCACTCCGACTATCGAAGGAACTGTGGTGCGAAGAAATAAGCTTGATGGCAACGGAAAGCATCCGTGGAAATCGGAAGTCAATGAGGACGATGCGAGCGTTCCAGCTTCAGTGATTACCGGCTGGTACACGCAGGTTTATGAGCCTGTTTTCACCGTCACACCGTAACGGAGGGATAGCAAATGGATAATGAAAGAACGTCAGGAATATCAATTGGTGGCCAGGAGTATGAAATGCTCCTGACGACCAAAGCAACTAAGGAGATCGCCAAACGATATGGCGGTCTTTCTAATTTGGGCGAAAAGCTCATGAAGACGGAGAACTTTGAGATGGCACTGGATGAGGTTGTTTGGCTGATCACTTTGCTGGCAAATCAATCGGTGCTGGTCCACAATTTGCAGAATCCATCGAAGAAACGGGATCTGCTTACTGAGGAGACTGTCGAGCTTCTCACCTCTCCCTTCGAGCTCGCGGAGTATAAAAACGCCATCATGGACGCCATGTATAAAGGAACGAAGCGCCATGTTGAAAGCGAGGATGAACCCTCAAAAAACGCACAGGTCGGGTAAGCGACGATGAGTTGTTTGCCCGACTGATTTTTTACGGCGTATCCCTCCTTCATCGCTCTGAGCAGGAAGTTTGGCTGATGCCTATCGGACATTTGCTCGACCAGTGGGAGGTATACAAGCAGTTCAACGGACTCGCTAAGGCAGCCCGCGAGTATTACATCGATGAAATCATACCAAACGGCATTTAAGGAGGTGATGGGAACATGGCGGATAACTTTGGCTTAAAAATAGGCGTTGAGGGTGAGAAAGAATTCAAAAGAGCCCTCTCTGACATTAATCAGTCGTTCAAGGTGCTAGGCTCCGAGATGAAACTGGTCGAGTCTGAGTTCGGCAAAAACGAAAATAGCGTCCAGTCCCTCACCTCCAAGAATGAGGTGCTCACCAAGCAGATCGATGCTCAAAAAGATAAAATCGAAACCCTGCGTAAAGCACTTGAGAATGCATCCTCCTCGTTTGGTGAAAATGACCGCCGAACTCAAGCCTGGGCTGTTCAACTTAATAATGCCCAAGCTGAACTCAATGGTATGGAGCGTGAGCTAAAGGGCAATGAAAAAGCCCTGGATAGCGTCGCCGACGAGTTTAACGCAGCTGAAAAACAAGCGGACCAATTTGGCGATGAACTTGATAAAACAGGCAAAGATGCAGATTCGGCTGGAGGAAAATTTGAAAAGCTGGGTTCCGTCGTCAAAGGTGTCGGGGCAGCTATGGGTGTGGCCTTCGCAGCTATCGGCACTGCTGCCATTGGGGCGGGTAAGGCGCTCGTCGACATGACGGTAGAAGCTGCCGCTTATGCAGATGAAATGCTGACACAATCCACCGTCACCGGTATGTCCGTAGAAAGTCTGCAAGCCTACAGCTATGCGGCTGACCTTGTCGACGTTTCGATGGAGACCTTAACCGGGTCTATGGCCAAGCAGGTAAAATCAATGTCGAATGCCAGAGATGGCTCATCTAAGTTCGCTGACGCATATGCGAAGCTGGGCATCTCCGTGGCAGACAGTAATGGTCAACTCAGGGACAGCGAGACGGTATATTGGGAAACCATCGATGCCCTTGGGAAAATCTCAAACGAGACCGAACGCGACGCTCTTGCTATGCAGATTTTTGGTAAGAGCGCTCAGGAGCTAAATCCACTGATTGCTCAAGGTAGTGCTGGCATCGCCGCACTGACCGAGGAAGCAAAGCGGATGGGTGCTGTCTTAAGCGAAGAAAGCATCGAAAAGCTCGGGGCCTTTGATGATTCTGTTCAGAGGCTGAAGCAAGGTTCGGAAGCCGCACAACGTGTGATGGGGACCGTACTTCTACCACAGCTGCAAACCCTCGCCGATGATGGAGTTTCATTACTCGGAGACTTCACCTCCGGACTGGTTGAAGCTGGCGATGACTTCGATAAAATCAGCGAGGTTATTGGAAATACTGTGGGCGGTATGGTGGACATGATTATGGAGAACCTCCCAAGAATCATTCAGGTTGGGATGGACATTGTCATGGCCATCGTAAGCTCAATAGTTGAAAACCTGCCAACGATCGTTGATTGTGCTTCCTCTATCGTCATGACGCTGCTTCAAGGTTTAATTGAGGCTCTGCCCGCTATCACAGAAGGCGCTCTGCAGCTTGTCCTTACACTTGTGCAAGGCATCATCGACAATCTGCCTGCCATCATTGAAGCCGCGATTCAGATGATCGTCACACTGGCTTTGGGTATTGCAGAGGCTCTGCCGGAACTGATCCCTTCCATCGTTGAGGCAATTCTCCTGATTGTTCAGGTGCTACTCGATAACATGGACAAAATCCTCGAGGCAGCCTTCGCAATTATCAAGGGCTTGGCAGAGGGATTACTGAACGCGCTACCAGAGCTGATTGCTGCGCTGCCTCAAATTATTACGAGCATCATCAATTTCATCACCAATAACCTACCCGCCATCATTTCCATGGGTATACAGCTTACCGTTCAACTTGCGGCTGGTTTAATCAAGGCCATACCTCAGCTTGTAGCGTCCTTACCCCAAATTATCTCAGCTCTAATTCTTGGGCTGGGCAAAGCTGTCGGCGCTGTATTTGAAATCGGCAAGAACATCGTTTCCGGCCTATGGGACGGCATCAAATCCATGGGCAGCTGGATCAGTGATAAAGTCAGCGGCTTCTTTTCCGGCATTGTTGATGGGGCAAAAAGCTTACTGGGCATCAACTCACCGTCAAAGGTGTTTGCAGGTATCGGCGAAAATATGGGCCTCGGCATCGGCGTCGGATTCACCGATTCCATGAAGGGCATTGAAAAAGACATTACTGACTCGATCCCAACTGACTTTGATCTTGATATGAATACTGGCATAGGTAGAGTGATGAACGATACCTCGCTTGACTTAAAGAAAACCGTAGAGCATACGGGCGTCATTCGTGTGGAAGGAGTAAGTTCAGACGGTGAAATGATTTCAGTCGTGGACATCATTATCGACCGGCTCAGACAGGAGGTGCGTGTATGAGTTATTTGAAAAATACAGAGACAAGTGAAATCATCACGCGCTTTGTATCTTTTAGAAAAACGCAGGAGGTCATACGCACTGTGCAGACCGCCCTTAACGGTACAGAGTATCTGACCCGTTTCGGCTCGCCGACCGTACATTATAAGCTGACTCTCTATGTTAATGAAGCCGGGAAAGTCGCATTGATGACAGCAGAGGATAGCGTTCCGCTCCTTGAGTGTTCTGTAAAACAGGGCGTTTTCACAGGAAGAGTTATTGAACTTGGTAACTTTGATTATCAGGCGGCAGGCTGGTACAAGGTCACAGCTACTCTTGCGTCAGCAAGCGAGGTGAGCGACCCATGAGAAGCATACCAACTGCGCTAAAAGAAAAACTCGCAAACCGCTTCAAGGTAGAAAACACGGACAGCATGGCAAATCTCCGTGTGGTAGCCACGCAGACCTCCGTCAACTCGCTGCTCTCTGAGCCGATTCACGAGGACATCACTCCCGCGTTCGGCGATGTGGCTGTGCGTCAGTCCGCCGGTGAATCTGATTTATCTCTGGCTTATTCCATCTGTTTGGATGACGGAGTCGCTAAGGTGTATATAAGGAAGTTCCCGGCTGGCTTGGAGTATCCGTGGGAATACCAGTGGACGCTTGGTACAGCAACCGATGTGGCGATTGAATTTAACGGCGTGTGGAAAATGAACGCCGAAAAGGAATGGTATTACCTTCAAACCGAGGAATACCCTTATATTTTTTATGTGCGGTACGGCAATCTGTATGTTCAAAGCTGGACGGACAGCAATAATGTCTCTCTGCTTGCCACAGGCGTTTCCCAGATATCTTCCTGTAAGGGTTGGCAGTCCAGCGTTGAACCGGACCTTGACCAAGGCTTAATCATCGGCTATCTCAAGAGCGGTTCTGTGTATTACCGGGCGCTCTGCTGTCAAGACAATGGAAGCTATATCTGGGAAGCGGAGCATGAAGTCACACCACTTGGTACGGGAAATACGACACTTTCGGTCGTCCGCACCAACGACTTCCGTATCGGATTCCTGACGCAGAATAATGGCCGGATGCTGCTGGCTTTGACGCATCGGAACTATGCCGGAATGAGCGTCCGGCCGGAAACAGTCCACATCAACGCCTCAAACGTGAAGATGTGGATTTCCGATATTGATCAAATGGACACTCTGAGCAAGGAGTACGCATCAGGAAATGCCGCTTATCCTTATGTTCTACTGGATGAGCCGGACACGGAAGAAATCTCAGTGGCTTCAGTGGAGAAGTTGAACCGCGATACAGGATTTTTGTGCTATGGCTTTAAAATCAATCTTACAAAGCCTTTGAATGGAAGTATCGATGCGGGATTCCCGGTGAAATGCACCCTCTCCGTTTCCGGTGTAACTATCACCTCCACTTCCTATGACAGTGAAGAACAGGCGATTGTTCTATATACGAGTTCCGATATCCGCAGAACGGTAGCAGTAACCATTACAACGCCAGAATACCGCTCGCTCTGGTATTACAAGCTCGGCTCACAAAGATGGTTTCTACCCGCCCTGAGCGTTGTAGCCGCCGCAGAAACCATGGACTACTTCTCCTTTGAAAACGAAACGGCAGGCATATCCATAGTTTCAACTGGTGCGTGGATTGACGAAGCTGTTTTCACTGAGTGTTTCCAGCCCGCGCATACGGCTGTCATTGCTGTTGTGGCTTCTTCTGTCAGCCTGCAGCCTGTTTCAACATTACCGATTTAGGAGGTTTTCAATATGAAGATACAAGAACGAGCCGTTCTGCATAACCGTTTTGACATCAGCGTGGTCGATGCCGAAAGCGGCAAGGTCAAGCAAACAGCAGTCGGCTTCAACGTCATTACAGATTATTATTTCAATTCTAGGCTGACAGGTTCCCCCATGACGATAGGAAGCGATCTGCTGACCTATATTTCAATTGGAACTGGTTCAGGCACCCCCGCAGTTACGGATACGGCTCTTTTTACCCATCTGACACGAAAAGCCGTGACGACATTGGAAACAGTCTACGCATATCCAACGTCGCATACGACTAAGCAAATCAAGCTTGAGGCTACGGAATGCAACGGCAGTACAATCACAGAGGTAGCGCTCGAAGGAAAGCGTACCTACACACTTAGCACTTATTACTACATTGTGTCCCATGCCATGTTGCAGGATTCCGAAGGGAATCAGATCGCCATTGCTAAAACCGATACGGATGTGGTGTATATAACCGCAACCTTTTATGCCACCTGTACCCCTTCCGGCTTCGGTGCGAACGGTGTATACCCCACGGCTGAGAACAATTATCTGTTCCGATGGCTGCTAACCGGCAACACGGACGGGTATGTACGATTTTCACGCTTCCCGGTGGAGTACTCCTCGGATATGAACGTGAAATATAACGGCAGTAAAAGCTATTCTTTCAGCGGCGGTACCGGTAATACAACTACCTACCAGTACGATCTGCCTGTCACCACGTTCCTTGACAGCGAGTGCAACAACCGCATTGTCAAGCATCTCGGCGTCGCCGGGGTCGGTGCGTTCACCTTTCCGAACCATGACGTCTTTCCACCTTATGTGGTCGACCACCTCGTCATCGGCGAGGGTGATGGAGCTATCACCGAGTTCAGTATGAAGTGCCCGCTGATACAGTCTGGAACCGTCCGTATTTTTGTAAACAACACGGAAATGACCGAAGGCACGGACTACACAGTGGATTTGGAGAATAACTGCGGCGACTGGTATGAAAACTACCATACTGCGGCGTTGACCTGCAATGCGGTCGGAGTGACGTTCGGAGACCTTGCGTCAAAAGCGCCATACTCAGGTCGTAATTATCGTGATCCCTTAGCTTGGTGGGATTGTTATGATGATACGATGTATCCTTCATCCTGCGTGGTAAGTGACGTAAACCCAATTAAAATAGACTTCGGTTCTGCAAGGGCCTGCAATACGTTGAAAATTGATATTCTGACCGTACCGACCGCAAGGCTAGATACCCTTAAAATACAATGCTCAGACAATGACAGCGATTGGACGGATGTATCAGGGCTTTCGAGGACAGGTCAGGTCTGGAAGTTTACAGAAACATCAGCAAGGTATTGGAAAGTATTCCTAAGCGGCGAAGGCAATGCCACTGTTGTTGTGACATCAAGCGGCATGACAGGTTCGCCGATCACCCTCTCCGTACCTGTGGTCTCATCGGATACGGCGAGCATAGTGGCGAGTAAGATAAAAACAGCCATTGAAGACAATGCGAATATTTCAGCTTTATATGATACGTCGGTCTCAGGTGCGGATGTGATCTTAACCGCTAAAACGCCGGTGGCTAATGTTTCAAGCTTGAATATTGCACTGTCAAATGGCACCTGCGCGGGGCTGACCACCGTTTCGACCTCGACCAATACGACAGCCGGAGTCGCCGCCGTAAAGCAACAGGAAAATATCTATGTGACCGGAACCATAGGAACTGCAGGAAACGCAACAGTTGTCGTAACGGCGGCTGGAATGGTAAACTCTCCGATCACCCTTTCGGTGCCGGTTACAAGCGGAGACTCTTCGACAGTAGTTGCGACAAAGGTAAACGCAGCTCTCGCACAAAACTCTGATATTACCGACTTCTTTACAATCAGTCCAGATAACGGAAGATATGTACGGCTGACCGCTAAAGTGGCTGCGGATAATGATCCTACCCTGAACATAAGCATTGCAAATGATACTTGCACTGGGTTAACCGCCATACCGACTTCCACCGTTGACACCGCAGGCAATGCGGGAACAAAACAAGTAGAGACCTTAACCGTATCGGGCAGTGTCAGCTACAACTGGACATACAATTTATATTATCAGAGTTTCCCGACAAGGGACGGACAGAGCTTCGGCTCAACCTTCTTTTTGGGCAAGACCGTGCCGGGTCTAAAGTTTACTACACCGCCTGCGGCAGGTGCATCGATCACAGCCAGCTTTGCGCTTGAGTACCCGTTCAAGACCGCGAACAACTTGCTGCGCTTCACCTACTCGGTGCAGCTGCAAAGAGGGTGATGCCATGACGCTAACATTTGAATATTCCCTTGACGCAGGAGCAGGCTTGTTTCCGCAGGTGATACACACCTCGGACAACCTGCTCCGTTTTATATACCTCACCGCCGACGGTACCGTCGCGGGCAACACGGCGGACCCGGTTCTCGGTTTGTATGATAACCTGACCTATACGGAAACCGGCAGAATCTCACCCGATGAGACGGTGTCGCTCCCGAGTATTAAAAAAGTAGCGCATTTCGGCGCATACGGGTTCTGGAGCGCTGAAGGCGACCATCGATTTGTGATGTATATGCTGCCGACCGACATTACAAATTCGTTTATCGACGGTTCGGTGAAATTCAGCATCGGCAGCGAGGTCTCGCAGATGTCTTGTACCTTGCTCAACATCAAGGGCGCACTGCTCAACCGCTACCGTGCTTTCGTGACGCCCGGCACAAAGATGGAACTGTACTTTTCTCTCGGTAGCAGCGGCGAAATCACGCTTGGCATCTTCTATATCGACCGCGCTTCGGTCTCGTACCCGGATGAAAAGGTATCGGTATCCGCTAGAAATGCAATTGGAAAACTGCTGAAGGAACAAACCTTTAATGAGGACAATGCCTTTGAAGAAACAACGCTTCAACTGAACCTGCAGGATATTCTTCGCCTCGCCGAGGTGGAGGATTTTTTTGTCGGCAATAACACAAAGCCATGGAAACTGCGCTTTGAACCAGATGTCACCATTCTGGATGGTATTAAACGCGTCATATCTCTGATTGACGGTTGGAAGATCGATGAAACGGCTAATGGTGTTATCGGTGTAGCAGCTGCTACAGATGCTCGATTCGATCAACCTGCTGTGTTTAGTTTTGAGCGTGACAAGTCTTGCTGGAGCTATAACGTAGAATACGACGACTCTGAAGCGGTTAGCAAAGTTTGCGTTACCGGTTCTGAGCCGTCAAACACAGTTTATGCCACAGTTCCTCGGAGCAAGTGGTGGTCTCAGCCGTCGCATCGAACAACTTATGTTACAGCTGCAGACGGGGCAACGCTTGTCGAAATAACAGCTCTTGCTGAGGAGTTAGCGCAAGCTATCGCCATATCCGGCAGGCAGGAAAGTTTCGTCGGAGTCTTTACACCTCAACTCACCCTAGGTGATGAGGTCCGCATAATCAACGGTCCAAAGACTGAAACCATCGGTACCGTCACGGATGTCACGCATAATTTTGGCAGAGGCGGTTTTTATACAGCGTTCACAGTGGATAGCGGTGGACGAAAAGGCAAAGCGCGTCTTTCGGATTTGATTGGAATAGCATCTGAAAAGCCAAATCTAAATGGCGTGACTATCTATTAAAGGAGGATTTTTTACATGAAAGAAATTTGGAATTGGACACAGGCGGCAATTGCTGCAGCAGGCGGAGGCCTTGGGTACTTCCTCGGAGGATGGGACGGCTTTTTGTACGCTCTTTTAACCTTTGTCGTTATTGACTATGTCACCGGTCTGATGTGCGCGGTATTGGATAAGAAGCTATCAAGCGAGGTTGGCTTTCGGGGCATTTTCAAGAAGGTGCTTATCTTCTCGCTTGTGGCCATTGGGCATATCGTCGACCAGAGTGTTATCGGAGAAGGCTCGGTCATCAGAACGGCGGTTATCTTTTTCTACCTATCAAACGAGGGTGTTTCCATTCTTGAAAATGCGGCGCATATCGGCTTGCCAGTGCCACAAAAGTTAAAGGATATCCTGGAACAGCTTCATAACCGAGATGGCAAGGAGGGCTGATGAATGAATCTTCGAAAGTTAATTCTTATATATAATGCCTGTTATAAAGCAGGCAGAACCATCACACCAAAGGGCATCATGGTGCATTCTACCGGGGCGAACAATCCCTATCTGAAACGCTATATCGGTCCTGATGACGGACTTCTGGGAAAGAACCAGTACAACAACCACTGGAATCAGGACAAGCCGGATGGCAGACAGGTCTGTGTCCACGGTTTCATCGGTAAGCTGGCTGATGGAAGCATCGCCACCTATCAGACCCTACCGTGGAATCATAGAGGCTGGCATGCCGGAGGTGCAGCGAACGATACACATATCGGCTTTGAAATCTGCTAGGACGGTCTGACCAACACCTCGTATTTTAATGCCGTTTACAAGGAAGCCGTGGAGCTTTGCGTCTATCTCTGCAAACAATACGGGCTCACCGAAAAGGATATCATCTGCCACTCAGAAGGCCATAAACTTGGTGTTGCCAGCAACCACGGCGACGTCATGCACTGGTTTCCTAGGCATGGCAAATCGATGGACACCTTTCGTGCTGATGTAAAATCCGGTCTTGCTCCCGTCACTCCAACTGCACCGAAGAAGTATTACCGAGTTCAACTTGGCGCATTTTCTGTCAAGGCAAATGCTGACGCCATGCTCCGCAAGGTCAAGGCGGCTGGTTTTGCTGATGCCTTTATCAAATACAGCGAATAACACTCCAATTAATGCCTACTGAGAGATCCTTCTTTCGGTAGGCATTATTTTTTTGCTTTTTCGTTCAAAAGGCTTGTTCACCTCCATTGGGTAGTGAGGACGGAAGTTCTCAGATTGGAGGACAAGCGATGACAAATGAACAAAAAGAGAGAATTACCGCCATGCGTCATGACGGTTATGGATATACGACAATTGCCAAGGCGGTCGGTCTCACAAAGGATAATGTAAAGGCATACTGCCGCGCTCACGATCTTGCTGGTGTCAAAGCACAAAGCAATGCTCGAATCACACCGGACCAGAGCTTCTGCCAAGGTTGTGGCAAGCCGTTACACCAGATTCCAGGTAGAAAAAAGCTGAAGTTTTGCTCCCCAGACTGCCGTCAACAGTGGTGGAACACACACCCGGACCAGATCGAACGAAAAGCGGTATACTCCTTCACTTGTGCCTACTGCGGGAATCAATTCACAGCCTACGGTAATTCCAGCCGCAAATATTGCTGCCACAGCTGCTATATCGCTGCTCGCTTTCGAGGCGGTGAGTCACATGACTGAGATACAGTTTCAAGCTGAAAAGCGCTATCAGGTGGCCATTTCGATAGCTAAAGCACTCCTTGAAAAAGGGCTTCTGACGCAGGAAGAATACGCTGTAATTGATACTAATCTGCTCGAAAAATTCCAGCCAGCTTTGGGTACATTACTGTCCGAAATGCGTTGACTTAACTGCCTTTCTGAGTGATGTATATGGTTGGAAAGGAGTGATTTCTCTTGAAAACAGTAGTCAAAATTGAGCCCGCAATACCGCAAATGCCGGTTCGTAAGAAAGTAGCTGCCTACGCCAGAGTTTCAATGGAAACCGAGCGATTGAACCATTCTTTATCAGCTCAGATAAGCCACTACAGCGAGCTGATACAGAAGCACTCGGACTGGCAATACGTAGGCGTTTATGCGGATGACGGCATAAGTGGTACTGGCACCAGCAAGCGCGATGAATTTAGGCGCATGGTTGAGGATTGCGAAGCTGGAAAAATTGACATCATCATTACGAAGTCGATCTCTCGCTTTGCCAGAAATACTGTTGACCTTCTGAACACCGTCCGCCACCTTAAGGACCTTGGAATCTCGGTCCGCTTCGAAAAGGAGCAGATAGATTCCCTTTCAGAGGACGGCGAGTTAATGCTAACACTACTCGCTTCCTTCGCGCAGGAAGAAAGCCGCAGTATTTCGGATAACGTCAAATGGGGTACGATCAAACGATTTCAGAAAGGTATCCCAAATGGCCAGATGCGGGTGTTTGGTTACGAGTGGATTGATGATCGGCTCACGATTATTCCTGAGGAGGCCGAAGTTGTCCGCTTCATGTACCGGGAATACATGAAAGGCGCATCGAGAATCGAGATTGGCCGGATACTCAACGAGAAAGGCCTTTACACTCGCCAAGGCAAAGAATGGGTGGATTCAAATGTCAAGGTAGTGCTCACGAACATCACCTACACCGGGAACATGCTCTTTCAGAAGGAATATGTCGAAGACCCGATCACCAAGCACCGCAAAAAGAATCGCGGCGAACTGCCACAGTTTTTTGTTGAGGATACCCACGAAGCCATCATTCCGATGGATGAGTTTCAGAAGGTACAAACCGAGTTCAAGCGCAGACGCGACCTAGGACCCCTCGGTAATAAGTCCTTGAACCTGACGGCCTTTTCTACAAAAATCACCTGCGGCATTTGCGGCAAGCATTACCGCCGGAGCGGAAAACGAAATACTGCCGGTGAGGTTTACTACATCTGGACCTGCCTGACAAAAAGCCAGAAAGGTGTCAGTGCATGCGGATCAAAAAACATTCCGGAAAAGATGCTCAAGAATGTTGCCGCCGAGGCTATGGGGCTTACTGAGTTTGATGATGTTGCCTTCAGCGAGCAGGTCGAGGAAATCTATATGGTTAGCGCTGACACGCTACAGTTTCGCTTTTACGATGGCCGTGAGGTCACCACAACATGGGAATCCACGGCGAGAACCGATTGCTGGACACAGGAACGAAGGCGGCGCTGGGGAGAGCTCCACAAACGCAAAGAAACCAACCCCAACAAGTACATTTATAACGAGTTCACCGGATTCATACGTTGCGGACAATGTGGCTCGAATTATCGCTGCCAGTCAAAAGTGATGAAGGATGGTACCCGAGCGCGAACTTGGCATTGTACAGGACCAGCAGGCATTTGCGATAAGGTCTCCATTAGGGATGAAACCATGAAAACTCTTGTCACCGATGTACTTGCACTCGACTCCTTTGATGAAGCAGTCATGGATAATCAGCTCGAATGCGCAACAGTGCTTGGTAACAACGTGACCTTCCACTTTCGCGACGGGCATGAGGTGACAAAGAGCTTCAAGGAAAAACGAAAAGGCGCAAAATGGACTGAAGAACGCCGTGAAAAGCAAACCCAAGCAATTAGAGCCAGCTGGACCGATGAGCGCCGGGCGGCAGCTAGTGAAAGGATGAGAGAACTAAGGAGTGAAAAGAAATGGCCAAAACCGTAACAACTATACCGGCGACAATCAGCCGGTTCACATCTTCGCCAATTAACGAAAACAAAAAGCGCCGCACAGCTGGTTATGCTCGCGTCTCTACAGACAGTGAAGAGCAGTTTACCAGCTACGAAGCGCAGGTCGATTATTATTCCAACTACATCAAGAGTCGTGACGATTGGGAGTTTGTCGAGGTTTATACCGATGAAGGCATCACCGGTACCAACACCAAACACCGCGAGGGTTTCAAGCGCATGATAGCCGATGCCCTTGCTGGAAAGATTGACCTGATTGTCACCAAGTCCGTCAGCCGCTTTGCCAGAAATACGGTGGACAGCCTGACCACTGTGCGCCAGCTCAAGGAAAAAGGTGTGGAGATTTACTTTGAAAAGGAAAACATCTGGACCCTGGACTCCAAGGGTGAATTGCTGATTACCATCATGTCCTCACTGGCGCAAGAGGAAAGCCGCTCGATTTCGGAGAACTGCACATGGGGCCAGAGAAAGCGTTTCGCAGACGGCAAGGTCACGGTTCCATTCAACAGATTTCTCGGCTATGACCGTGGTGAGGACGGAAATCTGATCATCAATCCAGAGCAAGCCTCTACGATCAAACGCATCTACAGCTTATTTCTGCAGGGCATGACACCCTTCGGTATCGCTTCCACAATGACCGATGATGGTGTGCTTTCACCAGGAGGCAAAGCGCGCTGGAACGCTGGAGCGGTGCGTAGCATTCTTACAAATGAAAAGTACCGTGGTGATGCGCTCCTTCAGAAAAGCTACACGGTTGATTTCCTCACCAAGAAGAAAAAGGTCAACGAGGGTGAAATCCCACAATACTATGTGAAAAATAACCACCCGGCAATTATCACCCCGGATGTGTTCGATATGGTCCAGCGTGAACTGGCGCGGCGTGATCAAAGCCGTGGCCGACACAGCGGTGTTCATTTGTTTTCTGGCAGAATAAAATGTGGCCACTGCGGGAACTGGTATGGCTCTAAGGTCTGGCATTCCACCGACAAATACCGCCGCACCATCTGGCGCTGCAATCATAAATTCAAGAATGACGAGATTTGCACAACGCCACATCTGACTGATGAGGAAATACAGAACTTTTACCTTTCGGCTCTACACAAGCTGCTTGCCGACAAAGATGAAATCATCGCAGCCTTTGAGCTTGCCCAGGACGCCGCTTTTGACTTGAGTGCGCTGACCACCGAGCGTGATGAGCTACAAAACGAGCTCCTGGTAGTTTCCGAGCTCACGCATCAGTGCATCAATGAAAACGCCCACGTAGCCCTCGACCAAGCTGACTACCAGAAGCGTTACGATGGTTTGACCGATCGCTTCAACAGGGCAAAAGCAGGACTGGAAATGGTCAATGGGGAGATAAACGACAAGCAGGCGCGGCAAGCGACAATCAAAACCTTCCTCGACGAGCTCAAACGACTCGAAGGTGTGACCGAGTTTCAGCCCGCGCTCTGGTACAGCCTTGCGGATTTCATGACGGTCTACAGCAAGGACGATGTCCGGGTCACCTTCAAGGACGGGACAGATATAAAAGCATAAGCCCAGAAAAGATAAACTTCTCGCTATCATTAGGGTGGCGAGAAGTTTTTGTCATTCATATTTGTTGAAGTACGCCTTGCCAAGCTGCCAGATGTACTTATCAAGCTCTTTGAGATTGTACCTATCTAGATGATAGAATTTTCGGAATGACTCCAAAATAGATTTAAAACGAGTATAATTCTTCAGTTCATCATTCCTGAATGTAGCAAACCCATCCTTTTTTCGATAATACCGCAGCACTTCATCCACATAACTATCATAGATTGGATAATCCAGCGGCTTGTGATGACTACAATACTTCGTGGCAAATGAGTAGAAATTTAATGTTTTCCCGCTTATTACTACTTCCTTTATATCGTCAACCAATGTGCCATCTCCTTGCTGCAGACGATCATCAATACCTAATGAAAGAATGCGCTTTGCAACAGGAAAAACCTTAAAAATGTTTGTACTATAAAAATCATTGAGCACGGATACCTTTAGCAATATGTCGGATATGTTTTTATTGTCTGGGCAGAGGTTGAAGAACAGCCGGTTAAGAGCATCCTCCTGAAGGTGATAATCTTCAAGTGCATCCCACTGTGCAAGATAATATTCAACCTGCTCGACTGATGGGGGAGGTAGTATTTGTGCTATTTTTACGAGTGTGCCTTCCGTAGGTGCTATAGCCAGAGAAATGGTCTCAGGTATCTCAAGAGCTGACTCGCTCTGAAGGAAACGTCTGAATCTTCGCAAATGCGCCATATAGCCGTTGACATTTGTCTCTGCATTTCCGCTTGACTGTTGACGCAATAGGCCAAGAAGGGTCTCTTTTGCGAGAGTTTCAAAGCTGTCAGAAAAGACTATGTCCCAGAATGAATCCGCGCCCAGCTTACGCCAAATATAAAAAGCATCAGTAGCAGATGTCATTATGGTGTTCTTCGATAGATCCTGTTCATTTAAATACTTCTTATAGGCCGCTCGGACATCATCGAGAGAGCGTTTGGTAATTTCCTCAATCATTGCGCTTCACCCCCGTAGGAATCCAATTTATCTACACGTTCCTTTGATTCAACTACCGCCTGCAATAACCTATATTCCAGCAATGTGTAATGTATAAAAGCGTCCGCTCCTTCCAATAGAATTTCATTTGCTTCCTCTCTTATTGGAAGTCCTATGGAAAATTCAATATGGTAATTATCCTTTGCACAAACGCTTGAATAAAAAGCCACCTCTGAAAAATGTATGTAACCTGATGATTTCCTATATACTTCGCTGATCTGAGAATCGTATTCCTCTAATCTTTCTCTTAGAAAGACGTCTTTCATTTTGTTCCCGCGATCGTCCTTGAAATCACTAATCTTTTTCCCTTGAAGAAAGCCATCTATGAACGCAGTTTTATCTGCTGCAATAAATGCAGCAAAGATCCTCATACAATTGTCAATTTGAGATCGCACTAAAATTCCTACACAAGCTAAATTTCTTTCTTGTAGCATGTTTACGACGCCATCCAACAAAGCGACACTTCTATCCAGCGCAGATGTGAAAAATAAATCTTCTTTATATAGTGTATTCCCTATGATGCCACTCGCAACACTTTTAGCTACTTCTCGCAATTCTTTAATCTTGTGTAATCGTTCAGATAAAGATTCGTTATATTTTTCGTTATTCAAATATTTCACCCCTTGCTCAATAAGATTAAGCCGATAACAGTACTAATCTTGCTTTAAATAAAAATTGCCGAGCAGTCTCGGCTTCCTAATACTTACCCCGCAAAATCCAACTTACCCTGCAAGTTGTAACGACCTACGGCAATCATTAAATTGTATCAATCTCTGCATGATTATTTCGTAGATCTGGATTTCTTTACGGTCTTTTAGGTGATCAGCAACAATTTCACTCATTAAAAGTGATACTTCATGTGGAGTGTAGAACTCACCCGCTTTCTTGCCTGCATTAGCTGCAAAATTAGAAATGAGATATTCATAGATGAAGCCTAAAACATCATAGTCCTGCTTGCCATCCATCGGGATATCTTTAATAAGCTGAAGCAAATCGTTTATAGCTTTCGTCTGTGAACCAGAGCTTTCACCCAGCTTGGATAGGCCAGTTTGTAGAGTCTCAAAAATACCGTCAAAGACTTTTTTGTAATTACTGTCAATTAGGCGATTAAATGCAGAAAGTGCATCACGTACGTTGGAAACATCAAAATCTTTTCCCAGTGAGAGCCAAGTAGAAAATAAGTCTTTATAAGCAATAAAATATCCAATATTACCTTGAATATATTTGACTGTTTCAGTATCTTCTTCGCTTAATTGCTTAATATCTTCATCTGTAGCGCCTTTGCTTTGCATGAAGCTAATTTCTTTATCTGACAAAAATTTATAAAAAATGAAACCTAAAATATAGTCCTTATATTCATTGGCCTCAATTTTGGATCGCATTTTGTTTGCAGATTCCCATATTTTTGTTGCTAATTGTTGCTTATTCATTCATATAACCTCACTTTCAAAATATGAGAATCACTGTTATGTGTTCTCATTGTTTTCATCTTTAACAATTTCGAATAGATTCTCGACCTTGTAGCACGGCCTTGCAAATATTAAGCAATACATCTGTTGTAATGTTTTCAACTTTACCCAGCTAAGCATTGAAAGAACTGTCCACCTTCTTACTTCTCTTGCCTACATTTATCAGGTATCTACATAGTTTGGTTTTCTGATTCAATTAGCACTTGAACTCATGATATCTAGTTTTACCGAAACCATTTTTTCATCAGCAAAATTTTCTCAGTTTCCACCAGTATCGCGATAACTACGTATCTTAAGACTTCCTCATTAAAGTCTATAAGCATCATTTGAAAAGTTTTGTACGCAAAGCACTTCAATTTCTCGCAACTTAAAATATCTACTTAACAGAATTATTCTTTTTGCAATTTTTATAAGATACTTTATGGGAAACTATCACCCTTCACGAACAATCAAGCCTAGTAAAAAGTGTTAGAAACGCTAATCAATTGCAACTAGCATAATTTATGGTAAATACCACCACAACGACCTCACTTTATGACACATATAGCTTTTTAATTATAACACTATTTTTTTTCGATTTTATAATTTATGTTGTGTTTTTTTAATGCATATTCCAATACTTATTCTAACTGACGGGTTATCAAATTAAATTTAGTGCATTTCTTTTTTGGGAAGATAAAACATAAAATGAAAATACTATTTGTAAACCTTATATGTCTCCACCATATAAAAAAGACCTCAAAACCTTTAATGTTTAAGGTATTCGAGGTCTAAAATCTTTTTTCTTTTCAACATTAAGATTGAGCATCTTGAGTTTAGACAAAATTATTCACTACAATATACTTACGTATTCCTCCTTAATCTAGAACCATCAATCTATTGAAGGGCAACACTTTATCAAAATTAGTCCTACAAATCTCGTGTATCTCCATAATTAAAAGACCTGTTACACCCTCCTATGATATGACTACGAAAATCGCAACAACAACCTTCAATCGATTGTGCATGGACGTTCCTTCAATAATCTTAGACTCTCCTGCCACCATCCGACCAGTATAAGCTCTGACATCTATGCCTTTTTCTGCAAGCCAAGCAAACCTATCTGTCTGGTTTTTCAGCTTTATTACCTGAATTCTCAAAGGTTCGCGTACCAAGGGTCCTCTGAATACCTCATTTCACCAAGTTGCGAGAATTAGGCGGAAGACTCTTGATAATATTCGGAATTCTGCGATAGCTCGGTCTAAAATAATGCCCCCAGTCAGAAATACAATGAGCTTCATCCACTACAACATGCCTATCCCTTTCTTAATATAGGATAACAGGTCCGAGAATCTTTCCCTATTACCAGTTGTTCCGATGATATTAGCAGGGCGTCGCATTGGTCGAGTCTCAGTTTAGTTTTTACATCATTCCACTCATTGGTATCCTGACTATTTATACTTACCGCTACAAGGAAAAAATTCACAGCGTTTTCAATTTGATTCCTGATTAGAGCCAGTAGCGGGCTTAGCAAAATAGTTGGACCGTCGCCCCAACTTCTTAAAACCTTGGTCGCGATAAATTATACAACACTTTTCCCCCATCCTGTTTGCTGTACAATTGAGGCTTTCTTTACGCAATTTTCGTAATCTTCATCCTGTTAGGCTTCCAGCACTGCCCTTACATACTGAATCATTTTCTGTGGTCCCGACCCATGGTGAAGATATACACTAGAGCCTTGCAGTTCATCCATACACTTATAATAGATCTTATGTTGCATATGTGATGTATCTAATAGAATAAGGTCCGCTCCAGAACATGCACTCCTAATATGGCCCCACTCCCTTGTTCCATCTGCAATCATAACTTGATAACCTGCTTTGCGAAATTCTCTTTGATAGCTGTTTGCAAGTCCAATATTTCCAATAATTAGAATCGTTTCCTCTTTGAGTGGTGGTAAATTCTTCGCTTCTTCTGTATTTTTAGTGCTGCTGGTTGGACTAGTTTTCCTACCCAATAGCCTAATATAACGATAACATTCATCTGTCAGTATTCTACTTCCTGGTTCGATTCCTTCTGGCACATTGGTCACTAGATGTGACTCACCATTCGACATTTTTAACAATAAATGATTGTTATCATTTAAAAATACACCAGTTCTTGAATGCTTATAGAGTTTTGAATGCGTGTAATGCTTTCCATCTTTAAATACATTGACAACTCTTCCATTACGCATGAATAAAAGACTGTTGCTAGAAATTTGGCTATAGTCGGAATCATCTAGACTCCGAAATACCTGCTCGCCACTATAGACATTTCTGCATATTGCCCCACTTTTAAGAAGCTCAATCGTCCATAAAACCTCTATTTCTCTAGCATCAGCTGAATCTTTGATACTCGCCAAATGGAAATTATACCCTGGAAACACAGTCTTAATTTCATTGGCATTCCCACCAACAATCCATCCTTCATAGATTCCAGTGCTATCCATTCTTACCTCGCGGATATCATCTTCAAAGATTTGTACTTGAGCTTGTTTACCCTCTACACTGATTACCTTTCCATACCATTCACAAGTTTCCTCCAAGAGATACTCTGGACACCACGCATGATAACTTTCCTGAAATCTTCCTTCAACGTCTACCCGTAGAAACTGGCCTACAGCCAGGAGAGTATCATCCTCTAAATTGAACACCTTCTGTCTTTCTCCATCCGGAAATTGAATATAGTGTTCTTTTTCCATAATATGACACGTTCCTATTTTCGTTCTACCTAGGACTTTATCCTTGCTTGGAAGAACCTTTCGACCTTCCATATAGTCTTCCCAATAGGGGTGCAGAATTTGTATCATAGCGGCATCAATACCATGTGCCCTAAGGTAGTTTTCCAGCCTGTCATGAATACCTAGGGATTTTTCTCGTTCAGCTTCCTCAGATAGATCTTTGATTTTCCGCTTAAAAGAATCCATCTTATCAGATTTAGAATTCAACCTAGCCGTCAGTTCTTTTATCTTGTTTTCCATTTCTTCAACATTTCTATCTTCGAACGGATTCTTATCTTTCTCTTTCGAAATGCTATTTATGTCATTGGTTTTATGCTCAGTTTGAGCCGAATTCAATCGTTCATTTAGTTTCTTCTTTTTTAGGCTTTCTTTCAGTCGTTGGACATCCTTCTCCAATTTTTCAATCTTTTTCTCTCTCTTGCAAATAACTTTATCTTTTTTAGTAACATCCTTTTCCTTGGAGCGAATAATGTGTTCCTTGTTTTCAATACTTTTATCCAATTCATACTTCCTATATATTGCATGGAAACGCAATAAGCATTCCACCGCTTTCAATTCAAAACTTAATCTTACTGTTGCATTGTCCTCATCTGTAAGTTCTAAATTAGGTAAAAGTTCTTTGCGAGCATGCAAGGCATAGCAACTTAAGAATAGTAGCATGCAGGGTCCATCAAGTATCTCATTGTTCACTTCAATTATTCTATCAACTATTAGATCTAAGTCATTCCAATCTTTCCAGTTTTTTTCATCATTTTGTATAAAATCATTCACTGCCCGAACTGTCATACATATTCTCAAATCCACTACTTCTAAATCACACGTAGAAGCACTATCAAGCTCTGACAATATCTCTGGCAACAAAGAAAAATATTCATCATAAGCCTTACATTGGTTCTCTTCAGATTGATGAACCGCCATTTTTATCTTTTGAGGATTACTTGATAGATTATCAAACAGTGTGGTCTCTTCGTCTTGTAACCACTCCTTCACATCTTCTGGATACAATTTTTCGATAAGAATCAATTGTTTGAGCTCATTATCAAGTACGCCTGACAAGCCCCTAAGATCCAAATACTTTTCTTGCTGAACCATGCTTTTCAAGCGCATTACAAGCCTCCTAATTGATTATTCTACTACTGCTATAATTGAATCTTACAACGGTAACTGTAAAAATATGGGCACAATAGAATATTTATTAAAAATATATTGCTATGGACTTACCATATTCATCCAACTATTGGCCAAAGATAGAACATATATATTATATTTATTCTGTATAATATATGTTTTTTCCTCCAATAAAGCTGAAATCATTCCTGTAAGAATTTCTAGCACATTAAATATCTAAAATAATTCTAACGATTATTATAATGTGGTAAGAAAGTTCTGTAAGACCTATCCGAAAGCGTGTATGAGATAATTATTCTACACGTATGTTTTGCAATCAGATAATACAAAAAACAAAAGCCAGACATACAATTCGTACAAACCTGGTAAATCCACTTCAAAACTCCCTACTGAGAAAAAAAGAGATATCTGCAAGAAATTCATCTTACAGATATCTCCTTTAATTTTTCTTTTCGGTCATCCTCACCATCCAAAAACCACGAATAATCAATACTTCTTATTCCTTAGGATTTATAATAGGTTCTTCTAAATCGCTGTGATTTTGGGTTTTGGTCTACTTTACTGCTTCTGGAATATCCTCTTCCATCTATACCTTCTACTCTTCTTAATACAAGTTCAGAGTCTGTATAGCCAAAGCTTAGTCTTTTCTAAAGCACCTTATTAATATCATTCAGCCTATTGGTTCACTACTAATATCTCCATCAGTTCATCAATGTGGTTGCTGGTATAATCTTGTACAGACTGCGAAAGTGGATGGTCCTCATGAATTAATATCAGCTGCACACCTCTACCTTCTAGTAGGTATATATCAGAAGAGTTTAGCATTGTCATAAATGCATCCATATCCGTAGTGATTGTATCATTGCTTATAGACAATAACATAGCCACCTCAAACCACGGTAGTGGTGTAATGGATTCTGTGAGTCCATGGCCAAAGGTCACCAGCATTACAGACGAGGATCCACTAGAGTCATTTTCCTTTATATCTAACAAAGGAAGCACATCACTTTCATCGTCTGGCTTAGAATCATCTGAGTCTGAGCTAGAAGACCTCCTCGACCACTTAGCAATTAATACCTTATCACCAAAGGTCCCTTGTGGAATCTCAGTTATCCAGATATCTGACTCAGTATCGTACCAACCAATAAACTTATAGTTGTTCTTTGTTGGTATGCCTAACACCAGAGTTTCACTCTCTACGGTATAACTTTGGGGTGCATCCTCGTAGTTGAGACCCCCATTAAGATTATAGGTAATATCATAGGTAGCCAGTGCCCATCTAGCGTATAAATTCACTTCACCTGTACTGCCCTGGGGTATTTCTGTCACCTGATTACCATCTGTAGCTGCATCATACCAACCGGCGAAATCGTAACCCATCTTGGTCGGTGTGCCAAGTGCTATATCCTTCGTTTCTATGTTGTAACTTACAGGTGCACCCTCATAGTTCAGACCACCGCTAAGATCATAAGTAACTGGATATGCAATGGGTGTCCATCTGGCGTATAGGGTCACATCACCAGTACTCCCCT
Source organism: Clostridia bacterium (assembly GCA_016887505.1). Classification (NCBI taxonomy): domain Bacteria; kingdom Bacillati; phylum Bacillota; class Clostridia; species Clostridia bacterium. Next base: position 144,997 of record CP069393.1, on the reverse strand, counting down.
CTTGAATCTCGGTCACCTGGTTTCCACCAGACGAGGCATCAAACCAACCGGCAAATGTGTAATAATCCTTGTCTGGTGTGCCTAGTACAAGGGTTTCACTCTCCATGGTATAACTTGTGGGCGCATCCTCATAATTTGCACCACCATTCAGAGTATAGGTAATATCATAAGTAGCAAGCGACCACCTAGCATACAAGGTCACCTCACCCGTACTGCCTTGGGATATTTCTGTCACCTGATTCCCATCAGTTACCGCATCAAACCAACCGGTAAAATCGTAACCAGTCTTACTTGGCGTGCCCAAGATTATATCTTCTGTTTCAATATTATAGCTTACAGGAGCATCCTCATAGTTCATGCCACCGTTAAGATCATATATTACTGGATAAGCAATGGGAGTCCATCTAGCGTATAGGGTCACATCACCAGTACTCCCCTCTTGAATCTCTGTCACCTGCTTACCACCAAAAGATGCATCAAACCAACCGGAAAATGTGTAATAATCCTTGTTTGGTGTGCCTAGTACAAGGGTTTCGGTTTCTTCATTGTAGTAAGTCGGAGCGTCCTCATAATTCACACCACCATCGAGAACATAATATATAGGATAGGCGCTATCAGATAAAACTGCCACATAGCTTGTCGTCAAGTTTGTAGCATCACTATTCCCAAGATAGGAATTGCTAGAACCATCTACCCATTCTATAAAGGCATATCCATCTACTCTACATTCTGGTAAGGTAAAACTAGATAATACATTTTGAGCAAATGCTCTAGCCCCGATAACCGTCACACTTTCAGGGATTGATATTGAAGTAAGATATTGATTGACAAATGCTCCTTCGCCTATACCCGTTACAGTTTGACCATCCAGCATTTCGGGTATGACGATGGAAGCAGGAGGATACTCAAGTCCTACATTATTGGGTGGAAAAGAACTTTGGATCACTTCAATAGAACATTCCGTGATAAGGCCATCTACCACGGTAACATCATCATCTGTCAGTGTATAGTTTCCTATCCTTGCAAAGTAATCTTCCATAAAATCAGTCTGTACCGAACCTGATTCTAACAAATGAGGTCTATCATACCGTCTATACCAATCAATGATTCCCTCAGGAGTTGGTAAGATAAAGGATGACATTTCATTTTCAAGAAAGGCACTAATCTCTATTTGAATTATACTGTCTGGAAGCTCAATCGATGCTAAAGAATTGCCCCGAAAGGCAGCAATACCAAGCGTTTTTACACCATCAGGAATTGTCACAGATGTTAGATCCGAATAGCTAAATGCATCTCTGCCTATGTTTTCTACGCTGTCTGGTATAAAATCAATACTTTTACTGGCACCGCCATACGAAACGATCGTTGAATAATCCTCACTGCCATCTGAATTTATTCCAAAAAAAATACCGTCATCGGTGCCGCCACCTATTACTGAGCTAATGCTATTCTGGTTGAATGCTGCTCTACCAAGGCTTGTCAATCCAGTCCCCAGTTTGACTGATTCCAGAGAATTTCCAGCAAATGCATATTGACCAATGCTCTTCACATTATCACCCATCTCAACAGTCTGCAGGGAATTATCATAAAACGCATACATACCTATATCCGCTAGATTTTCACCGAACGTAGCCGATTCCAAGGAATTATCACTAAACGCCCACTCTCCTATTGAAGTAACATTATCGCCAAACTCAACCGATTGGATAAAATTACTGCTGAATGCACGACTACCAATGGTCATCACATTCTTACCAATTTCGACCGACTCAATTTGACAATCACTAAATGCACCACTACCAATGGTTTCTACACTGTCGGGTATTATTACTGATTCAGCCACACTATTACCAAATGCAGATGTACCGATATATCGGACACTGCTTGGTATGAAATCAATGGTTGTACTGCGTCCGCCATAGCCAATGACTGATGACTCATCCACACTACCATCTGCGTTTCTCCCGAATATGATTCCTTCATTGGTTCCTCCCCCGATTACTTCTGTAAGCGAGGCCCCCCTAAATGCATCTCGGCCTATTTCAGTCAATCCACTGCCTAGCGTAAGAGAATTCAAATAAACATTAAATCTGAATGCTGCAAATCCCATGCTCGTCACACTATCAGGAATAGAGAGCGTTCTGAAGAAATTCCATTCAAATGCATTATCACCAATTACTTTTAGATTTTCGCCAAGCGTTACTGGCTCTGTAAGGTAACATTTATAAAAGGCGGAGTCACCTATGCTCGTAAGATTGGGGCTTAATTCCAATTGGTCCAAATAACGATTACCATAAAAAGCACTATTGCCGATGCTCGTCACGCTGTCAGGCATTGTGACCGAACGTATTAACGATTCTTTGAATGCTTCATCACCAATGCTGACAATCGTCTGTCCATCCAATGTTTCCGGAATAGCAATAAAAGCAGGAGGATACTCTGGATAATCATATCCAGTGTTACTAGTTGTATAGCTAGTAAGAATACCGTCTGAAACTGTTACATCGCTATCTGTCAAGGTGTACTCGTCCTTTGTACGAGCAACATAAGAAAGCCCAAAATCATCAATAACTTCGCTAAAAATTTTACCTTCTGAGCTATACCAGTCATACGTACCTTCTGGTTGCCAAAGAGTAATACTACTGGTTATTGAATTACCGCTAAATGCATCCTTTCCCATTCTTGTCACAGTTTCGGGAATAGAAATAATTCTAGTAATACCTGAATTAAGAAATGCCTCAGCACCAATTGATGTTACAACCAAGCCATTCAATTGATCTGGTATACTGAGATATCCAAGAACAGGTGATGCAGGAGTACCAATATAACCGATAATTTCACACGTTCCATCACCATTATCAAGGTATTGAAAGTTATCATAGCTAAACACTTCTTCCGCCATCGCAGAGGTTTGGAAACCGAACAGTAATAAAACTACCGTTAATGTGACCAACACCATCTTTCTTACTGATACTCTACTATACAGCCCTTTCACGTTGCGCCCCCTTATATTTATAAATATTCATATACCCATAATAGCACTTATACTACTTCTGTCTATCAATTAGAAAATTTAAAAATATACTAGGGCAAAGTCAATTTTCGTATTTTTTTGTAACGCTTCTCAGCATAAAACCACAAAATAATCATTAAGCAATATCAGATTATAAATATCAAGAAAGCATAAGGATTATCATTAGTAAAATGAGCTCGCTACACATACCAGCAACAAGGGAACCGATAAATATGAAAGAATAGCTAAACTTACTCAAGACACATCTAGCCTTATATTTCTTGGAATAAATCAACCAATTAATAAGGATAATTACTATGGCTATAACCAATAGCTTCAGTGCAGTAGGATCTTGCCCACTCAAATATGTTCCGTTAAACTGTCCTCTGTACCATTCATACTGTAGCGTGTACATACCAAATAGGCCTAGAATAAAATTAACTACCATCACTAATTTATACATATAAACACCACCCTTATAATTAATTATACTCATATGTCCTAGGAAACACCCATTCGAAAGCGCATATACTAAAATTTTGCCTACCTCGCTAGAAACATTTTGAATACAAATTGTGAGCTGGACGAATCTAGTTGTAATTGAGCCTTCACTTTTTATATGGCTAATGCTTGCTCATCGCTCATGCTCCTCTTAACTAGAATCAGTTCCTCCCCTTTTCGCATAGCCCCTCCGACTTTTTGTCGTAACGAGTAAAGACCGGTTTCTATCATTCTGGAATTAATTCTTTCAATACAAAAAGACCTCTTAGCTCATTCGCTTCCATCTTATTCCTCATTAGGTTGACTCATGTATGCCTATATCATAAAATGTTAAGACTCATATTAATCGATAAAGAAAGGCATAAAAAATTGAAAGTAATAACTAAGAAACTATTTGAAAATAATCCTCTTTATAAAGCCTTACTAAACCGTATACTTGTACTCGATGGAGCCATGGGCACACAGATACAGGACCAACATCTGACAGAAGAAGATTTTAGAGGTAAGGATTTCAAAAACCATCCCCTGTCTTTAAAAGGAAACAATGACATACTTTGTCTTACTAAGCCAGATGTTCTTCAAAAAATCCATGATGCATACTGTAAAGCCGGAGCTGATATCATTGAAACAAACACCTTCAACGCCACGAGTATCTCCCAAGAAGACTATGGCACAGAAGAGTATGTCTACGATATCAACTATCAGGGTGCACAAATTGCGCGCTTAGTAGCCGATGATTGGACACAGAAAACACCCCAAAAGCCCCGTTTTGTAGCAGGTTCCATTGGCCCGACAAATAAGACCGGCTCCATATCACCTGACGTCGAAAATCCAGGGTTTCGTAATATTTCATTTGATGATTTAAAAGAAAGCTATATGGAGCAGATTAATGGACTCATCGATGGGGGCGCAGACCTTCTACTCATTGAAACCATTACAGATATATTGAATGTACGCGCAGCCCTCTTTGCGGCTGAGACTGCCTTTGAAGCAAAAGGAAAATATCTGCCCATCCTGATTTCTGGTACTTTGGTCGATAAGAGTGGACGAATTTTATCTGGTCAAACCCTGAGCGCTTTCGCTGCCTCCATCCTAAGTGACTATGTCATCAGCATTGGACTCAACTGTTCTTTTGGAGCCAAGGACCTAATTCCTTACATCAAAGAGCTCTCTGAAACCCAGGATCTTTTCATCAGTGTGCACCCAAATGCTGGACTTCCAAATCAGTTTGGTGAATACGACGAGTCGCCAGAAACGATGGTTCATTTCTTAAAACAATTAATGGCAGAAAAGCACCTCAATATTGTTGGAGGATGTTGTGGTACAAGGCCAGCTCATATTCAAGCAATCTCTGCGGTAGTGAATGACTTTACGCAAAGGCTTGTTCCAGAGCACGAAATAGTTACCAAATATGCTGGCATGGAATCCCTTTTGGTCACAAAAGATAATAATTTTATAAACATTGGTGAGCGAACCAACGTTTCAGGTTCCGCCAAATTTGCTCGGCTAATTCGGGATAAACAGTATGAAACAGCCCTAGATGTCGCCAAACACCAAGTGGAAAACGGTGCACAAGTTATTGATATTAACTTCGATGACGGCATGCTCGACGCAGAAGATGAAATGGATAAGTTTTTAAAACTGATTGCGACAGAACCGAGTATTTCTAAGGTACCTATCATGATTGACTCCTCTAAATGGCACGTCCTTGAAGCTGGACTCAAGGCCATTCAGGGAAAATCGCTTGTCAATTCGATCAGTCTAAAAAATGGTGAGGCAGAATTTATCAAACAAGCAAGACTAGTTAAAAAATATGGGGCTGCTGCCGTGGTCATGGCTTTTGATGAACAAGGCCAAGCTTCTTCCTATGAACGTAAAATTGAAATCGCAGAACGCGCATACAATATTTTAGTAAATCAGGTCGGGTTCTATCCAGAAGACATCATTTTTGACATGAATGTCCTTGCCATAGCGACGGGCATTGAAGAACACAATAATTATGCTGTAGATTTCATTGAAGCTGTGCGGTGGATTAAGGCCAACCTACCCTATGCAAAAACAAGCGGTGGCCTCAGCAATCTATCCTTCTCTTTTAGAGGAAATAATCCAGTACGTGAAGTCATGCATTCCGTATTTCTCTACCACGCAATACAAGCCGGACTAGATATGGCTATTTTGAACCCAGCGATGATACAAATCTACGACGAGATTCCCAAAGAACAATTGGAAATCGTCGAAGATGTCGTGTTAAACCGGAAACCAAACGCTACTGAAAAACTAATCGACATTGCAGAAGAACTAAAGGGCCAAAAAAGCACCCAGGCCAAAGAACAAGAAGAATGGCGCAATAAGCCGGCAGCTGAACGACTTAGCCATGCACTGATCAAGGGAATTACAGAATATATTGAAGAAGACCTTGCAGAAGCACTGGAACAGTTCGACCAAGCACTAGACATCATCGAAGGACCTTTAATGGATGGCATGAATAAAGTTGGCGATCTTTTCGGAGACGGGAAAATGTTTTTACCGCAAGTTGTAAAAAGTGCCCGAGTCATGAAAAAGGCTGTCGCCATTCTACAACCCCATGTTGAAAAGTCCCTTCTTTCCACTGGCAACAAAAAGGCTGGCAAAATTCTGTTGGCAACTGTAAAAGGCGATGTCCATGACATCGGGAAAAATATTGTCGGAGTAGTACTGGCCTGCAATAACTTTGAAGTCATCGACTTGGGCATCATGGTTCCTTGCGAAACTATACTAGAAACGGCCATTCGGGAAAAAGTTGATATCATCGGTCTAAGTGGACTGATTACCCCATCCTTAGATGAGATGGTCCATATTACAGAAGAAATGCAAAAACAAGGTATCCAGATACCACTCTTAATCGGCGGTGCTACCACCTCTAAAATTCATACTGCCGTCAAGATTGACCCCAAATACAATTATGGCGTAGTTCGGGCTACAGATGCTTCCCGTAGTGTTGATGCAGCAAAAAAATTGATTGATCCAGAATCCAGTTCAAGCTATATCGCCTCAATCAAAGAGGACTATCTAGCGATGCGCAGAGCCTATGAAAATAAGGAACATCCTACCGTAACTATGCAGGAAGCAGAAAATAATCGGCTGGAAACCGACTGGGCAAGCATGCCCATCACCAAGCCTAAAAAACTCGGCATTGAAGTCTTACAGAACTACCCAATAGCAGAGATTCGAAAATACATCAATTGGTCCTACTTTTTTACGGCTTGGGAAATGAAACAGTCCTATCCAGAAATTTTAGAAAATGAAACCTATGGAGATGAAGCTAAAAAACTGTATAACGATGCCAACCTTCTTCTCGATAAGATCGAGAAAAACAAGTGGTTGACTGCAAATGGTGTGTATGGTCTTTTCCCAGCAGACTCTGAAACAGATCAAATCAACTTCAATGATCCAAACACTGGTGAAAGATTGGCTTCCTTCCCTACCATTCGGCAACAGCAAGTACAGGATTCTGAGAAGTCAGCCTTTCTTTCCCTAGCTGATTTCATCGCACCGAAAAACAGTGGCGTAACCGACTACATCGGTGCCTTTGCCCTCACCACGGGTCTCGGTGTCGACCAATTGGTCGCAGAGTTTAATGAAAAGCAAGATGAATATAATGCCATCATGATTAAATTACTTGCAGACCGTTTGGCTGAAGCCTTTGCAGAACTCCTTCACCATAAGGTAAGAACAGATTTCTGGGGTTATGAAAAAGCCTCTGACTATTTCAACATGGATTCAATATTGAAAGGACAATATGTAGGCATCCGGCCAGCCATTGGCTATCCGTCGCTTCCAGACCATTCAGAAAAACTTAGACTTTTTGATTTATTAGACGTTAAAAAAAATATCGGGGTAGAACTTACAGATAGCTTCATGATGAATCCCGTAGCCAGCGTGTGTGGTCTCTATTTTGCAAACCCGGTAGCCAAATACTTCGACGTACATAACCTTAGCGAAGAGCAGATTAAGCAATATGCTGCAAGCAAAGGTAGAACGACTGAATTCATTGAGCGGATGCTATCAACAAAAATCAAATACAAGTAAATAGAGAATCCATAAAAGAAGGGACGTCGCGACGTCCCTTCTTTTATGAATCCATTTTGGGTTCACTCTTAATTTATTATTGGTTTATTTTGGTTCTAGTGTTGCTCTCTTGTTAACCCATTGTTTCCATCACAAGGATCCTCTACTGAATTGGGAACAAAAAAATACACAAGCAGGAGCAATAAACCAATACATAGCATCGCTAAACCGACACCCGCCTTATCTGCAATAAAGCCAGCAGCGGGTGCTAGCACCACAGTAAACAGGGCCCTCATCTGTGATTCTACGCTTAGAACCGTAGCCCGCTCTTCCTTCTTCATCAAGGAACCGCAAATATCAATCAGTACCGGCTTTCGCATGTCTCGAATTAGGTAAAGGGCTACAAACATAAGAGCAATTAGGTAGGGCTGAGAAATTCTAATTGTCCAATATAAGATAAAGAAACAAATGATTTGGGCTAGGTAGAATAGATTCACCATTTTTTCTGCAACCATATAGCTCTGCAAGCGATATACATTTCTAGAAGCAAAGGCGCTGAAGAGGTTGATCACACCATAGGTAATCCCTAGGACGATTTTAAGCTGGTCATCAAGTGAAAATTCGGATAACAGGGCAAGACCAGAAGACATTAAGAGCATTCCTAGTATTGGCTGTATATAGTCTTTAACACTTTTGAATACCGCTTCAAAAGTGGCTGCTTTCACCAAGAATCTTCTTAATTTAGGTCTTTTGAAGATGCGAACCATATGACTGACCAATGCTTGCATAAAAGGCTCCGAGCAAGTGACGCCGGAACGATCTAACGATTCAGGATAAGACATAATCAGTAGTAAGTCTAAAATATATGGAACGATAGACGCTAGAAAAATATATCTTGAACCTGGAATATTGAGAATCAGAGCTACAGCCAGAATTGAACTAATAGCGGATCCAATCAAGGAAAAGGAACGCGTTCTCCCATATACTAGCATCTTATGCTCTTCCCAATTCTTTTCCTCAAGATAAGTATACATCATGGCTTTATGAGTACCGGACCTAAAAGCCTCTCCCAATCCGAAAAAGACCATGGCTAGTGCTGCCGTAAAAAAACTTTGGGTAAAGAAAAATATTACAAAGGAAATAATGTAAAAGGTAAAGCACAAATACAATTCTTTTTTTCGTCCATAATTATCTGCCATGACGCCTGAAGGAATTTCAAAAATATATATAATGATTTCTTTAATAGCATATAGCAAACCAATTTGAAAAAAGTTTAGTCCTCCGGCAAAAAGGAAGATGACCAAATATGGTTCAAAAAATTTCAGGTTCTTGAGAAACCCATATAAGGAAAACTTCCTGATTTGTCTATCATGTCTGATTGCTCTAATGGTGTTACTATCCATACCCTAATCCTCATTCTATCAATAGAAGAAACGCTGTATCTTATCTTTACTTCAAGCTGTCTTATTCTTCTTATTATAGCATTCTAAACTAGCCCCATAATAAAAACACCCCCGAAAGTTAGATTTATACTCTAACTTTCGGGGGTTGGTATCATAAGTCTACTCTTTTTAAGATATTCCGGTTATGCACTACTATTTGGCTGAAGAATACGTCACTTATTCTCCTTCATATAAATCATATTTATTTCTGTCCAGTAACTAAACTCATCTTTTTCTACATCAAGATTCACCGAAAGATCTTTAAATACAATCAACACAGTTACTTCCGGTGTTTCCAATTCATAGCTCAAATCTCCACTGTCAATACTCGTCTCATAGCTGTTGGTATCCGGATATTTTCCAGCAATCGTATTTAGATACGGTTTCATGTCCTCTTCTAAAATCAATCGGTCATCCAAGTCTATACGCAAAGTAAGGGCTTCCGTTCTATCCCACGTAATGCGATATAGGCCTTGTTCTCCCTCAACATAAACCGTATCCACTTCTTCTTGCCTTGCATTGTAACCAGAAACATAAATAGCCCAGGTGTAATCAGTAATGTCGATTGCCCCATTCGGCAAAGCCAAATATGTTTCTATCGTGCGGTCAATTGGAATCCCCCCATCAGGATCATAGTCAGGCCAAGCCTTTTCAAAACCCAGCTCTCGCTCAAAAATATCATTTTGGTAAAGATTTGGGGCAAACCATGTTGGAAGCTTGGCATCCTCATTGCCTGACAAGTATTCTACTGCATCCGTAATTTGTACACGGACTGACTGACTAGGCCTTGCTGTCGCCGGGACTAACTTGTCTCCTTGTAGAATATTTTCACCAAGTAGTAATTCTTCCAGTCTGTTAACTTGAGCCCTAGCCGGAAGGGCCTGGTAACCAAGTCCTGGTAGTACAGAAAAAAGAATCAGGGCACATAATATTGCCGCAATAAAAGAATGGGCTTTCTCCTTTTTAATCAAAAGCAAAATGGACGCTGACACAGCAAAAACCCAGATGAGACTAAAATAATATTCCGGTGTTTTCAAGCCACTCTCACCCAACTGCACCACTAGTACCCGTGCTTCAAAAGCCAATATTACCAAGGCAACAATGGGATAGATCTTTTTGAAAAACTTGGCAAGCGCACTTTCATGATGGGTAACCATGATATGCAGCCAAATACCGATGCCCGCATAACTAGTCGCAATGCCCGATAGTCTAATGAAAGAAGGCCAGCTACCAGCAACAATGGTCTTCATCGTCCAAATCAATAAAACGACCGTTAAGGCCAAGGCGATCGGAACCATAATGTATTGAAAGAGTACTTCAATAAATCTGGGCTGTTTTTGGGCAACTTCTCTATGTTCATCGATTTTATTCTTGCTAAAGCTTGGGAAATATCCCACAAAAATGGTAAAAGCCAAAAAGCCAGTAATGGTTCCAAGATACATATATACTTTTTCACTCATATTCCGGTAGAGCAAGGCTTGCACCGCTCCTGCAACCCCAGAAGTCCCAGCCATGATTACAAGGCCATAGATCATAGCAATAAAGAAGGCCTTATGGAACATAAATAGTGAGCGGCCAAAATCAGACTCATCTTCGGGATAGCCTGCCAAATAAATAAAAGCGATCAGACTGATTGCTATCGCTGCACTTACTCGAGCCGAAGCAAGATTTGTCACATTGGTAACGATGCCATTTGCCACATAGGGTTCTCTTGCTGCAAAAGCATACAGCAGGATAAAGGTTAGGGCGGTAATGATTACACCCAACATATTGGCATACAGAAAGGCTTTCTTTTCTCCTGACCGGCTATTTGCCGCAGTAATTGCTGCCAAACTAAATACCGCTCCCGTTGCAAAGGCCAGGTGTAAACAGTTGAATAAAAAATTATAGGTTTCTTGCAATGGCCAGTCCATTTGGATCCGCACCATGGTCACAATCGTAAACAAAAGTGCACAACCAATAACCGCAGGATAGGTCTGAAAGGTCTCACTAGATGAACGTATAACTCTCATGATAGAACTCTTTAAATTCGCCATATTTCCGTCTCCTTATCCAATTTTTACTACTTCGGACATGAGTAAAAGGTCAAGTTCATCCTTTCCCTATAGTGATAGATTCTGTTTTTCTTTACCGATACCTCTTAGCATCCGCTAATGCGGTAGTTGCTTTAGCAATCGTTCCTTATCTTTCGGCAATACTCCCTTTAATTTAATCATATTGGTAGGATGGGTAGTATCAAAAATCATCTGCTGGTTTGGTCGCAGATTCTCAATTAAAGTTCGGATCTCCAATAATCTTTCATCCCCTGTTGCAGGAACAAAAACCCCAGTTTGTATCATCTGGTCTATTTTGGTACCATACATAACCTGCAAATTCATGGTAATAATCTTATTGGCTTTAAATTGATTAATCATCTGAGCTGTTGCAAGGGCATTTTCTACTGACTTGCCCTTCCCTGCGATGCCATACATCACGATAACATTAAACGGTAACTTTGCTTCATTGAGTTTCTTTGCCTGTGAGATTGCCTGTGTAACTGTATGTCCCTTATTCATTAGTTTCAAGACATCGTCTCTGCCTGTTTCAAAACCAATGTACAATAATCTAAGACCCGCGTTATGTAAAATTGAAAGCTCGTTGACAGTGTATTTCTCAATACTTTTAATGGCGGCATAGGAAGCGACACGCGCACAATATGGCAGATATTTATGGATCATATCCAACAAGCGCTTCATTTTTTCAAACCCTATTGCCAGTGGATCTGCACCCAGCAAAAATATCTTTTCTGTATAGGCATACCCATTCTTCAATTGTATTTCGATTTCAGAAAATGGTATCTCATTATACTCATTATCTTTATACATTGAACAAAATGCACACTTGTTATATGAGCACCCTGCTGTGACTGGCAAAAGAACTGTCGTCATTTCATCCTGCGGATAATATACTGTTTCATCAAGAATCATACTTCCTCCTACTCTTCCGCCTTTGCCTTTTTTGCTATTTTATTGAAGTCTCTGTAGCAAGAACGGTAAAGGAATCTTTCTCAAAAACGAGTTCCCTTTTCTAACCTGGATACAGTACACTAGCATAAAAATCCAATTTCTTTTCCAATCGTTCCCTTACTTAGATTGTGCTTCTAGCATACTTCATCGTCCAAGCTTTTACGCAATAAATTATTGTTTAAAATAGATGTGCACCTATCTTAAGTATACTTAAATTTTACAGTAATACTAGAATGAGAACAAGTTCAGCACACCCAAGTTGCAATGCCTGACTTAAAAGAACATACTTCTCTCCTCTATTTTGACCTTACATCTGAATTCCAAATCATACAGGTTTCATGGAAATTGCGAATTCACTCCTAATGTTAAAACCAAAACTGTATTGAAAGTCTTGCCCCAAAAAACCACCATTCGGCTGATTCCTGCAACGATGTGGAAGGATTCTTGACACTGAACTTGCATACTGTGTCCTTACAATTGTATCTGCAAGGATACACAGTTTATAATATAAGTAGAAAATAGTGCTAGTCTACTTAGTAAAGCCAGACTGTAAAGCCAAACGGTTCTTCAAGTCTAGAAAGAGGATATGTGATGCATTCAAAACCTGAAATCAATAAGAAAAATGCCATCGATTTTTACACAATGGCCTTTAAGGGCAATCCTAAAGAAGCGGTGAAGCGCTATGTTGGAGACGAATATATCCAACATAACCCTGACGTTGCAGATGGTCCTGACGCCTTCATCGATTACTTTACTCGGATGGCCCTTGAATATCCCATTAAGGATATTGAATTTGTAAGAGTGGTTGCCGAAAATGACTTGGTCGCAGTTCATACCCATCAGTTCTGGCCCGATAATGAAGAATATATCACCATGGATTTCTTTCGCTTCGATGAAAACAGTAAAATTGTAGAACACTGGGATGCTATACAGAAAATACCGGCAGAAACCAAATCCGGCAATACTATGTTTTAACAAGCACTTGAAAATCCAAAAACAATAATTAAAAGCAGGAAGTGTTACCTTGGTAACACTTCCTGCTTTTTGCCTGTGGTATATTCAAAGAAGAAACTACGAACTACCAGATAAGGAAAGGAATTCTATGTTTAATAAAATTGGTAAAACCATCCGAAAACTGCACCGCTACCTAACGCCCGTCTTTGTTATCATAACCGTACTGTATATGTTTATCCTTCCAGTACCAGCCTTGTTCAAAATCCAACGCATACTAATGCTAACCATGGCCGTTACTGGAACCTTCCTCTTTATTCAGATTTACTACAACAAGAATAAGGCTAAAAAAAATCGCAATAACAAAAAGGCCTGAATCAAAATCCCTTCTCGGGTACAATGAGGCACATCCTAACACCACTTCAATCCTGAAAAAGATTGTCAAAGCCTAGCGCTTTCAATCCTCTTTCAGGGTTGTTCTTTTTATAGAGACCCTATTTCTTTAACCCTACCCACAATGCCGTCTTGTAACATCACTTTAATCCCATGAGGATGATTGGGCGATTTCGTAAGTATCTTCTGCACAATACCATCCGTTAGCTCTCCCGTTCGTTGATGATGTTTCTGCACTACCTTAACACTCGATCCAATCTTGATATCTGCTCTTTTCCTGCCGTCCATACTACCTCTTTTCCATGCTTAATCGCATTGTAAACTACTAGATTTCAAGTCATTTTCTATTCTTTACTCTTGTTAGTCAGGGTCACTTCAACTATTTCAGGTCGGTTGTTTAACCTGATCGGCATTAGGCTATTGCCCAATCCCCGACTCACAAACATAGTCGAATCCTTATTCAAATATCGGCCACTGGTATATTTTGGGAAGAACCCTTGGTTGGGGGCATATAGTCCTCCAACAAACGGAATCCGGAACTGTCCACCATGAGCATGCCCCGCGAAAATTAGATCCATATTGCCTTCCACATATAAATCAAAAAGTTCCGGACGATGAGAAAGCAAGATACTGAATTGTTCAGTATCTTTCCATTCATTCAAACACTCTTTGATCTTCCACGTTTTGATCCTTCCTTCAAACTCCGCTGTAAAAAAGGCTGAATCAGACAGGCCAAATATCCCTATTGCGCTATTTCCTCTGGATATCTGCCCGGCCAAATCATTCATAATGATGACACCTGCATCCGTTAGATGTTCTGCAATTTCTGTCCATCTCCCTGACCAAGCTTCATGATTGCCAGCAACATAGTATACGGGTGCAATTTTCATGGCACCATCAATGAAATACATCGCCACGTCCAAATCGAACCGGCGTCTATCAATTAAATCACCCGTAATCACAATAATGTCGGGATTGAGAGCCTCTACTTTTCCCAATAGATTTCTTTGTTCCTCTCCAAACAAGGTATTGTGTAAATCAGAGATATGAACAATTTTAAAATTGTCAAAATCATCCGGGATTTCAGGATTGTAATAGTCTGAACTCGAAACAAGGATACCATGATTTTGCCAAAAGCCATAAGCAAGCATAAGAAAAGCAATTAGGATAACCACCATCATGAATTCAAATCCATTTAGTTCTATTCTCATCGGATACTCCTCATACTGCTACGAATACTGTTCTTCCATGCGCTTAATCTGTGTATACAAGGCTTCATTCACAGGCATCTCCAGCTTATGCTTTCTCGCCAATTCCAGCACCGTGCCAGAAAATAGTTCCACCTCCGAGGGAATATGTTTCAAACCATCCTGGCGCATGGATGGCATACCTTGTGGGGAAAGCGAGTCGACTAAATCGACATAGGCATGAAGCTCTTTTTCAGAAATAGGGACACCTTCTGCAGCAGATAAGTCCATGACCTCTCGCATCGCAGCAATCATCAAGTCCCGTGCCTCACCTGGTTTTTGGATGGTACCAAAGGTTCCTTCATAAACCATGACCACCTGATTCACACCAACATTCAGCATAAATTTACTCCACAGTCTTTGTAGGATATTGTTTTCACGGGTATAGGGCAATTCGGTTTTATCGAAAAGCTGACATACTGCCTCTAAATTTGATGTGTCTTTTTCCAAGCTACCAATACATAGTTGCCCCATATGGCAGTAGGTGAGTTCTCTTCCAATCTTTAGAGCATCCATGCCCTGGGCGACCGTTACCAGCATTTTTTCCTTGCCAAAACGCTCACCAATAATCTTCTCACTCGTGATCCCATTAAGCAAAGAGATGATTATCGTCTGTGGGCCAACTTGGTGCTTTTCTGTCTCCATCGCCTTCTCTAGGGCATTCGCCTTGACGGCAAAGATGAGTAAATCCACTGGCGCATCGGCGTCTTGGTCAGACACCATTTTGAAATCACATAAAACGCCATTGGTACTAACCCCCCATTCTTCATACTTTTGGCGCCGATTCTCATCGACAACAAAGCCAACATTCTCTTTTCCAAGCTTTTTGGTTAAATATCCTCCGAATAGGATTCCCAGTGCACCCATGCCCACAAAAGACACCGTCTTAATTGTCATCTGTTTTTCTCCCCCTGTCGTATTTCAATGGTGATTCTGCAACCGTTCCTCAAGTGTTTTCAGCATAGCAGAAATTAAGACAAATGATTGCCTCGAATAGTAGTATATCTTAGGTATTTCTATTATATCGGAAGAAAAAACTCTTTTCATCAAAAGCTGAATGAAAAGAGTTTTCTAATATCTACCCGCTATTCTACTTTTTCCCATCCTATCTGACTAGAATATATCAGGTTTTCACATTTCTAACGAATCCACTCCACAATATCATCTAATTCTTGTCTAGTTTTTCCATGCATATGAACATCTTCCGATTTATACCCAAAGGCAGCCATCACAGCTAGACCAAACTCTTCTGTATCAACTATGCCTTCATCATGCAAGAGTGTTTCCACTTTTTGCCTGTTAAATCCCTCAATTGGACAAGAATCAATGCCCATATAGGCAGCTGCCGTCAACATATTCGCAAGAGCGATATATACCTGCTTTGAAGCCCAATCAAATAATTTACGTTCGTCTGTCAGGTCAAAGTCACCTTGCTGAAAATTCTTAAAAAATTCCATTTTCATATCGGAGACCTCTTGCGGCAATTGTTGTACATCGTTTGCAATATGCGTAAGATAATCCGATCCAGCCTTCGTATCTACCGCTTTTCTAGCCAAAAGAAGTACGAAATGACTAGCAGTAGGCAACTGTTTTAAGGCTCCCCATGAATACTCTTTCAGTTTCTCTCTCAATTCCATATTCTGAACAACGATAAATTTCCATGGTTCCCATCCAAATGAACTGGGAGATAGTCTTGCAGTCTCCAAAATAAACTCAAAATCTTCTTCGGAGATTTTCTTTTCCCGGTCAAATTCTTTACAGGCAAATCTAAAATCATACGCTTCCAGCAATTGTTCTTTCTTATTCATAGATTGAATCCTCCTTTTGGGATTATATAGAATTTACTCGATTTCCAAGACACCCTTTCTTCAACTAATATCATAGTAGCATTTTCTAGGCTTTGTTGAAAGCGTACGGACAAGGGGCGTACTTTTTCATACCTATTCTATCGCCCTATTGGAAATTTTTTCATTTCCTAAGCCCAAACCATATTTCCAAAAATAATTAAGGAGCAAAAGAGTAAGGACAAATGTAACCAATCGGAGAGAAAATAGCAAGGATTTTTATATTCTACTCTTTTTGCTAGCTAATTTATTGCGGACGACGTATACTTACTCAGTAAAGATAGCGATATACACTAAATTATGCATTCTATTGGGTGATTCCTTAGTTGAGAATTTCTAGATAGAAAACTGAAATATGTCACTAGCTGAAAAGAACAAGGGGTTCACCCTATTGATTCAAATAAATATACAGGAGGCAACGATGTCTGAAAGTAATATCGAAGGAATGAAAAAAATAATTGAAGAAAAGAAAAAACAAAGCGCAAAAAATTCTAGTTATAGCAAACAATTAGAACAAAACAAAGTGGGACAACCTAAAATTATCAAGCGCATGAAGCGCGGCGGATTATTCGACAAGTAATAATTTGATAATTTGAAACCGCAAGGACGCAGTCAATGCGTCCTTTTTTTCACTGGATTTTCCAGGTCATAGGCAGTCGTTACAAGAAGAAGGATATGAAGTTCCTAAAGAAAGAGTTGGACAATGATTAATACAGATTTTATGAACTACCCCTTGAGTGATGAACTTTTGAAAGCAATCCATACCCTAGGATTCAACA
Source organism: Clostridia bacterium (assembly GCA_016887505.1). Classification (NCBI taxonomy): domain Bacteria; kingdom Bacillati; phylum Bacillota; class Clostridia; species Clostridia bacterium. The sequence continues at coordinate 127,775 of CP069393.1, read as the reverse complement.
AGCCCACCAAGGTTCAAGAACAAGTTATTCCCGCCATACTCCAAAAAAAAGATATCGTCGTGAAATCTCAAACGGGTAGTGGTAAAACTGCCGCTTTCGCCATTCCCATTTGCGAATTAATCGATTGGGATGAAAATAAACCCCAAGCACTTGTACTCACCCCAACTAGGGAGCTGGCAGTACAAGTAAAGGAAGATATCTTCAATCTTGGGCGCTATAAACGAATTAAGGTAGCTGCCATTTTTGGGAAATCCCCATTCTACCTTCAGGAAAAAGAAATCAAGCAGAAAACACATGTGGTCGTAGGAACTCCTGGGAGAATTATTGACCATCTTGAGAAAAAGACCTTGGATACCTCAAAAATCAAGTACCTGATTATCGATGAAGCAGATGAAATGCTTAGCATGGGATTTATTGAGCAGATTGACCAAATCATTGCCAATTTACCAAAGGAACGGGTAACTACCCTGCTATCTGCAACAATGCCAAGCGATATTGACAATTTATGTAAAAAGCATATTCAAAATCCCATCCGTGTGGAGATTGAAGAAAGTAGTCCTGTAGAAGACCGGATTAGCCAAACATGGTATAGGGTAGAAACAAACGATAAGACTGAACTTCTAAAAGATATGTTGACGATTGAGAACCCCAATAGCGCAATCATATTCTGTAACACACAAAAGAAAGTTGAAGAAGTATATAGAACGCTCAAACAATCGCAATATACCTGTGATAAAATTCACGGTGCCATGGAGCAAGATGATCGCTTGAAGGTCATGAACCGCTTTAAAAAAGGCTACTTTCGCTACCTAGTCGCAACAGATGTAGCAGCAAGAGGTATCGACATAGACAATGTTTCACTCGTAATTAATCTGGATGTTCCGCAAGAAAGCGAACGATACATACATCGAATCGGAAGAACCGGACGGATCGATCGAAAAGGAAGGGCCATCACTTTCATAGCGCCCTATGAAGGACGATTTCTTGATGCCATTGCCAAGCGAACGGGTATGGAAATTATTCTAAGTGAAAAGCCAAGCAAAGAAGCAGTAGATGAGTTTAAACAGGAATTTTTAACCAAGGCACAGATTAAGCCTGAGGCAAAGCAGGTAAAAGGGGCTCAATTCAGCAAAGAAATCATGAAGCTACATATCAATGCGGGTAAAAGAACCAAGATGAGACCAGTCGATGTAGTCGGAACACTCTGTAATATTGAAGGAATGTCTGCTAAAGATGTTGGCATCATTAATATTTTGGATATATCTACCTATGTTGAAATATTGAATAACAAAGGTGAACTAGTCTATAAAACATTGCAGACAAAAAAAATCAAAGGTAGGTTGCGGAAAGTAAGCAAGGTTATCGACAATTCATAAAAGATAAACAAGATGGAAAGGTCGGCCCTTACGGGCCGACCTTTCCATCTTGCATGTGTATAGATGTATCTAACTACTTTTCCTGTCCATATTCAATCATAGTTCAATATACTTATTAATATTTCTAGCCTGAGTAATCCTATCTTTCATAATTCGGATAATCCGGTCATACAAGACATCTCCTAAAACAGCATCCTCGATGCCACTATCTATACTCGGATTATCATTAATTTCAATGAGATAGCAAACTCCATCAATCAGTTTTAGATCTACCCCATACAATCCATCGCCAATGTAAGAAGCAGCCTTTAGGGCTGTTTCTATTACGATTGCCGGTACATCACCAATGTCTAGTGTTTCAGAGTTGCCACTGAACTCACTGTTCTCCGTTAATTCCTTAGACCAATTATAGATCTGCCAGTGACCTGTTGCCATATAATAGCGACAAGCATAAAGAACCTCATTATTCATAACGCCAATTCGCCAATCATACTCTGACGGCAAATATTCTTGCGCAATTACAAATTCTGAACTTTTCAAAAGTTCTGCGCATTTTAACTCTAGCTCTTCCATGTTTTTAACCTTGTGCACCCCCAGCGAAAAAGCGCTGTCTGGTTGTTTGAGAACAATTGGAAAGTCCATCACCTTTGTTAGTTTTTTTGTCGATTCTTCCCCACGTGCAATCACCATACTTTTGGGCATTAGAATTTTAGCACGCATCATTCTTTCCATTAGGTAAAACTTATTACAGCATTTAAGAATTGACCAAGGGTCATCCACTACAACCAAGCCCTCCGCATAGGCAAATCTGGATATTTGGTAGGTATGGTCGTTTACGGCAGTCGTTTCCCTAATAAGAAGTGCATCAAATTCATTGATTCGATTCATTGAATCCTTGGTAATAAACTCTACAAAAAATCCATTCTTTTCCCCCATTTTTTTAAATCGGTCCAAGGCTTTCTTATTAGATGGTGGATTTTCTTCATCCGGATTAACAAGTATGGCCAAATCATACTCATAATTTTTCAATTTTGACCTGTTAAATTTTTTCTGGGCAAAAAATGACTTTGCAATTTTCCTGACAGTCTGTTCCGGGATCATCGGCAAATCCTTGATACTAAGTAACTCTACCTTCTCGAGTAGCCATTTATCCCCTTTTCTGAATCGAAAGGTCACAAATGGAGCCTCAAATAACTTATACAGGTGTCGGCTGAGTTTGGTAGATTGACCATTTAGCTCATGCCCCAACACAAGCGTATATTCCACTGTATCCTTTTCCAATTGCCGAAGTTCATCATTTAGGATTGTATTGTATTCATCTGCAAAGCAATTCATGAGTGGGACACTCGTAACATCTTGCATGGTTGCAACACTCGGAATAACCCGATGGTCTCGAGCGGACGCCAGCAAAGAAACGTAGTATCCTTTGGATTGATAGCGGTAACTATCGCTCATGTTGAATATTCGAAAGTTAGAGGTTTTCTGAAACCGCACGTTGTATATATATTCTTCCGAGGAAATGATTTCCACATAATCATTGTCGTAAACTGCTATCGACGGGTCATCTGAAACAATTATGTTTTGAAGACGTCCACTTTTCTTTTTCACGGTATCAATGGTTTTTAGCATACGAAAAGCATGTTTATTTTTACCGTAATAATCGTCTAGTTTCTTTCTAACTGTATAGCCTTGTCTCTCATACCATCCGGTTAAGGAAAGATCGTTTGCGTCTACTTCGAGTGATACGGTGGAAATCCCCCGGCTTCTTGCAACATTTTCACAATATTTGAGCAAGCGTTTGCCATAGCCCTGGCCCCTATATTCGTCGGCAACAGCGATTGAGTAAAGACGAGCAGTATATTTATAAAACTGTATAACAATAGACCCTATCATACTATCCGACTCCAGGATATATACTTCCTGATGTCTGCTGCTAATGCTTAATCTCAAGGAACGCCTAGCAGCAGCCTTGTCTTTTGTAAATGAATCCTTCTCCAGTTTTAAGAGTTCAGGAAGGTCTTGTAATGTAGCCAATCTAATGTTTTCCATATAATCTCCAAATAGAAATATTTGCGGCACTGAGTTGCCCGTATCGTCGTGACAGGTCTAAGCCAATCAACTTTTTACTCTTACAGTATACGCTCATCCAATTTTTTGGAAACGATTATTTTTCAGTTTAGACCAGTTTTTTTAGAGATAGAATGCAAGGCTGTTCATCCTGCAAACATCAATCAGAACGCCACAAAAAAACGTATGCTCTATCTTTTAACATAGATAGAGCATACGCCTACTTACTATACTTCTTCTTCCATAATCAAATATAAGAAACAAAACTTTGCCTACTCACTAGACCGAAAAAGCATCTAATTGCTCAACAATACCTTGCAAGTCTAGGATTGTTTTTTGTTTATCTAGAAAATCTCTATAAAAGTGGTCATTCAGGTAATCCCAAAAGGCTACTGTAATATTAATCTCATTTAAGGCAAAAACTACATACGGTTCTGATACTTTCTCTACGATTGCACCTAAATCTTCTTTTACATAAACCCGATAATTATCATTTTTCACGCCCCAATCGATTGCCACATTATAGTTTTCATAGTTGGTTAGTAAGTTGATAATATTCTTTAAATGATCCCGGTATTCATTTGCTCGATATTTTAGTATGGAAAATTCATTGATTCCAATGTAGCCAACTGGTACGAGTTCATTTCGAATATCCGCTATATCGTCAATTTTGATAATTTCATTAAACGTATTGCTTTTAATATTTTCAAGAAACCGTTCTTTTCGCTCTTGGAAATAATCGATTAATTCATCCTTGTTGTTATACTCTATGCGCTTAAGCATGGATTCAACAATATGTTCCGGCATCGTGAGCAACGATAAGCGCTCTGTCTTAAGGACTGTGTTCTCTCGTTCCTTTTCAAATTCATCCACTGTATTGAGATACTTACTTCGCTCTTGCGCAATAAAGATTCGCATCAGCGGTTTACATAGACTTAAGTATCCATTAAATTCTTCTTCCAAAGACAAAATGGCTCTGCTATCCTGCAACAGGATATTTGTAGCATTATCTACGATTCCGTTAAATGAACTTGCCGTCAAAGCCACCTCGCCAGGTGCAATAAACATGGTTCTTTTAAAAAGCCCATCTCTTTTTTTGGGATAATAAAAGGGTTCTATAGCACCAGTCATATATAGGGGAATCCATTTGGATAGGGCTTCTAACATTTCGTCGAGATTCCGACTCACAGTATGAATAATTCGTATTCGATTCCCCTTGGAAATGATTTGGCACAACAACTTCATCCAGACCAACTGGAATGCTGTATCTTCGATTAACCAATCCATCGTTTCATCACTGTATAAATATAAGTAACCAGGTTTCTTCCTCTTCAATACAATCGACAAAAATCGTATGACAGCTTCTCGTTTTCCATTTGAGCCATAGTACAAGCTAATCGTAGATTCTGTCTCCAGCATTTCCGCTGTAGGATGGTTCTTGAAGTAATTCAGATGGCAATCCTTTTGTACAGCATTCATTTGGTTCAAAAAGCCAGCCACAGGAGACGAATTCGCTACTTCATCTGTCAGAAGCCATTCATACACTTGTTGGGAAGCCTGTTCAACATCATCAAATAGAGCTTTTGGTTTTTTCATCGTTTCCAGCAAGGCATTCTTCTGATAGTCTTGCGTACACTGTTGAACTAGGTAGGTGACCATTTTTTTGACGTATTCTGCATTTGGGACGAGCCTTCGCTCCCCCCTTCGCAATCTACTGATATGAGAAGAATCCACAGCTACGTGCATTGAAAGAGAGCTGTTGCTTGTCTTCGTAATATTCATTAGAAAATCTAGCTTCTCACAAGAAATCATAAGCATTACCTCATAATAATTGTAGCAAATAAATCAAACACATACAATTCTTATGGCGTCTTGCCTGTCAATGCAAGCAACAGTACAAATCACCCAGCCTAAGTTGGTTACTTCTGGCATTGCAGCCCATACTGATCACGTTGCTTGCGACTCTTCTTTTTCACCTTTTTACGATTATTGAATTATTTCAATTCAAATTATAAACTACATCATTGTGCAAACTTCCGTGCGTTACTAAAGATAATCATTTATATCAAAATTCTTATAGTACTCCATAAACTCATCCGAAACCAACGGTTTACTAAAATAGTAGCCTTGTATCGAATCACATCCCAATTCCTTCAACATCTCAAGCTGTTCCTTGGTTTCAACGCCTTCAGCAATAACGGTTCCACCCAACTCATGAATAAAACTAATAGTATGTTTAATCATTAGGTAGATCTCTAATTCATTCATGCGATCCACAAAGTACTTATCTATTTTAATAATATCAAATGGAATTTTTGAAACATTTATGAGTGAGTTATAGCCTGTACCAAAATCATCCATTGATATCTTATATCCCTTTTCTCTTAGACTAGATAAAATTCCGTTAATTTTCTTTTCATCATTTAAGATTACCCTTTCTGTAATTTCAATTCCCACGCTAGAGCGCTCAATATCATTCTCCTTAACAACTACTTCCACCCAATCGCGAAAGGAATCATCCAAAATTTCAACACTGGTCACATTTATCGCCGTGTTTATGTTTACACCCTTGTTCTTCCATTCTTTCTTCTCAGTAATAAGTTTTTTAATAATCCAGGTCGTGATATGTTTAATTAAACCAATTTTTTCTGCAATTGGGATAAAAATATCCGGGCCAACTAAGCCTCTTTCGCCTCTATCCCATCTCAATAGGACCTCCGCGTGAGCAAGTTCCTTGTTTGTAAGACTAACAATGGGTTGGTAAACTAGATAAAATTCATCGTTATCGAGTGCCTTTTGTATTGATCCCGAAATCTCATTAAATAATTCTTTTTCTTTCCGGAAACGGTCATTACAGACATAAACGCCAGATTTATAAACTTCACCTTGGTCAGCAGCAATTCTGGCTTTGTTATAGATTTCTCTCGCTTCACTGATATCGCCGTTATTAAAGGAGATACCAATCTTTATGACCAGTTTAAAGGAATAGTCCTCAATAACCATCGTTTTTGAAGCCATTTCGAGATACTTGGTCATAAGCTCTACAAAAGTCGTTTCATCATATTCTTTTTGTATAATCAGGTATTCATTGTAATCGACTGAATACAAGTTTTCTTCCTTAAATACCGATTTTAAATGCTTTGTGCCTCTATGGATTATGGTTTCAATAATGTCATAATCAACGTATTTACTTATTTCTTCAAGATTAACAACATTGATGAATACCAAACAGAATCTTTCACCCTTTTCAATCAAAGAGCCCAATTCCAAAAAAAGCTTGTTGGTGTTATAAAATCCTGTAAAATCACTAATCAGATTCTTTTCTTTTATTTCTTCACTCTTTTCAATATTCTTATTGAAAATATACCCTACATTTAAGGCTACAAACAGATAAATTGCAACCCTCAGGATCCAATTCAAGGGATGCTGTGAAAGGCTCCCATATGAAATTATCGACATCAAGGGACCGGCACTTAGACCTAGTATTAAGGCTACGGTCACACTCCCCTTGGTTTGCCAATAATATGCAGCCAAAATAATCACAATATAGTTTAGTTGTGAACATGCCTGCACCGTTTTCCCATAGGTATAGGCAAGTACTGCGATTGAAATACTCATTACTGCTACTAGCAATACTCGCCAACCATTTTTACTTCTTATGTCTAATTGCTTTGTGAATTTTTTCATAAATTAGTACCCACGATTGCTAACAACAATCTAAGCCTTCTTTCCTATTCTTTTGGTACATTCATACCTCTAATCAACTTTTGATTTAGAGATTATTAACATGAATAACCATCTGCCAATATTTCAAATTTTGCCTAAAACGGGTCAACTGCCACCATACCTCGTTACTTAGTTCTACAATTTCGATTGGGATAAAAATACTATAGTAAATATAACAAAATTACTTATATATTACAATCTTATCATACTCGTAGCCTTCCATGACCTTCGGAAAAAGCCAGCTACTTGACATTATTCCTGTCAAAATACTTTGACAGTGACAATTGTTAGAGACCAAATTCATTTTTCCTACACACGGTATAATGGTTGTATATTGAGGTGATGCGATGAAATACCAAGTAAAACTGAAAACAGGTTTCTTTGAAACGACGAATTATCATCTTTCAATAACAAGTGGGGCTATCCAGTTAACTCCCAATAACTCTCCTACCAACAATTCAATCCTAATCATTGAGCAAGACCTAATATCAATCCAATTGTCTCGGGGCAGGTTGGCAAAGATTGAAATCAAAACAAAGAGTCGAACTATTCACGGAGTCATCGATGAAAAACAAAACCTTGGGGAAATTCTTCAGGAACTAAAGAAAAACATCAAATCAAAATATATTTATGAGGAGGAACAAAATGAGTAGAAAAATTATTTCTGGTTTTTTAGCGATTGCGATGATGCTCTCCATGCTTTTCTTGATTCCAATAATGCCTGTTGCCGAGGCCATTGATACGGGTAGTGATCCCGCGCCCCCTCTTGCCAAAGATGTCGAAATCTCTGGTTCACCAGTTGAAGGTGAAACTTTGTCAGGTTACTACGATTTCGAAGGCACTGAAGAAAGTGGAACCACCTTCAGATGGCTTTCTGATTCTGGAACTAGTATCCCTTTCTTCACCACCATGAATATCACAGCCGTTTCCAATGGTCCTACCAATGCAACAACGTTTATTCTTATTGAAGAAACCCTGATTGCCAGTATTGAGGATTACCATTGGAACGGTGGCGCCGGACAGGTTCCAGGCACCATCATGCTTCAAGAATCCGATGGAACAATATATGGCCCTTGGGATGCAGTAGGCGTGGGTGGTAATTTATACTGGAAGGTTCAACCATATATAACCCTTCCAGCCGGAACCTACACCATCATTGATTCTTCGAATGAGACTTGGTCTAACAATGCAGAATCTGGCTATCGAGGAATGGTAAATGTCTGGACTACAGATTATAGCAATAACCTTATTCCCATCGATGGGGCTAACGAGCAGACCTATCTAGTAAGCTCAGATGATATAGGTAAAATGATACAATTTGAAGTTACGGTCAAAGATATTGACGACGTAACCGGTATCCCTGTTGCTAGTAGCCCTATTGGACCGATTCGTGGCTCTGCATCTGGTAATATTCAATTCACTAGTGCTTATTATGGGGTCTATGAAGAATACAATGGCTATATTAGAGCTTCTAGAATAGACGGAAGTAGTGGAACCATAACGGTAGACTATTCTACTGCAGATGGTACCGCCATCGCATGGCAACATTATAAGCCGGTAAGTGGAACGCTGACCTGGGAAGACGGAGACACAGACAATAAGGTTATTCCCTGCACGATTATGGGTGATAGCCAGTATAATGGATATCTATATTTCGACTATACATTGTCAAATCCTACCGGTGGAGCCACGATTGTATCGCCAAATCCGGCAACCATTCAAGTCAGTGATAATGATGCGCCACCTACACCCCAAAATCTAAGAGCTACTGCTGGAAACAAGCAGGTAACCATAGAGTGGGATGAAGTAGATGATACTCATTACGTGCTTTACTTTTCTACGACACCTAAAGATTTCACAGAACAAGACAGTGTTGGGGTCTATGATAATACTTCCTATACCATGACTAACCTTACCAATGGAACAAAATATTACTTTATGCTAGAAGCTGTTCACAATATTTACCATAGTGAAGCGACCGCTGTCGTTGACGCGACCCCGACAGGACCTAGTACTAGAATTAGAAATTCCAACGCTTCTCCAACGATCAAAATCAATACTAGCAAGAGAAACACGTCCATAATCAATAGTACCGAAATTTCAGCCACTACAAAAGACGCACTAACTTCGGCAACAATCAGTGCTGCCACAGTCAATGCGCTCCTTGACAAGGTCGCTTCTTCAGGAGGTCAAAACAAAAAAGACCTTATTGAATTTGTCGTTAATACACAGAAAGACACGAAGGAGCTCACGCTAAAGATGAAGCAAGAGGATTGGGCGAAAATAAGCGACCAAACGGAAGCAAGACTAGCCATTTCTTCACCATTTATATCAGTGGTACTAGATTCGAAAGCACTAGACACCATATCGGCTAGTGGTAGCAATAAGGACATCGTCTTCTCCGCTAGCCTAGTAGATAAAGAGCAACTTTCTGAAAAAAATCAGGCCTTGGTTAAGAACCGGCCTGTATACGATTTAAATATTATGAATGGGGATAAGCAAGTCTCAGATTTTAACGGAGGCCATGCAACAGTATCCATCCCCTACACACTATCTGCCAAGGAAAATCCACATGCCGTCTTGGTCTACTATCTTACTGACAGTGGAAAATTGCTCACCCTGCGGGGGCATTATGATCCATCGCAAAAAGTCGTAACCTTCAAAACCAACCACTTCTCAAAATTTATCGTTGGCTACAATCCCCTCGCTTTTTCAGACGTCAAGGAAGAAGCTTGGTATAAGGATGCCGTAGACTTCATTGCCGCTAGAGAAATTTCAACGGGTACTGGTAATAACCAATACAGCCCAAGTGAAACCGTATCCAGAGCAGAATTCGTTGTTCTACTAATGAAGGCTTATCAGATAGATCCGCAAAGTCAATCTAACCTGTCACAGGTTGAGAATTTTACTGACCTTGGCAATAGCCCCTACGCCGACTATTTGTTAACAGCAAAATCACTCGGAATAATCCATGGCATCGGCAATAATTCCTTTGCACCAAATAAGGAGATTAGTAGACAGGAAGTATTCGTAATCCTCTATGATGCATTACAAGCAATGGATGAAATTCCCGGCACCACAAATGATCTGTCCCTTTCTAGTTTTACGGATGCCGACCAAATTGCAGGCTGGGCAAGTAGCCCCCTGTCGGCTATGGTCAAATCAGGTACAGTCAGCGGATACAGAAACAAGCTAAATCCAACAGCTGCTACAACACGCGCCGAAATCACTCAGCTCTTCTACAATCTTTTATCTAAGTAAAGTAGATATTGCCGCTTTAAAGTGCATTCAGAGCGTGCTCAGGCTATCTCCTTCCAGCGTTTAGCACGTCTTAGGGTAAGTATACCCTTCTGATTATAGGTGTCTTACAAGAGCAATTAAAGGAAAGATAGGCAAGGGGCCGTATCATCACGATACGGCCCCTTGTCCTTGTATGTAGGTTCTACAACCCTTGTCTATCTGCTTAATTTGGAAATTGCTAAGGCAGCCTAACCAAGCCACGAAAACCTCTCGCGCCATAATATGACGCTGCACCATTGTGATAAACGAATACTGTATCGTATCGGTAATCACAAAAAATAGCGCCTCCTAGTTTTCGAATCTTGTCGGGCGTTCTAACCCAACTCGATGTTTTGGTGTCAAAGTCTCCTAATTCTTGCAGTCCACGATATTGTTCTACCGTTAAAATTTCGATACCCATTTCTTGCGCCATATCCAGCGCATTATGGAGCGGCTTATTGTTTTTTCGGCCTTGCATTGCTTCATGGTCGTAACAGATACTTCGTCGCCCTAAAGGACTTTCTTTTGAACAATCTATAAAGAATACTTCCTCTTTATTGTCACCCAAACATACTACATCCGGCTCACCACCACTTGCTTCCATTTTGTGTACAATCCCTAGCATATCGGGATCTGCCACAAGTTTTTCTTCCATATTTTTCCATTGAAGTCCTTTGTGCCGGGTCATATTATCTTCAAAACGAGCTTTCAAGATTCCCATACAGTCGGCGTATTCTTCCTCAGATAAGCTCTTTTTTTCTTTATCCATCTCGAGCACCTCAACTCAAATTTTAGTCTTGCCCTTTTTACTGCACTTCTTCCATCTTTTCTCTAATCCAATGGCCTTTCGCGGATGTTTATATTTAGGGTTCAAGCTCCACCAGTTCTTACTTCTTGATTGTTATTTTACTCAAGAAGCCTTCACCAGCCGATGTTATGAAGGACACTGTTCCGTTGATTAAATGTAGTCTTTCCTGAATGCCAATAAGGCCATTCCCCCAAACAAACTCATCTGCTCCTTTTCCGTTATCCATTACCAAAATCGCGATTTTTTCATGATCAATACTTATCGAAGTAAATATTTCTTTTGCCTTTGCATGCTTTAACGCGTTTGTAATAAGCTCTTGACAGATTCTACAAATAATATCGTAGGTTTTTTCATCAAGGTTATAGTGTAGACCTTTAAAACTAAAGCGTGTCTTTATTCCTGTCGTTTTTATACGTTGCAACATGTTCTCAATCTCTTTTTTAAGGTCCTTGCCTGAATAAGTATCGCTTTTAGTGGCCATGCTATGTAAACTCTCTAGACCTGAATCCAAAGACAAGACACTGTCATTCAAAGCAATTAAACTCAACTTTCTATCCTTTTCAACATATAGTTTTGCCACTTCAAGTAGTTTAATGGTCACCACCAGCGAATGTCCCAAGATATCATGAAGTTCTCTTGCTACATAGTTTCTAGCACCAATCTTTGATATCCTTTTTAATTTATGAATTGTTGTTTCAAGTTCACTATTCGCCTGAATCAATGCTTCTTGTTCCTCGCGTATCTTTTCTTCCACCTCTTTATAACCCGTTATGTTATGAAGCGTTGTTATGTATTGAGTTTCTTGGAAGGTATGTACTGGTCGAATCAAAACCGTGAAAAGCTGATGATCTAGGCTCATTTCCACTTTCTTATTCTTTATTCGATTCACATCCATTTTCTGTATACTTTCATCCATCTTCTCTAGGGCGAGTTTTCCCAAGGTTTCTTCCAATTTTTCATTAATATAAATCACGGTATAGCTGGAATCCAGTACACAGATAGGCGTATCCAACCGGTGAACGATTTCATGGCGCATCATGGGGGAACGATTGATGAATTCATGATTAAAGGTCGCATAAATAAATATGAGGATGGAAAAAACAAAAGCAATAGGGGTGATATCAAACATTACTGGAATTCCTATGGAATGAATGAATCTATGCAATATCTTCGTTATAAATAAAAAATTAATCAGCAAAGGAAAAAGGATAGCGCTAGCAATAAGCGATTTATACCATAGCCTTTCGCCCTTAAATCTTCTATGAAAGGTAAGACAACCATAGATAAATCCAACAAAAATAAATCCATATACGATTATCATGTGGAAGTAGAACAAGATTCCAAAACTATCGCCCCAAAAGTCATATTGAGCATAAAATAGGTGATGCATCGGGTTTGTAAGAATCATTGAAAACTGTAGCAATGATATTGCGTATATAATTTTTCGAATTACATTCTTTAAGGGTCTACCCTTATAATACGCGTAGGTAAATTCTAAATAAGCAACCTCAAATACACAGGCACAAAAATAATATCCCACGATAAACCACCATCTTGAGATTTCCGTTGTAGAAACTGTTTTAAATATTTTAAATACCAACCAACCTATAATACTAATCTGTAAAACTAGGAAAGCCTTTGTCGCATAATCTTTATTGGTCTTCACATAAAACATCATTAGGAAAACCAGTGCCAACACTATGGAGATGATATGCACTATACAAATCGCTTCTATTTCTAGTTTCAATAACTCACTCATTATTCTATGCCGTTTTCTACAGCAAATACTGCCAGCTGTAAGCGGTCCGAAATATGAAGTTTCTCATATATTCGACTCACCTTATTTTTCACAGTGCCCTCGCTATAATTGAAGGTCTGCGCAATCTCTTTGTTACTTTTACCATCTACGATAGATTTTATCATGTCAATTTCCTCAACACTGAGGACATTGGCATAGGCTTTTTTTTGAATCGCCAACTTTTCGAATTTTTCAACCATCATATCTTTTACGCTTTTATGTATCACGGTTAGTCCATAATTTACACATTTAATAGTCGTAATCAGTTCTTGCGGTTCAATATCTTTTGTTATATATCCATCAGCCTTGGCAATAAAGGAGGAGATAATATTTTCTTGGTTATCAAACGTTGTTAGGATAATCACTTTCGTATCTGGATATTTTTCCTTGATTATCTTAAGGGCCACGATCCCATTCATTTGTGGCATTTCAATGTCCATCATAATGATATCTGGCTTCAATCTTTCACACGCATCAATGGCTTCTCTACCTGTAGAGACCATCGAAACTACACTGATTTCTTCATCGATGCTTATAATTTGTCCTAATGATTTTCTTAATAGCATTTGGTCGTCAACAATCATGATCCTAATCATCATACCCTCCTTCATAATAGCTGCTATATGCTGTAACCACATTGCGGACATCTTTTAGATTGGCTTTGGCTACAAAAATCAACTTTTCTATCTCAGGTATAAAATTCTCGTCCGTTATGTTCAACTTTTCAATATTGCTTTTCAACTCTTGCATTGCTTGATGCTGCGTACCAACAATATCGTCAAATAAATTCTCAATTTCTTTTTCTCTTTCTATGGCATACACGATTTCCTTCGTCTTAATTAATTCCCGATTGATTGTCGCCAGTTCTGTTTGTTTATCCCTCAGTTCATCAAGCATCGCAATAAGCTCCGTAATATCGGTGAAAGTCAGAATATAGCCTGCCAGTTTTTCTTTATCAAAGATTTCTTTTATATGATACTGAAAATAGAATAGCTCATCCCCCTCTAGTTTAATGAACTGTTTTCCAAAGGTATTTCGGGTAAGGATTGGCTTACAGAAAATGCTTTCAATATGATTCACATCAATTCTTTTCAATTTTTTGAAAATTGTTGATGCGCTGATTTTATCACTTTCATATATCACTTCACCGCTGGTCCCAATGATGAAGACGTAATCTAGCATGAGTTTCTTTACATCTGAGAATACGGAGGAGCTTACCCGGTATTTAACAAACTTATTCGATAGAACAATGCTGTTCGCTACAAACAAGGGATACAGAAATGATTTGATTCCCGGATTCACGATAAAGCCGACTGTGGGTATGAAAAAAAGTGTAGAGAATATTATAAGCATTGAACAATCTCGATTTTTCATATAATCGAGCGTAAAGAAAATGAATAGTAACAGTATATAGATTATTAGAAATGCTACGCTTAGTGCCTGAAAGTTAAACACATCTGTAGGTCTGTGCGCGACCATTGCAATAAAACTGGAAAGTATAGATAGGCCGAGCATGCCAGACGTTGTGAGAATCGTTTTCTTGTACCGTTCGACCTTATATATACTAAGCATAAAGCTTATGGTCAGCATTATTATTAGCGCTGTGAACACAATAATGCTGAAAAACTGCTCTGGACTATAGTATCTGCTGTCCCCCATGGTACCTCTTCCTCCGCTTAGAATATCTGTGCGTGCAATAAGATTGTAAAAGAATCCATCCGTAACTCTCAACTAAGCACCGGATGGAAGAACCAATGGTAATGGACTAGCTAGAAGTCCACAATATGCTCTTTTGAAAGATTATTTGGAAAATCCGCAGTCTGCTTGACCACATTTTTCGCTAACTGTCTTACGTAATCTGGCAAACAAATACAATTGACAGTATATGGCATAAACTATTTGTGCCACTAGTACTTCCATCATATAACGGAATTATAAAAGAATAAACCGGTAATCTGGATATGGTTCTAACAATTGCCTTTGCCTACTGAATTTGATATTTCCCCTGTCAAACAAATAAAAGGGCACAATTTTTAATGTGCCCGCGTGTAAGCCAAACTAAATATATTTTTACCCCAGCAGTTTATTTTTGCAACAGGCAAACTTGTACCAACTGTACCCCACACTATTTCTAGTCATAATCACAGAATCAGCACTGCGTGCCAAGTTATGCTTCTTTTCCCATTTATTCAAATTCTGCATCAGATGGGATATTAAACATACTATCTTCTAGAGTAACGGATTCATCGATATTCGTTACCACCCAGTCAATTAGAGTAAGAGCATCGCCATTGTACCATTCACGATGAAATTTCACTGGCATTTTATAGGTTTGGGAATACCATTGTTTTGTCATCGAGCCATCCGTCATGAGGGTCTCCATGTAGGTAACCTTTTCATCGTTCAAAAACTGATTTTCAAATCGAAAACTAGCGACTTCTGGGTCATGTTCAAGCGCTTCATAATAGGCACGGTCTAGAAAGCGAAATGGAAGCCAATTCCCTTCCAATACCTCTGCATAGTTGGTTCCCATCGTCATGGTAGTAAAGGTTACGAATGCCGTATCATGATAGATTGCACTGGCTACTAGGCGACCTTGATAATATGAATCGATCTTAATGTTTCCATTCTTATAATACACGTCATATTTCAGAATAACTGTTTCGCCTGATTTTATTGAAGTCCCTTCAATCTCTGCCTTAAAATCCGTATGGTAGGGTCGACTGTCAAACGTCGGAATAAAGCCACTATTGGTAGCAGAGGTGCCCAAAGACACCTCTACATTTTTAGTATTCACTTGCTCAAGGGATTGCCAAATCTTATAGAGCGTAATAAAAGCTTGTTGTCTTTGATAGGAACTTTTCGCCAAAATACAAAATCCTTCACGACCAATCGCATTGGCATCGGTTTTTGGTACATTTTCCAGTCTATTGTCGTATCCAGCACTGTTGATTGCACCACTTTCGCCTTGTGCAAAAGCCGTTCCAACAATACCCATGCAAAAAATGACAATTAGTACGAGCGAAAATACCATCTTTTTCATAACAAACTCCTATTCTAGTGAGGTCAGATCTAGATAATTATTGACTCTTATTTTTCCAGGATCAGAATTATCAATTTCTATATATACCGGAATTTCATTAATCGTGCCTTGCAGCATGACGCCAACATTACCCATCGGTTCAATTTTTTGATAGTCTTTTGTATTAACAATTAGTGCGAGGTAATGCTCAAGTACATCGTCATAGCTTGCATCCGTCACATATTCATATAGAGTCGAGTATTCGTCGGTATAATCCTGTAGTATCTTATAGGTCTCATAGCTCAAGGCTTGTCTCAATTCTTCTTCTGTCATGGTTACGGTTCTTGTTTCGCCAGATGTATTTTCTTCGATGCCAAGCATTTTGGTAATATCAGTATTTTCATTGGCAGCGGCATCCTCTAGTTCAGATTCAGCCATTTTTAGCGCATCATTCATACCCTGCATTGTTTCTTTTTGTTCGTCCGTCATCCTGCTTAGACTGTCTTTTTCATAGGCATAAAGATCCGTGATACTCATTCCCATTTGTTCCGAGGCTTCTTGCCATTCGCTTAAGACCGTCCCCCCATTGGAATTGAGTTGGGTGATATACTCCTTCGTCGTGATTCCATATTTTTCTGCGCCAATGTCTGCTAACCCATCTAATGTTTCTTGTAATTCACTTACCGATACACCCTCTTTCTTTGCTTGTTCCTTCATGTTTTCGGAAGCAACCTGCCCATCTTCTGTCTCCGTACTCATTTCAGCCGCTGGATTAATCGCTTCGTTAACCTTATCTTTGGCCCCACATCCAGACATTGCGGTAACCAAAAGAAATATGGAACAGAATACAATGAAGAGTTTATTTCTCATTTTTTTCTCCTATTTAATCAATCTGTGTTTCCCAATAACCGGTAGTTCTTTCATTTTTACATTTATTGCATTAATAACACCCATAATGAAGAGTACAAAGCAAAATAAACCACCGATTGGCAATATTAAGAGCCATCCAATTACAGGGATAAAGGTACCAACAATCGTTACCGCGATAGAAAGGATCAATAAATTTAATCCTTGGTTGGCATGAAACTTGTATTCCTCATTCGTTCCATCAACGAGTAGTGGGACAAAAAATATTAGGTAGGCCAGTGCATTAATCCATTTATTCGTTTCTTTCATGATATTCTCCTTAGTCTCTATTAAATATATTTGCAAGTCCTGACAGTTCTTCTATGCCACTAGACATAGCATGCTTCGTTTCTCCCTTGCTTCCACCAGCTGCATTTATGATTCTGTCTGCCATTCTGCTAAAGGGTAGGGATTGCAACCAAACTTCGCCTTCTCCGCTGAGTGTGCCAAAGAAAATTCCTTCGCCACCAAAAATGGCGCTTTTAATATCACCCGCAAACTGAACATCGAAGGTTACGCCTTCTGTCATCGCAACTAGGCAGCCCGTGTCGATGCGTAATTTTTGGCCAGATGTAATCTTTCTTTTGAATAAGGTTCCACCTGCGTGTAGAAAAGCTAGCCCATCTCCATCTAAGCGTTGCATGATGAAGCCTTCACCACCGAAGAAGCCCGCACCAATTTTCTTTTGTAGATAAATTCCAACGGATACTCCTTTTGCGGCACATAGAAAAGCATCTTTCTGACAAATAATCGTTCCATTCAGTTGGCTTAAATCAACTGGGACAACACTGCCAGGATAGGGTGCGCCGAAGGCTACGTGCGCCTTTCCTTCTTGTGCATTGGTAAAGGTAGTCATGAATAAGCCTTCCCCAGTAACCAAACGTTTACCAGCGCCCATGAGCTTGCCCATTAAACCTTTTTGGTTGCCCCTGCTACTGCCGTCACCGAAGATTGTCTCCATCTTGATTTTTTCATCCATGTACATCATTGCTCCTGCTTCTGCTAGAACAACTTCACCGCTATCAAGTTCGATTTCCACAAACTGCATATCATCGCCATACAGTTTGTAGTCTATTTCATGTGCTGTTTCCATAAAGCACCTCCTCGCTTTATTGTAAGTAGAAGCAAGGTATATTTACAATGCATCGGAAGTCATCCTTTTCCATCCTCAAGCCACTCAATTTCAATTAAAAAATGACTTGAGTCACTTTACTCTGCTTTCTAGTATTTATGGAGCGATTGAGTCCTATTAAAACAAAAAAATCGGAGTCGAAACTCCGATTTGCAAAATTCATCCTTCCGCTTATGCTTTCTTCCTGCTGCTAAATCGTCAACAGTTTCCCGCCCGTTTTAAGAACCTCTGTCAAGGGCAAGCCCATAAACTCAAGTTCGAATCCTAGTGATTCGATTTTACCGGCCACTCCGAGGGTTGTTGCACAGGCCGTACAGAAACGTACTCTTACACCTTTTTCTTTGATTTTCAAAAGTTCATCTTGTATGGCTTTATTCTCAGCCACTAGTTTAGCGGTTGCTCCCCAAACAACAATTTCAACCTCATCCCACCATTTTTTTTCGAGACTAACCTGGGCATAATGAAACACCATTAGCTCAGAGGTAATGGGATCGGCGTTGGTCCAAAGAATCGTTAACTTGTTTTCCATGTTTTTACTCCTTCTAGTATTTTTTAAATACATTTTTGATTCTTCATGCACTCTGGGTCGATTCTGCTTGCTTTTTCAATCAAGATACAAGGAAGGAAGAATATCAGTATTGAACAACCCAATTCTTCTTTAAAATAGAAACCTTCTATCTTAGGTCTCAAACTTTATCGAATGATACTTATGCTTCTACAAGATTCTTCTCGTGTTCGAAAACATTAGACTAACCTTACTAGGTCTAGCTTTTTTCCTTACTGGGATAGAGCGCCTTGAGCTGTTTCAAGTCTTCCGTGCTCAAGGTTTTCAGCATCACTAGATGGATCGTCACACCGATTCCAACGACAAGGAGGAAGAGCCTAAGGTGCAAGATTGGCACAAGTAGCATCGAGACAAGCAAGGTGGACCAAAGAAAAATCAAAGTACCAATTTTGGTTTTCTTTGGAATAGCCTTATAGGTTATATAGCTATATATATATGCTCCAAAGATTCTGTGATTGATTAGCCACTTATACATCCTTTCGCTACTTCGCAGATAGCAAAAGGAAGTAAGCAATAGGAAGGGGGTGGTTGGAAGTATAGGGATAAAAACACCGATTATCCCTAATGCTAAGAATATGCTTCCCAGTAGAATCAGTATGATTTTTTTTATTGAATCCGTATTCAATTGTGCCATCACCACCTTTTATTCCATGTGCTCCTAGAAGTGCGCAATCGATTATGACCTACTCTATTCGATTTAATTATTAAATAGATTTTACTATTAAAGACTATTGTAATATATATTTTATCATTATTCTTTCAATTAACCTAATTTTTAAAGCCGAACCATCTGATTCAACTAGACATTGGTATGGCCCCCAAGATACTCCTGTTATGAGCTAGCTCCAAAATCCAATATCATTTTTCTTTTGCAGACATCCTCACCATTTTGATTTCCATATAGTGATAGACTATACTGAATTTAAGGCAATGCTTTTCATAAATAGTAAAAAAAGCCAGTTTATGCCTTCACTACAATAGCAGTCGATACCACACACAAAAAAAATCTAGCAGTTTGTTTATTGTACCGTCATCTCTTGCTTTCAATCGGTGTAGACAGACTACTGTCTGTCGGAAGGAGGAACGATGCCACGAGTCAAAGTAGATAAAAAAGCGCCCGATATTGAAATTGATGATTATAAAGGCGAGCACTTTTCACTAAAGAATTATCAGGAAAAGAAATGGGTTTTGTTGGTACTCAACCGCGGTTTTTCTTGACCTTTCTGCCAACGGCATATGACGCAGTTGCGTCTAAATTATGACTCATTTGTTGAAAAGGACACTGAGATTGTAGTCATAGGACCAGAAAATAAAGAAGATTTCGCAACCTATTGGGAAAAGCATTCACTACCCTTTGTCGGAATCCCCGACGAGAAACATACTGTAGTTAAAAATTATGGCCAACAAGTAGACCTTTTTAAGTTGGGCCGCATGCCAGCCCAAATGCTGATCGACAAAACAGGTATGCTCCGCTATGTACACTATGGCCATTCCATGAAAGACATACCAGATACGGATGAATTACTAAGTTTAATTGAGTAGGTTTTCTTGTCGCCTAGTCTCTATACTTATCATCTATCCATAGAGTGGTAAAACCAAATTACCCTTGGAAAGGCTGTTTTGATATCAGTGATTTCCAAGGGTTTTCATTGTCATCTATGGGTCAAATTAGCCAACCAGCTGTACATAAAAGCATAGATAGAAGCTCAATTTTTGGCTAGTGTTAGACTTTTTCAATATCTTTTTTTCTTCTTTTCAATACCATACTGATGACTAGGAAACTTATGCCAATAACCAATAGCCCACTATACATAAAGAATTGAAATGGACCGCCTCCAAAATGGCTAAAAGGATACGGTTTATTGATTATATCAAGATACCGGTCAGGATTAGCATGAATAAACCAATATAATGCTAACGGACTGACAGCAAAAATTACGCCCACCCCCAACAATATGTTCGTCAGATGTTCGTTTTTCTTCATGATGCGCTTCATTCCTTTCAAAATTGCCAGTATAATTCATCATCCCCTGCATTTCAGGGATATACGACTCCTTAAGCATCCATAAGCCGGACTTGTGCTACCCGCTTCAACTTTTCATTTAAAAATCGACCATACAATACTTCCGCTGAATAGAGTAGTTTGATTGTATGAGTTTCCGTAATGTTACAAATCCGATTTTTCATTTCATCAAAGCCCATACCCTGGTCAAGGATTCTCGTTTTATACTCATCTATGGATACCCTTTTCAGCCAACGTAAGACGCTGGTGGTAAAACTATCTATAGCTCCATCATAATCTTCAAAATACGTTTTCAGTGTATTCAAGGCCTCAAAACCAGTAATGGTATGCAACACATAAAAAGAACCTGTCGATAAAAAGACTTCACATAAGGCATCTAATAAGGCACTTTCTTTAGCTTCAGTATCTCCTGACAAATAGAAATAGCCTTGATGCTCTCTAATAAATCTTTTAAATTCAGTTGAAGCAACTGCACCATCAATTTCATGCCCTTTTACGGTTTGTTCTTGGTCCCCACAAGCAAGAAAAGCCAAAGAGCGGATGATTTCTTCCTTGTTTTCTGCTACTACTGCGTACGATAAACGAATTAAGGCATGAAACAGCCCTGCCCCTATTCGATTCTGTAGGGCATGCAGGGTTTTCGAGATGACTACCTTCTGATCACTTCTTTTCAGTTCCTCCGTAAAATACGTCACATACGACCCATAGGCCTCCTTACGACCTAAGTTTGCTTCAAAGGAACTACTCAGCAGTGTATAATCCGCTACTTTTTCTAGATTATTCATTCTCACATAGCCTTTTGTTAAGGCTACAAGGGCCTCGTCGTTGCAACCCAAGGATTTAAAGGCATATTGTACCATCGGCAAGTGATTCGTATGTCCATTGTCTACAAAGGGACCATATTCTCCATACTGATTAACATACTCATTGATTTTCATCATACCACCTCCATCTTATTGACTGCTAGCACTAAAGGATTGACCTTCTACATGGTACTTTTAAGGATGTATTCGATAATCTCATCATCCAATTTGCCTTCTTCAAAAATAGGGTTAGTGTATTTTCCTTGTTTCAAATAGCCACGATCGATTAGCTCCTTCAATAAAGCGGAATACTCTAATGAGGTTTTCCCGATTAATAGTTCTTGGATCGGCTTCCCTTGTAAATAATAGTTATAAACCTTAATGAACCCTTTTAAGTACAAATAATCTTTCGTGAAACCACCACCACGCAGAACACGTACCGTTAAATTAAAGGCATCCTCCTTCGTGAAATTGTATTCCTCTATTAAATGCTCAAATATTTCTCTAAAGTTTAATCCTTTAACCATAAGGTCAACCGCAATCACCCTATAGCTCAAGTCCTTCAATCGTTTAATATGCATCTTTCCCGTCAGGCATTCAGCCAAAATAGCGAGTCCTTCTTGTGTTTCTACATTCCTAGGTGTACCAAGAAGTACCATCTTTAACGGTTGGTTAAATCCGTTCATTGTGGTTAGCATATGTATGCCTAATTCATGATTCGATAGCAATTCCAAGTCAATCTTGTCAAATTTTGCCTGTTCGTTAACGACCAATGTTTTTTTCCTTGAATTAACCATGGCTCTAGCAGACATATTCTTACTAAGAACGACTTTTCCTCCCGTACCCCATCTTTCAATTTCAGACTGAAAGAAGGCTAGCACCTGCTCTGTACTTAGTAGGTCTAGTGATTGGTCATCATTGCCATAGGACTGAATAATGTAGTTTGCGTTTTTTACATCTTTCTTGTCTGGCTTACCGTACAGCTTCAAAGAATTGTAAAAAAAATCTTCAGTTCCTCTCGCAACAAGCATATCGATGGTCGTCACATACTCATTAATGATGTCCTGATATAGTCCTTGTATCGATATATCGTATATATCTGTAACCGGTAACTGATATAGCTTTTGCTTAAGATCGTAGGGGTCTACCCGTAAGGGAATATAATTAAAGTCCGGCTCTATCCTATATTTGGAATTAAAGAACTGCTTTTTACACTTTTCAAGATTCTTGGGATTCACATATGTTAAGGTCTCAAAGTTCTTTAGTAAAGAGTACAAACTCTTATCCACTTTTTTAAGCACCGGGTCTTCGATGCTAGATAACAAATCCGCTTTACTTCGAACTCGCATATTGGATTCCTTGTTCATAAAGTATAAGGAATTCGACAAGATGGCATTTTTAAGACCTTGTTTAATAATAAAAATCACTTCTGGAAATAGGTCTCCCGTATTTTCATCACAATATATTTTTTTAATTTCCAAAGGAATCACGAACGTTTTTTCGGTTAACGCTGCTATATGTTTTGCTAAATAACCCCGACCATAAAAAACATCATTCTCCGCAACTGTTGTTTCGACGTTTTCAAATGTAATCTTGTCTAGTTCCTTTATAAATCGTGAAATATAGGGTCTAAACCGATCTGTCCTAATCTGTTCCGTTCCAATATTGAAGATTGGATAATCCCTTCGCTCTGTCTTTCTTTGGTGATTATAGGAATGGATGTCATAAACAACACAAGTATTGTATTTTTGCTCTAGTTTTTTAACGAGTACATCTAGAACTGTATAGAAGGCTTTATGCTTGCTTTTTCCTAGTTCAATAGCCTCCTTGCTTAATGGCTCTTTCCATACTTTTTTGCCCCAAGCCACATCGTATATGCAATTATTCTGGTCTCTATTTAAATCATATTCATATCTTGAATCTTGCGCAATGATTCGAATCGGTAGGGACTCGATAAACTCCCCCGTCAGTGGATCTTCTTCATACCAGCGCTCTTGCTGGTTTAGGTCTATTTGGGGCAATAAATCAGCTCGCAATTTGCTACCGTTATGGATGGCAGCGCAAATGAAGGGGACGTATTTTTCAATAACCAAACGGAAGGAACCATCAATTAGGCCATGAAATAATTCTTCCCTTTCAATCTTACCTATAGCCTCATCGCAAGTTAGGCTAAGCATTTCGGACCTCATTTTTATAGGATTCTCTATTCTTGATATTATGAGATTTTTCTTTAAAAATATGTTCCTTCTCTTCGATTACTTCTTCCACAAAATCTAGGATATTCTTTTGTAGCTTTACTCGATTAAACTTATTGATATTAACGATACCACCAGGACTCTGTACATTCACTTCAATCAATTTCTTATTGATTAAATCAATTCCTGAAAAATAGATGCCATCATTCTTTAACTTGGTGGCAATTTTTTTACAAATAGATTCTTCCTCTTTGTCTAGCACATATTTTTGCGCAGAACCGCCAGCATGGATATTCGACCTGATATCATTGTCCGCAGGTACTCTTTTGTAGGCACCAATAACTTTGCCATTCAGAATTAGTACCCTCACATCGCCATGTTCAGCTCCTTCAATGTACTCTTGGAGCATTACATACTTTTTGCCTTGATCTGTATTAATGTAAAAGTCTAATAAGGAGCTCAAATTTTGCGTTGCATCCTTTTCAATAATAATGACACCACTGCCACCATATCCATCAACAGGCTTTAGAATCATTTTATTGTCTGGACTTTCCGCTACGATTCTCTTTAAATAATCGGTGTTTTTAGATACATAGGTTTTTGGTATATATGTGTTATCTGGATCGTAAAAAGTAGAAGTATATAACTTATTATTTGCTTTTCTCAATCCATTAATATCATTCACAATAAAGACTTCATCGTTTATGGAATCTAGGAAATTTAGCAACATGCCATCCAACGGTGGATTCTTCCTCAAAAAGACCACATCAAATCCCTTTAGTGGTAGCATTTCTTCTTTGAAACAAGTATTTTTATAAAAAGTCACCATATTTTCTGATACAATCCGATCATCTTTTATCATCTTAAAAAAGCCATAGGTCTGATTATTCCGAATCGTAATATTGTTGGGATATAAGATACCAACCCTGTGGTTTCTTTTACAGGCTTCTTGAATAATTCGAAGCGTTGTTTCCGTCTCTGGGACCATGGTATTCCAATCATTAATAATAAAGCAAATATTCATTTTAGTGCCTCCTGTTTTTTTATTCTTTAGGGCCTTTTGAAGTTAGTGTCAAGTTAAGTGCGCAATTTCATCAGTATTGAATTAGGCATTGTGCCGGTCAAGCTGCTTGTTGTCGTTCGGAAGCAGTCAGCTCAAGAGTTTCTGGTTTAACATAAGAGCGGCCAGTAGACCAGTCCTCACTGTACTCAATAAGGTAACTGGTAACTAGACGGACATAGGAATCAGTGGTAGGAAAAACACCTACAACACCGGAGCGACGTCGGATCTCTCGGTTGAGTCTCTCAATCATGTTTGTAGATGAAATCTTTCGAGAGTCAATGCGAGGGAATTCGTAGAATCTAATTGAGTCTTCAAGCCCTTCTTCCAGTGTTTTAATCGCTTTAGGAAATCGGGATTCGTACTCGTCCATAACCAGGTTCGCATAAGACCGTGCAGCTTGTTCATCCGGCTGAAGCCATATGTTTTTAAGTTTCGCAGCAAAGGATTTCTTTTCCTTTGCTGGTATATATGCCAAGATGTTTCTCATAAAGTGAACCTTGCATCGCTGCCAGGTGGTACCGATGAACGATTCTTTTACAGAAGCTACAAGCCCTTTGTGAGCATCACTGACAACCAACCAGACCTTCTCCAGACCACGTTCCTTCAGAGAGTCAAACATGTGATTGTAGCTGGCCTTGGACTCTTCATACATGGGTTCAACAGCCAGAATATCCCTGGTACCATCGGTTCTAAGACCACAAACAACATGGACTGCCATATTGGCAACATGCCCATCAACGCGAATTTTTTCGTAAAGGGCATCAACCCAAAGTACGGGATATTCCTTATCCAGTTCTCGGTTCAGAAATGCATCTACCTGAGACTGTAATTCCTTGGTGATGTTACTGACCTGGCTCCTTGAAATAGATTCAATACCCAGGCTCTTGGCAAGCTTCTCGATTTTTCTAGTGGAAACTCCGTTGATGAATGCCTCTTGTATAACATTGATCAGAGCCACTTCGGATCGTTTCCGTTCAGTCACGAAGAAGGGGATATAGCCTCCCTTACGTGGTTTGGGTACCATCAAGTACATGCTGCCCATTCTGGTGTCAAAACGTCTTGGGCGGTATCCTGCGCGATACTTTTTACGAGTCTCGGTGCGCTCAGATTTGCCAGCACCGATTTCTTCTGCAAACTCAACTTGCATGAGTTGATCGCAAAGCCAAGTAAGCATCGCGAGCATAGGATCTTCAGTAGTCATGAATTTGAGTAGCATTTTTTCGAAGGGTAGATTAGAATTAAGATGAGTCATCAGTCGATCTCCTTTTCGGATAGTTTCGTCACTTACCTAATTCGGAGTTTACTGATGGCTTTCCTTTTTATTAATCACTTTTGCGCATTTAATTGTATACGATCCTTTTGAATATACTATTTTTCATTTTCTAGCAATACGCTATAGTCCGATTATATCATATAAATTTTCCGGCAATATAAGCCGTGGCACGCCTAGCGAAAAAACCATATCATAATTAATCGTTAAGGGTAAACCTTTGCTCCACAGCATCGAAACAGACTCTCTTTGCGCCCAATAACAAGACACTCCTTTTTCACAAAAAGTGATAAAAGGAGTGTCTTGCTTTTGGTGTATTTGTTTCTATTCAAAATTCAAGTTGTCTGCATAATCTACTGCCGATTTGACGGAATCAAAAATTGTATCTTCACTAATATTTGTAAAGAATCCTGACACCTCAAGTAGTTTCATAGGCTGCTCATTAACACAGGCAAACAATAAGGTTATTCCTTGATTGCGGCATCTTTTCTCAATTCTTTTGAGTGCAGTATATGCCGTAGCATCCATATTGGGTACATTTTTCATTTTTAAAATTAGTACATTGGTGTTGTTCTTCACTTCATTCATAATATCCAAGAATATATTCGTGACCCCAAAGAACAAGGGCCCGGTTATTTCATAAACCATAATCTTATTCTTTAGTCCAATGTGTACCCCATCATTAAAACTTGCTGTACCATCATAGTCATCTGGATCTTCACTAAATATATCAAAATAGTTATGGTTCACGCTTGCTACTTGGGTACTTTCTGACATTCTTCTAACAAATAAAAACATCGCAATAATCATACCTATTTCGATTGCCACAACCAAGTCAAAGACGACTGTCATACTGAAGGTTACTAGTAGCACCGCGGTATCACTCTTGGTTGATTTGAGTAGGGCTTTAAAGGAACGCCACTCACTCATATTATAGGCCACGATTATTAAGATTGCTGATAAGGTAGCCATGGGAATCAGGTTTGCCAAAGGCATGAATACGATCATAATCAGTAATAAAACGACTGCATGGACCATTCCAGCAATTGGGGTGCGTCCACCATTTTTGACATTTGCCGCAGTTCGAGCGATAGCACCTGTCGCTGGTATTCCTCCAAAGAGTGCTGAGGCAATATTGGCAATGCCTTGAGCAATCAGTTCCATATTGGAGTTATGCTTTTTACCAATCATCCCATCCGCTACAACGGCAGATAGTAGGGATTCAATACTCGCTAGGAAGGCGATCGTTAGAGCGGGCCTTAATAGGTCTTTAATCAAGGGCAGTGATATATTCAATTTACTGATATCCACCAATTGAATATGATTCGAGATTTCACCGAATCGACTTCCAATTGTTTCTACCGGGAGGCCGAACAGTTTAACACCCATTGTGACCACAACTAAGGCGACAAGAGAACCAGGAATTTTCTTGTTGATTTTTGGCCAAAAAATAATAATCAATAGTGAAATGATTCCAACCAAGGTTGTTGTTCGGTCTAAAGTAGAAAAGTGACTTATATATACTTTCCATTTATCGAAAAACTCCGATGGCACACTTTGCAGTGATAGTCCAAAAAAATCTTTGACCTGGGTGGAGAGAAGAACGACTGCAATACCACTTGTGAAACCGGTAGTGGTTGGGTAAGGAATATATTTAATCACGCTGCCAAACTTCATTAAACCAAAGAAGATCATAAAACTTCCTGCCATCAATGTGGCTATGGTTAGTCCGGCAACACCATATTGGGCTACAATACCATAGACGATAATAACAAAGGCACCGGTTGGACCACCGATCTGAACTCGGCTTCCTCCTAAAAAGGAAACAAGAAAACCTGCTATTATGGCAGTGATTAGTCCCTTTTCTGGGGTAACACCAGATGCAATAGCCAGTGCTACCGATAATGGTAAGGCGATGATTGCTACAATAATGCCTGCAATTATGTCATTCATCAATTTGTTTTTCGTTAGTTCAACTTCACGATGTTTTAATATTGAAAATAATTTCGGTTTTAACATTTAGTCCCCGCTTTTTATGTTTAAATTTTAACCAACATGCAAATCCGGATTCAAATCTATCAAACGTTCTCTAGGATAATTCAAATCCTGCTAGGCTCCCTGAATGATAGTCCATGCATCAATGTAATGCAATCACTTCTTACAATTTCTCAATATTTATTGTGCAATGTTTCAATTATTCATAAACTGTAACCCTGATATTGTGCTATCCTACTCTTAGCGTTAGACAAAGAAGAAATTGATGAAAATTCGGCTTGTATACAAGGGGGATATTGTAGAATTATAACCGCACAAAGACACTAAAAAAGGCACTCTAGGTGAGGGTCTTCCTTCACCTAGAGTGCCTTTTTTAGGCAGGCCATATGCTACATACCAATATACTTCACGTAATCTGGTATCGACATGAGCTGCATTTCAAGTTTCATTTTCGTTTCGTCAGATACCTGGTTTTGGGTAGCCATTTCATATCCGGCCTGCTCAACAACCTGCAAGTATTCATCTACGACTGCTTTAATTTTCTCGTCCTTACTATTCAAAATTTTGCCACAATTGCGATAAATCTCAAGAACAGGATTGCAAGAAGCGACTACTGTTTTCATGCTTTCAAAATTATTGTTGCCTGGAAAGCCACAGTTCGAGATAATCACAAATCGTTGTTCTTTAGGCTTTAAGTCTGCAAGGTCAAAATTTTCATCTGTATTTACAATCTGGGGACTCTTTAATGGGATGAGTCTGTCCACAAAGTTTTTCAGTATTGCTGTTATATTCCAGGTATATACGGGTGTTGCAAAGCAAATCACATCAGCAGATTCATATTTTTCCAAAAGCTCTGCCATATCATCTTGTATCACACATTTTCCAGGTGTTTTGAACCAACAGGCAAAACAGCCCTTGCAATATTCGATATTTTTAGAAATCAAAAACACATTTTCAGTTTCACATCCAGCCTTTTGGGCACCGGTTAAAAATGCTCGGGCAAGTATGTTTGTCTTACTGTTCTCACCGCCTGGACTTCCGTTAAATACTACAAATTTCATTAATTTCTTCTCCTCTAATTACAGTAATTGATAAAACAATCCGTGATTGTTGCAGTACCAAATCAGCTTTCCATGCCCATATTTTTGAATTCTTTGTTCAAGATTCCATTCTGGATATTGCTTGATGATCTGTATGCGTTCGCCAGTAGCAAAAGCAACAAAGGATATATAGTGTTCTTTGGTCATGGGATGTTCACTAGTTATATGCCATTCGTCTTCGATAATTTCAACCTTTAATTTTTCTTCGTTTGTTGCTTTAATCGGTGTTTGTTCTACAAGCTTTTTACCACAACAGGAAACTTCAGCATTGCCTGTACAGATAGTGATGTTATGACAATTGGGGCATACGTAATATTTTGAATTTTTCATGTTTCCTCCAACAAATTCATTTCGAGATAAATCGCCAGCCAATAAATTGTCAATATTAACACCGAGTAGCTCGGAAAGCTCGCCAATTAACGATAGTTCAGGTGCGCCAAGCCCCCGTTCCCACTTTGAAACGGCCTTGTCGCTTATTCCCAGTTTATCTGCAAGCTGTTTTTGCGTAAGATTATGCTCTATCCGCAAAGTTTTGATAACATTGCCTATTTTTTCATTTCGCATATGTTTACCTCCAGTTAGAATTATATTGGTCTTTTCCTATTTCTTCAATAAACGCTCCGTAGAGTTAAGAGAAAAAGCCATTGTTCGAAAACAATGGCTTTTTTATTTACCCCCTTTAACCTTCGTTATTAAGTATTTCGTGTGATATGTATAGCGGGCCGTTGAACGTTTCTACATATTTAAATTCTTCTGTTTGTCGCACGATTAAATCATCTGACTGATCATTCAATATATTGTTTTTTATCCTTTCAATATCTGCTTCGTTAAAAATCAGATCGTTTGCTGAGCTACAGCTATCTAGCACTACGTCATATACTTGTATACCATTTTGCATATATGTAGAGTATTCTTTCAGAATATAAATTGGCTTTTCTTTAATACTTTGTGGTAGGGCGGTATATTTTTCTCCATCATAATCCCATGCTTTTCTCATGGATAGATGGCTTAACCCTGTGACATTAAAATGTGTGGCAACCATTTCATCAACATAAGATTGACTCATAATGCCTTTGTCTTCTCCCCAGTTATCCAAATTAATTGCAAAGGCCCAGAAAAGATACTCCGTACTTTCTGTTGAAGCATTATTCTCAGCAAAATACGGTACATAGTCAAACCGGTTTTCTCTAGAATAATCAAAATAGTATTTTCCCAACAATTCAAACTGTTCTGGGGTAGTTTTCTCCATTTCCAAAATCTCATTTACGGGAGTAGCTGCAATTTCAGCGGATAATTTCTGGTTCTCAATGACTAGGCGAGAAATGGCAAACATACCGATAAGAAGTAGTGCACTCAAAACCAGTGGTATTATCCTGTTCTTTTTATTTGGTCGTGCTTTATCCTTTGTATCAAGTTGTACCCAGTCTGCATGTTCACATTCATCTTTCAAAAGGTAATCGGTAGGAACATCAAATATTTCACTTAGTAGGATTATTTTTTTAATCTCCGGGCGTGTCTGCCCAGCTTCCCACTTGGAAATAGATTGTCTAGAAACATTCAATTTTTCACCTAACTCTTCTTGCGATAGGTTGCTTTTTTTCCTTAGTTCTTGCAGCTTTAATGATAGGTCCATGTAATCTCCTCCTGTTACAGATATTCACTTTATGGAATAAATGTAACAAAATATGCTGGTTGCCTCTACCAACTAGCATGAATAATTGTCAACCACAGGTTGCTTTTATTATGATATCACCAAATTAAATGTCTGTGCATCCGAAATTAAATGACCAAGTCCTAATACCCAATGTATATATTCCTTATTTCTCGTATTCAAATATCTGGTAGGAAGCTGGGCATAAATGCTTGGTATATACTATTCCAGTTTTTTTTACAAATAGAATTTGTTAATTCCCAATCCCTAAAGAGTATTCTAGTCAAAGAAATTCTCTTACTCTTTTCGTTTTCGTTTTTCTTTAACAATTTTCCGCATATTTTTCATTCCACCAACCTCTTTAAACATGCGTTCCAACTTTTTCACTTCTACTTCCTTGGCATTTAGCCCCTCATAGCCAGCTTCCGTTTTCAACTTTCGATAGCTATCAAATCGTCTTTTCTCCAGGCTACCGTCTGCAAGAGCCTTGATAATTGCACAACCTGGTTCTCCCGTATGTGTACAATCCCGGAAGCGGCAGTTCCTCGCAAGCTCTTCAATATCATCAAAGGTCTTCGCTAAATCGACACTTTCTGCACCAAGCTCCCGCATGCCAGGAGTGTCGATGAGCACGCCGCCAAAAGGAGAAACAAACATTTCTCTGCCGGTTGTGGTGTGCCTGCCCTTATCTGCTTTTCCAATATCTGCTGTTGCCAGAATTTCATCTCCCAATAGCTTATTAATCAAGGTGGATTTTCCAACCCCAGATGAACCAATGAAGGCAACCGTTGTTTCCGCTTTCAAATACTTTCCCAACTTTTCAGCCAGATCATCATCAAATACCGAAAGGGGTATTACATCCGTATATGAGGATGCTCGTTCTACTTCTGTGACTGATTTTTGTAGGTCGTCGCATAAATCGGATTTGGTTAATAGGATTACAGGAATAGCCCCACTATCCCACGCCACACTAAGATAGCGTTCCAATCGGCTGAGATTAAAGTTATTGTTAAGGGACATACAAATGAAAACCGTGTCAATATTTGAAGCCACCAGTTGGGCTTGCCCATGAACACCCACGGCAGTACGCATGAATAGACTTTTCCTTGTTAGCACATGATGAATGATGGCATTCCCACCTAGGTGTTCTGCTGAAACCATTACAAAATCTCCTACCGTAGGAAATTTTGCAAGCTCGCTAGTTTCAAAGCGCAGTTTGCCTGAAATTTCAGCCTGGAGTTCATCCGTCTTGGTTACAATTTTATAGAGTCCTCTATATTGAGCAACGATGCGAGCAAGAGATAGATCTGGGTATAATGTTGCTTCATTTTTGAAACGGTCGGTGAGACCATATTTTTCCAATTGATTCAATGTGTACCCCCTGTTTATCTCGTAAATGGTTTGTTGAAAGAACCAATTTCTATTAGATTTCCTTCCGGATCAGAAATATAGCAAGTTCTTTGCCCCCACGGCTCTGTTGTGGGTTCTAAAACCGAATTAGCACCCTTGCTGATGGCTTTTGCGTATTCTTCATCTACTTCTTCAAAAGTATCCACATATAAGGCTATTTCAAAATGACCATTGATGCCTTTTATATACTCATATTTTCTGCTCGTCATCTTTTCAAAATCATTTCTACCATAGAGTAAAAATAAGGTATCATCTTTGATCAAATATACATTGGCTGTATCTTCGTTCTCTTTGATTTCAAACCCCAATACATCCCTGTAAAAACCAATCATCTGCGGCATATCTTTAACAAATAACCCGAACCCATCTAGTCTCATTTTCAGCCTCCCACAAATTTTTTGAAACAAAATATATTTTTTTGTATGCCTAAGCGTTACCTCAAAATCCAACACCCATGCTAGCACGGCAGTTCCTGCACTTACTTATTAGACCTAGGGCCTATCTAGGACATAGAAATAAGCTGTTTTAAGCGCAAACGATATCAATACTCATAGGCCCTTGATTCATCTAATATATCTTTCCTGTACTTCACCATTTTCATAATTAAATCTTTTGGCAAAGCCTCATTGATTGGAAATTGAACCGAACCTTTTCCTGTTTTATATTCTTTTAATTCATCCAAGAAATGCACCATGGTTGTAGGATGAGGATACAAACCCACATGATGTTTATATCCTGCAATCATAACCTGCTGTTCTCTTTTTCCACCCTTCACAAGAGCAAATGCAGGAATATTATAATTGATTAATTCCTGAGCATCTGGAACCACTTCCAAAATATAGGATCGAATATCTTGAAGGGCTTTTCTGCATTTTTCAGGCTGTTCTTTCATATAGTCATCTACCGACTGAAACTGAGAATTATCACTCATGCAGACCTCCTCCTAGCGTGATTGTACAACTTTCTTCTAATTAAAATATATACCGGCTCTCTTTCAATAGCAATTGATAGGCCTTAACAATTCAAATTTCCCTGCACCTAGCGATTCATCCATCTTTACCCTAATTGTTCGGCTAAAAAGAAGAACAACTGATACAGCATCTAGGATATACTTGATTCGAAGCCCATGCAGTTTATGAAGGTTTCGCTGTTAGACTAAGTAATAGGGAAGGGATCTAGGCCCCTTCCCTATTGTATACTTGCCTATTTATAGGCTACATATCTAGCCTTGATACAGCTATACTGAAAGGTCCAACTAGCAATCCTAGATAGTAACCATTTTTATATTAGGAAGCAGGTCTGCCCTAGCCCTTGACTGTATTCTTACCCTCTGATTTTGCCTCATATAATTTTTTATCAGCATTGTTGATGAGTTCATCTAACGTCAATTCATCCTGAAGGCATCTCACGCCAATGCTTACGCTAACCTTAATCGGGGTGTCATTAGAAACGAGTATCTCAGCCCTTTCGATGGCAATCCTGATGCGTTCAGCAACCGCAAGTGCCTCTTCAAAATTAGTATGAACCAACCCGACTAAAAATTCATCTCCCCCGTATCGTCCAAGGATATCTAGAGCGCGCATTTCACCTTTCATTATGGCTGCCACTTTTGTTAGAACTACATCGCCAGCACTATGGCCATAAGTATCATTGATGATTTTAAATCCATCAATATCCATCATCAGAATACTAAGTGGTACCCCTTTTTCCCGTGCTTCGTTAAAAATCTCCGCTAGCAATTGATGGGAATATTGCCGGTTATAGGTTTGGCTCAAGCCATCTTTTTGGGCCATTTCCTTGAGAAGCTGTCCTTCAACTTTTTCCGTAACATCCATACAGCTCCCGATAAAGCCGATAAACTTCTTGTCCTTATCATAGAAAGGAACCCCACGGTCATTAATCCATCTGTATTGACCATCATATCTTTTAAGTCGATACTCCATTTCAAATTTTTGTTGTCGTTTGAAATTATCTAGATAGATTTTTACACACCTATCATAATCATCTGGGTGCACACCGGCAGCCCATCCAAACCCATACTCTTCTTCCATTGTACGACCAGTGAAATTGAGCCATGTCTGATTAAAATAATCACATTCGGTACTAAGATTCGCTCTCCATATCATGTTTGGAGAAGAATCAATAATGAGTCGGTACTGCTCTAAATCCATCATAACTATGATCTCCTTAATTCATTATTTCTTTCGCCTATTTTGGTTTGTAGTGCAGATTTATTTTTTGCTAGATCAGGTGTGCCCTGCTATTGATGTCATTCTTCTATTTTAACACAGTCCTTCTTTTTTGTTTTGTGCAAGCTTTCACGCACATAAGGAAGAGAAGCAGCCATTAATATTCGTGCCGTCTCGCAGCTTGCAAACACTGGAATAGCCCTCTTGTTTTGGAAACATAAAAAAGCACCTATCTTTCAATAGATGCTTCCTCAAGGGCAATTCATTATAGTTTATTTTGGCAATAAATCTTGATGGCTCGTGCAGCAAATTCTGCCGTTCCAGCACCACCTACTTTATCTATGTTCTCAGTCATCTCAGAACCACTTGCATACATGTCCGCCAATCCACTAAATATCTCTGGCCTACAGTTGTAAAAATATTCTGTTATATATTCCTGCAGTTTCTTTGCTTGCGCTTGCGCAAGATCAGATTCAGGCTTTTCATTGCGCATTTGACCAAACTGAACAAACAATTTCATAAGATTTTGATTGATGTCATTCGCTAGCTCGCTACTCCTACCTTCATTCTTCTTTTCGAATTCTTTATAGGCCTGAGTATCTCCCCAGGTTGCTTTTGCTTGCGCCGCATATTCTTCCATCTCTTTTTTATCAAACACCGAAAAATTCATAGTTTTCACTCCCATCCTTTTTATTTCACGAGCGTATTCAATCAAGTTTTCCAAATGTTCCTTTTTCTTAGTTAACAGGTCAATCTGTTGTTTCAAGGCCTTATTCCTGTCAAAATTTGGACTATCCAAAATTACTTGAATTTCTTTTAACGGAAATTCAAGCTCCCGAAACAGTAAAATATGCTGTAGCTTTTCCAAGGTCATATCATCATACAGCCTATATCCGGACTCCGTCCTAGCGGTTGGTTGAAGAAGTCCAATTTTGTCATAATAGTGCAGGGTGCGTATACTCACACCTGTAAGCTTGCTAACTTCCTTTACTGTTTTCATAGTTTCATCTCCCCTCGTGCTAAGTTCACTATAAACTATAACCTAACGTTAGAGTCAATTCTTTTTATACTTTAATACTCGTAGCCTGCTTATTTCTGTCTTTTCAAGAATACTAGTTGTAAAATAGCTAGAAGATTGCTAGCCTTATCAACTACCTGTAAGCCCTTTCATGTTCAATAGAGTATCCTTCCTGCCATCCCAAAAAGAAACCAGCTTTTGAACTAAATTCACCATACTTGAATACCAACTTTCGCTACCTTCAACCACATCTGGGGCCTTCGATAAGCCCTTCGAGTCTTTTGCCAATTCCAGTGCCTTCCCAGTATTTAAGGCGCCATAACCATGGTCTATGTCATACCCAACATCACCCAAATCTTCTGCTGATTTAGAGAGAATACTACGTACATCATCTGGCCTTAAGGCTGGGTTCTCTGACAGAAGCCTTGCTGCAGCTGCACTTACAAAGGCACAGGCATAGGAAGTTCCGTCCACATGCGTCATTCTTCCAGAAGCCCTAGCAACCCACAAGTCTTCTCCACTTGCTAGCAAAGAAACGGAACTATTTCTTTGAGAAAATTTGGCTACTTCTCCACTTGTATCTAGGGCCCCGACACCAATCACCGTATCGTACGCAGCAGGATAGTATAGATTTTGGGGGGCAACCTGATTGTCGTTGCCTACGGCAGATACAATGACAGCACCTTTTTGTTCTGCATATGCACAAGCCTCTTTCAATTCCTTTGAATCTGCCAAGGTGCCAGCACTTACATTGATAACACGACAGGAGTAGACATCCAATGCATCATAGATACACTGGGCAATCATGGTGGCATCACCTTTTACCAAAGATTCGTCCGCCATACTGTAATAGACTAGGGGGACTAAGATGGCTTCGGGATAAGCGCCAACAAGTTCACGATCAGGCTTTCCTAGAATAAGACTGCCTATCTCTGTACCATGATTCATTCTATCCTCCGTGTCTTGATCTTCTAGGATATAGTTTTTTCCTTGAAGGATTTGTGTGCTTCCCAGTGCCTCAGTAGAAAGGCCAGTATCAATAATTGCTATTCTAACACTGCTATCTGTTTCTATCCCATAGGCAGCTGGGGTCAGAAACAGGGAAGCTATTAATGCTATTATAATTGAACGCAATGCATCACCCCCTATTCAAAATTACCCCTGCCAACATTGGCAGGGGCCTTTTAGACTTTAGTTTACCATATCTAGAACGGTTCCACTTACATTAATTCCCGTTAAGATTGTATCTTGATTGCAGTCTTTTGTGACAGTTCCACTAAAGTATAGAACGTTGGAACCAACGCCTCCCACATACGTCAAACCAGTAAGATTTGAACCACTGAGATTCGCGCCATTTCGATTGGCAACAATTTCATCAAAGATGACAGCAATGGTTACCGTTTCTCCTGCTTTATAGTCGCCTGTTGCCATAGAAGCAATGCCAATCTTGCTTGGTTCTTTAATATCATAAGGCGCTGAATATAAGGTTCCGCCCTTGTAGTACCAAGAATGTTTCAACCATCCTGAGCAATATGCCCCAGCAGAAATGCCGCAGGTTTCACCCATTGAATAGAGGATATAGTCCGTGCTATTTTGTCCGGATGCATACTTGCTTGCTTGCAAGGGGAAATCCAACTCCACGCCGCTAACCGTAACGATTATTGTATTTGAGCCAGGCAAACTTGCCATATATGTCGTTTCATTTTTTTCATCCACTCCATACACAAAGGCCGCCTTTGTACCAGTCGGTAATGCGCTAAGCGAATCATCATCTTTTCCCGTTGAAGTACCATTTGTATGGTTGTTGAAAAAGACAAGTCGAGTGATCGCTTGACCATCATCTACTCCTGTAATATCAAGTTTTACCTTCATGGCACTAGCTGTAGCTTGAAAATAATTTTTCACAGAAGTTGAATCATTTCGGCCAGCAAGGGGATTCCCCGATAGTCCCGTGTACTTTGTAGATGTATATTTACCATCGATCTGTTCATTAATTTCTTGTTCCGTAGAATTCGTTGCAAAAGAAGTAAAGTTATATACATCACTCGATACAAGGTAACTACTATTTTTCAACATTGTCCTTGTTGCCTTGGAAGTGCTACCCAACAGTCCTCCACCTATTACTTTGACAATTTCTAGCTGATAGGTTCTATCAATGTTGGAATAACTTGTTGCAATTTGACCATCGTAGGGCCTATCCACACCATATTCCGTGATGGTTACTGTTTTACTTGTTTCTCCATCCGCAAAGTTCACAGCCGATGCATTTCCACCCTGGTGAACAAAATGGGTACCACCGATTGCCGATCCATTGATGGTGCGGAAATAAACTGTCTGCTGCCCCACATTTTGAGCATCATTCGTATTGCCATTGCCCTTTCGAGTGATGGTAAAAGTGTTGTTTCCATTGTTAGTCAGTGTAAAGGTACCCGCAAAGCCCCATTTTGCATACAAGGTTGTATCACCTATACTGCCTTTTGTGATGCTTGTTACCCTACTACCTATGAAACTCGGATCTTTATACCAACCCATAAACCCGTAGCCATTGTCTCTACTGGGGTCATTTAGCATCATATCATTACTTTCTACGGTGTAGCTAAATGGATTATTCAGTGCTTGTAGGCCACCATTAAGTTGATAGTTTACGGTATAGGTCACAAGCTGCCACTTGGCATACAGGTTCAGCATACCGCCTTCTGCAAGGTTTTCAACCATCTGACCATCCATATAGCTTGTGCCAGTCCCATCAGATTTTGTGTTCCATCCAATAAAGGTATATCCGTCTTGGGTGAAGCTATTTGCAGTCAAGGCCTTTGCTGCCGCATCATAAGTGAAAAGTTGGTGTATGTTTGCTGTTCCATCTCCCGTGTTTTTATTTAACACAACCCTATAGGTATTGGCTGTCCAGTTGGCGTAGAAGGTCTTGGTTCCTGTTTCACCTTGTTCAATGGCAATGCCTTCCACCTTATTGCTAAACTCAGGTTCTGCATACCAACCCTCAAAGGTATATCCAGCTTTATCTTTTGCATCTTGTAAAGCAATACTACCGCTTTCAATATCGTAGCTTGATGGGTTATCCACAAGATTCATGCCACCATTTAACTGATAATAAATCGGATAAACCACTGCATTCCATATCGCAGTCAAAGTAATATTTTTTGCCGGCATGGTGCTAAAAGTATAGCCTTCGTTAGCAAGCTGCCACCCATTGAAAGTATATCCCGTCTTTGTCGGAGCAGTCGGGGCTGATATTGCCGTCCCATAATTCTGCGTAATCGATGTAAGACCAGAACCACCATTACTGTCAAAACTTACCGTATACTCATTTACATTCCACTGAGCATAAAGGGTTACAATACCTTCTGTTGCCAGATTGGTAATACTTTGGGCATTTGTATAGGCTGTGCCATTTCCGGCCTTCTGGGTATTCCATCCAAGAAAGCGATATCCTGTCCTAGTAAGGGTATTGGCACGCAAGGACCCAGACTGATCGTAGGTGTAGCCTTGATTATCCATTTCACCACTGCCACCATTTGCATCAAATTCTACTTCATAGGCATTTGCTTCCCATTTAGCATACAGGGTATGATTGCTTGGCGTCTTTACCTTGGTTGAGCTTGTAATTTCACTACCACCGCTTCCAGCCGTGTACCAACCGCGGAAGGTATAGCCTATCTTACTAGCACTGGTTTCCGGTAAGTTTGCATACGTGTCATCATAGGTAACCGTGATTACCCCAGGCGCTGTCCCTGAGCCTGTATTTAGATCAAAGTCAACGGTATACTCTTTTGCAATCCAATGAGCATACAGGGTCTGATTCGCAACAAGGTCTACTGTTGTACTAGCAGAAACTTCGCTTCCACCACTTTCCTTCGTAAACCATCCATCAAAGATATAGCCAGTTCGAGTAGATGTATTCATGCCACCATAGCTACTATCGTACGTAACCAGTATGTTCGTGGGAGAACTGCCACCATTTCCATCAAAGGAAACCCGATACTGCCTTGGCGACCAGGTTGCCGTATAGCTCAAATCATGGTCCGGCATGGTGTTTAGGACTGTAGCATTCCAACCAGCAAAGGAATATCCTGTGCGTGTTGCGCTTGGTGCTTGAATACTCGCGCCATAGCGGTAATTTTCATGGCTTTCTGTGCCGTCTATGGTCCAGGTAATCGTATGGACATTTCGCTTGTAATCAATTCTGACAATCGTTGAACCATCACCAGCAATGTTTTCTTGTTCAAACTCCTCTACCGTAAAGCCTAGGTAGCTATTGGCAACAGCGGCTGTATCGGTGTCGGTTTCGCCATAGAGCCTTGTCGTTTCTTGGAGCGTGTATTCACCACCAGCAGCATCCTCTTGGTAGTGCTCTACCATATAGGCAATATCGGTATCTGCTGCCCACGTTGCCGTTAGAGTATGGTCTGAAGCTGTTCTTACTATTGTGCCCGCCGTAACGACAGCACCATCTTCATCTACCCAATTGACAAACTGATAGCCTGCATAACTCGGTGTAGGAAGTAGGTCATATCTACTATCGTAGACAACTTCCTTGGTGTTTACCTCTAGTGGTAGACCACCATTAACCTTGAAGGTCGTCGTATACCGATTGGCTGTCCAAATAGCCTCATAGATGCTATTTTGTGCAGGCATGCTTGCCGGAACGTCCTTCCACTCATCAAAGGTATAGCCGGTCTTGTTGTCCGGCATAGTCGCTGGCAAATGAATTGCATCACCGAACAAAACTCCCACGGTGGTTTCATAGTCAATACCATTGGCAATCCACGTGATGTCATAGCTGTTTCGGTTGTACAAAATGGTTGCAAGACTACTACCATCGGGGGCA
The DNA here is from genome assembly GCA_016887505.1 of Clostridia bacterium. Lineage (NCBI taxonomy): Bacteria > Bacillati > Bacillota > Clostridia > Clostridia bacterium. Next base: position 87,533 of record CP069393.1, on the reverse strand, counting down.
ATGTCTACTTGCTTGTAGCTTGTATCGGCTGTGAATCCTTCATAGGATTTCGGAGTAGCCGCCGTTTGGGTAGCCGTTGTGCCTTCCCTTTCCTCAAGTTCCTGGATGGTATAAGAACCACTTAAGTCCTCACGAATATGCTCTACGGTATATAGCGTATCCGTTGCCGGTTTCCATGTCGCAGTGAAGGTCAGTTCATCACTTCCCATCTTAGCGTCTTGGCCTAAGCCACTCCAAGACTCAAAGACGTATCCTTGTTTTTTCGGGTTACTTGCTGGTGCAGTAATCGTCTCCCCATATTTCACTTGCTCTGTCTTAAGGAGATTTCCCTCAGCAATCCAGTTCACAGTGTAGCGATTACGACTATACTTGATTTCTACCTTTGCGCTACCATTCGGCAAGATTTCAACTTGTTCAACCCCAATGACGCTAAAGCCCTCGTAGTCTTTAGCCTGGGCTTCTGTTTGGGCTTCTGTCCTACCCACCTTATTTTCAATCTCAACTAATTCTCCACTAGTTGGATACTGATTCCTTAAATCTTCTCTAATATGGGTAACCGTGTAAGCAGTATCTTCCGCTGGTTCCCAGCTCGCCGTATAGGCAAGGTCTGAGGTGCCCATCGTGTCATTTACCTGGTAACCCTCCCAACCGGAAAAAACATACCCTTCTTTTGTAGGATTTTCTCTTGGTGCTTTTATGGTTGCCTGATACTTAACAGCCATCTTTGTACTATCTTCTCCATTGTCTGGACTAAAAATAGCATCATGGCTTTCACGCTGGTAATTAACCTTGATAATCATTTTCCCATCTTTTGTAATAATCGGGGTATTGGTTACTTCACCACCTACTGTTACGTCTTTAAATGTAATACCATCTTCTACAAGAAAACGATTGTCAAAGATGGTTTGAATATCTACCTGGCTTCCGGTTATACCTGTTTTGGTATCATCTAGGCTTTGCAACGCGAACTTTCCGTTTGTCTGCTCCACATAATACTCCACACGATACCCTGTATCGTCGGCCGGTATCCAATGGGCTGTATACTGAATATCTGTAGCTGGCATTGTTGCATTTTCAGTTATTGCAGGTGTCCAGCCTGCAAAGGCATAGCCCTTGGAATTTACAGTAGGAGCCGAAATGTTTGCACCGTATTTCAGTTCACTGACAACATCTTCTCCCTGCGCCTCGCCGGAAGAATAGGTCACAGTATATATTTCTCTATCATAGTAATAGCGCAAAATACTTTCACCATCCGGTTTAATGGTTAATTGCTTGCTTTCAGGCCTTTTATAACCTGGGTAGTTTTTGGTAGCGGCAGTAACGGTACTGTTGGTGGTGCCTGTTGATTCTACCGTATCTAACATCTCATACTGGCTGCTACCTAAGACTTCACCGTAATGCTCAATCCGGTAGGGTGTATCGTTTGCAGGCGCCCATTTTGCATACAGTTCCAGGTCAACATTGGCCATTTTTTCAGGAAAGGTAAAGCTTTGGGTCAGTGCTTCATCCGAGAACCAGCCCTCAAAAACATAACCTTTTTTCACGGGGTCGGCCGGGGGAGCAATAGGGGTTCCATATTTTTTAATCATAATTGGAATACTGCTTCCACCATTGGATTGGAATACAATCGCATATCCATCATTCAGATTATCCCAATGCAAATTAATCCTCGTACGAATGGGCTTCGAGGTCCATGCCAGAGGTTGATTGATCCAACTAACTACCATTTGACTATCTAGTGTGATATCTTTTTCATTTGGTGTAATTACGAGCTGATTTGTGCTTCTGTCATAGCTGAACTTATCATTGGTCATCTCAATGGTAAAATAGGCCTCGGAATCATCGTAAATCTTAGTACCGCTATCCCCGGTCTTTAAATCAAGATAAAGCATCTCGAAAACGTCGTCCGGTACAAAGGTTGTTCGAATCGACTTTTTCATGGAAAGTACAGGCATCTCTCCTAGCTCATACGCAAAGTCTTGAATATTTTCTCGCATACCCGCCGACCATAAGGGCCATTCATTTTCATAGAGGGTCGGATTGTAGGAGAAGGTTCCAGCAAAAGCTTGGGCTTCAAAGGTGATTTCCAAATAGATGCCCAATTCAAAATAGAGTGCACCGGAATATTTGCTTTCCTTTCCCATAGAAGCAGTATAGGTCAGTTGATAATAGAAGTAGCCATACATCTTGATGTAGGCCCCGGCCTCTGCTCCAAAACCGGCACTAGCAAATTTTTCATCGAAAAGAGCTATCTTCGCTTCCAACTTTAAGCCTGCCCGCAAGCCTAAGGTGCCCATGACGTAGAAGGTAAACTCATATTGTTCCTCAACTAGATCTAAGACATCACTGGTTACATTTCCAGCAAAAACCTCAACATTGTAGGAATACCGCTTGGCTGTCTTATACCAGAATTCCGCACCCAGGGAGATATTCATGTTCGCTTGGATTACAAACGTGAGCGACATGGATACTTGAATAATCATGATGGGTGGGATGTTTTGTTTTATGTTTACCATCTCTTGCTCTACAAGGTTTACCCAATCACTCTCGGTGTCCATCATCGCCTTGTATTTTTCAATTAGGTCATTTGCGGGATCATCTTCTTCTTCTTCGCTACCAAGACCGTCTTTAACCTCATCGACTAATTTTTTCAATTCATCGACAACGTCCTTCATTTCCTCATCATCTGTCCATTTTTTATCCGCATATTCCTTCGTTACGATGCTTGCATGAAATGTAAGACCCGTATAATTATAAAGGTCAATGTTCGCGGTCACTTCATATTCAGCAATGTATGGGAAAATAGACCACCATTCCCAACGTGCACCACCGTCGATATTAATAGCCGTATGAAATTCTTCTTCAAATTCACCCGTCAGGTTAATCACAACTTGGGCGTCGCCATCTTCTGGGACTTTGGGACCGATGGTGATTTTCGCTTTTATCTTTAAAGTAAGGTGTATACCAGAAGTGTTTTCAAAATGCTGCAAATTCGTGTCGATAATAGCCTCTGGCGAATCCACTTCTACTTTTACATTCATATCACTGCCAGCCATAAGTTGAACCTCTTCCGGACTGAGTGGTTCACCATTTTGATTTAGAATTGCATAATTTCGTAATTCAAAGTCTTCCGTGATTTCTGTGAAGGCATTGGTCTCTAATGCCATAGCCGCTAGATATTGACCGGCATCATCTACAAATCCACTCTCTACTGCCTGCTGTTCAATCTTAGCTTCAAAGGCTTCCACATCCACCTCATCCAGCATATCTTCACCGTCAATTTGATCGGTATTATACATATCCATTGCTGCGAGCATTTCTTCTAATGTGACTGCTTCATAAACAATAACATAGGACCCATCACTATTTAATACTGCTGTAATTAGGCCAAAGCTTTCCTGCCTAGGCCCATTCGACCCGGTAGTAGTTGCCTTTAAATCGCCATCGTAAAAGGAGATATAGTCTCCCACATCCACTTTTGTTTGAGAATCAAGCCCAATGGGAGCATATAGATCATCTGAAAAATCCATCGTGGTTTCTGCTACAGTGATGGATTCATTGTTCGGATTTCCATCTGTATCTGCATCGACAGAAACAGGAAGAACGTCCGGCGTAAACAAAACATCTTCCACATCAGCCGTTTGATACCCATAGCTAGTCCCAGATATCGAAGTGATTTCAATATAGGCAATGTTCCCGTTGGCCCCTTCACGTGTATCATCTAGCACACGCTCATTAGGATGAATTCCTTCATAAACAGCAATGGTGTCACCTACAAGCAAAGAGCCCTGCGAAAAGGTAAAGGTTCCTTCTACGAGATCACCGACAGTAGAACCATTCTCCGTAACGTTCAAAGGTGTTGAATTAATCCTAGTAGTCTTGGCCCCATTTTCTCTTATATTACTGATGTCTTCAAATTTTATAAAGTTTACTTTTTCGTTTAAAGTTAAATTGAAAACATCGTCTTTTTGGATGGTGAAGTTAAATTCCCTGGCTTCTTGGGGAAAATTATCGAAGGCAAGCTGTTCATCATTCAGTGTTAACTTGTAGCTAGCTCCTTCTTCGAAGCCATCTTTTTCTGCTCCATTTTCACCACTGTAGTTGAGGCCGGAGACGATAAAATTGGAACCCTTTTTCTCGATGCTAGCCCATTTTTTATCTTCTTGTGAGTTGAAATTTTTAAGGGTGATAAGACGTTCAACTTCATCCGCTGACATGGACTGCAAACCCAATATTGTAATGGTGAAATCTCCGTCTTGATCCATTGCACTGGCGAAACGATTTGTTTCCGTCTCAGCAAGAGGAACCGCCTCCCCCCACCTTGCATATAGGGTTAGACTCTCACGTACTACATCATTGCTGGCAACCAGTTCGGTAAGTTGTTTGTCATAATACCAACCGCCAAAAACAGAACCTTCCTTGTAGGGCACCGGCAAATTGGATAACTTGCCACCCTCCTTACGAGAAAAACTATCTACCGCACTGCCACCATTGCTCTTAAATGATAGCTTGCAATAATTACGATGTGAATTGTCATCATTTGAATCTTGTTCAGAAGTAGACGCTTGGGTAAGCATCTCCTTGATTTGCACAGAGAATGCCGCCCCTTCTGCACGGGTTGCCTTGTTTTGCGGGTTAAAGTATCCATCTTCATCACCACTGAGAAGTCCGCTTGCCCAGAGTTTTAAGACAGCTTCCTTTGCCCAAGGCGAAATATTATCTACATCTTTTGGCAGGTTTGTTACTGTACTTTCAGGATAGGGAATTTGATAGGCATCAAAATAATTCGCCGTGAATGTAGCCATCTGCTCCCGGGTTATTTTGCTATTGGGGCTAAACTGGTTATTACCAGTCCCTTTTGTTATCCCTTTGTCTACTGCCCACATAACATACGGTACGTAGTAGGCATTTTCTTTAAGATCGCTAAATGAAGAGTCGGACATTGGATAGGTGCCATCAAATTGAGCCATATGCCCCATAATCGTCACATACATAGCACGGGTCATGGACTCTTTAGGAGAAAAAGTATCTATACTGGTACCCGAAAAGATATTTTCATTAAATGATTCCATCACGGATTCATAAAACCAATCATCGGGGGAAACATCTTTAAAATATGGATTGGTGCTTTGCTCAGCAGCATAGGCTATCGTAGCTCCTGAATTAAACACCATACAAACGCAGAGCAACATACTTACTAGCCGTCTTCTCATTAGAACCCTCATCAAATAAATTCTCCTTAGTATTGTTGTTATGCAAGCGTCTTCCAGCAGGCTTACAATTTCACCTTGAACTTACATCCTTTTTCTTACCAGTGCTTCACACTTTATCAAGGTACGATAAAGTATTGATTTCCACTTCATAATATAGCAAATATAAAAGTCCAAATCCGGTTTTGGGGTAATTGCTATTCTTTTAGGGATAATTGCATTTGGGGATAAAAAAAGCAGCTACCAGAGTGAACCGGTCGCTGCTTGTAAAATCATTGTTATATATTTTAATGTGAATTCAGAACAATTTGAGCGATGAATGTACTCCCCACCACCGAAAATCCCGCTGTACCATCATAACTTTCGGCCGTATAAAGAATACTTTTTGTACCCGTCCCACCGACCATTTTATGGGTTATAGGAAGTTCATCTTTAAAGAGGATATCTAGGGCACAGGTATTCTCCACCTTAATCCGCAATCGATGGTCAAAATACTTGATTGTAACGATAATCTCTTTTTTCTCATCTTTTGGTAACCGCAAGCATCCCTCAATGGCATTTTCTAGGGCATTTCCAAGAACACAAGTGAGGTCAATATTATCGATACCAATCTGCTCGGGTAGACTCACCTTAAACTCCGTTTCAATATTCTTTTCTTTTGCCTGTTCAGCATAAAAGTTTAGAATACTGTTCGCAATTGGATTCAAGCAAAATGAATTTTGATGATGCTTTTCCAACGCTTTATCACAACTTATCATATAGGACTCTAGGTTAGTGATATCGCCATTCTGGAGTAACCCCATGATAACCGCATTGTGATGGTGCATATCGTGTCTTTGCTGAGAAGCGAGAGCCGTGGTCGCCTTTTGTCGAGTCAACTCTGATTCCCACAATTTTTCTTGTTGTGACACAAGCAATTGACGCTTTTCCAGTGCATACTTTTCAACGATTGCGCTCGCCTGTATATAAAAGAGATAGTACACAGCCAAAGACAGTAGATATACCATGAGAATAATGACTCTTGACCAAGTATTGATCGTCCAATACCAATACGGTTCGGGATAATAAATAATCATGCTTTGGGTAAGCAGTAACAATAGCGGGACCCATATCGCTGCACGCCATTCCTTATCTAAGCTATCTACAATCCTGCGAAAACGTGGCCGCACGAATTTAAACAATAAGGGAAGAATAATAGCATAAATCAGCATGCGGACAATAATTCGAACACCAATAAAGATATTTCCATCCAGATTCATAACCAAGGTATCGCTGGTATAGCTTATAAATACATAGATGTTAACAAACGTTAGAAAATTAAAGAGAGATACAAAGAAGCGATCCTCGGAGCAAATCAGAAACCAAGGAATCTGAATTATGAGAATGACGAATATTGCAAACCGGTCTAGCGAATCAGAACCAAATATAAATAGGATTGAGGAAAGAAGGATTATTCCGCAAAGCATTACGGCAAGCCCAATCATAACTCTTTTTTTGATCGGTTCCCTAAAATGCATCACAGAGGAAGACAATAACGTAAAGCCCATAACCGATTGCAAAAATGATAAGAATACTAGAATAATATGGGACACGTCAGCTGCCTTCTTTCGTTATAGTCTGTAGATTGTTTTTACTGCTGGGAAAAAACTAGCCTTCTATTATGAGGTCCATTATTCATCTGTGGACATTTGAAAACAAAGAAACTGTTCTTTAAGCTTTTTATAGGCCCGGTAAGGATAGGCCAACTCTTCACCTGAATCCAATATGACAGCATCCTTTCGTATTTGCCGAATGTATTTCAAGTTCAGAATCATAGAAGAACCACAGCGTACAATAATCTTAGCTGGTACTAGGAGTTCAAAGAGTTCGGAGGCAGTCATTCTTACTTCCACTACATTTCCTTTAATGGTATGAATGACCTGGTAATTCTTTCTACCTGTTTCAGTAAAAACGATCTCTCTAGTAAAGAGGCGAACAAAGCCTTCTGTCGTCTTGAGTGTGACCGTGTGATGCCGCCCATCTATTAATCGGCTTAAAACCTTGTCCATCGCTGAGAATAGAACACTTTTGGTATATGGTTTAACTAGGTATTTTGCAGCATCCACCTCATAAGCATCAATCGCGTGGTCCCTAGAGCTAGTAATAAATATGATTTCACCTTTGTCATCAAGTTGACGAAGTTCCCGAGCAGCATCTGTACCAAGCATGCCAGTCATGTAAACATCCAATATGAATATATCAAAACTGCCGTATTTTTCTACATAGGATATCAACTCTAATGGAGCAGAAAAAGTAACGATTTCTATGTCATATTGGGGGCGCCGTTGTTTATACCTAAATAGAAAGTTATAGGCACGCTCTAGTTCTTGCGCTTCATCATCACAAATTGCAATTTTAACCATTAAGTTACTTCCCCTTTGCTCGATTACCTTATGCTCTAATCCAACTATCCAACAGCCCGTCTACGATGATTTCTTCTTTCAGTTCCTACATGCACAAGTTCATCCTACTGCCCCTATCTTACTGCGATAAATTTTGCACTGTTTGTATCAAGTTGCAGGTGGAGGGCACTAAGAAGCTTGAATGAGGATTATTGTCTCCTTGCACTGGATTCAACCTATCTCCATACTGCCGTAAAGCTGATTGTATCATATTTATATAGTACCTAACATACTCCCCCCTTTAAAAAGAGGGGCTCTCATTCCATTAAGCCAAAATTTGGTTTAGCCTGACCTTCTTTCATTTTCGAAGCAGAACCCCTTCGTTCTTATTAGGTAGTTAATACTTCTCTTATATAACCTTGTCCCCACTTTTCCATCGCATCCACTACTTCCAAAAACTCTTTTCCTTTGTTCGATAGACTGTATTCCACTTTGGGAGGGATAACGTTAAACATTTTTCTTACTACCAATCCTGACTTTTCCAGTTCTCTAAGTTGGCTAGTCAGATAACTCTGTGTAATATTGGGAATCATCCGTTCTAGTTCGGAAAATCGTTTTTTACCGTCTTTCAGAAGCCAAATGATGACAATTTTCCATTTGCCTCTTATAATTTTTTGAGTTATGCAAACTGAGCACAGCTGCCCCTTTGATTCTTGTGCCAATTTACATTCGGTACATTCTTTTATAAGACCCTCTTTGTCCAAACCATCTTCCTCCTTTTGAAGCTACTATTAGCTATGATTTTGAATAGTACTATGTTTTTCCATAGTTACTATTTAAAATCTCTGTACTTGTTAATATATTTGCTTATGATAGTATCATACTATAAAAATAACGTTAAAGTAACCATGGTTATTATCAAAGGAGGAAAGCAATGATTATACCTGAAAAAGTAGTAACGTTACTCAATGACCCCGAGGCAAGTAAGGTATTAACAACTGTCTCAAGCGAGGGAATACCCCATTCAATTGTTGTTGGTAGTATTATGGCTCCGGATGAAAAGACGATTTGTGCTGCAGAGATTCTTATGAAGAAGACATCTGAAAACTTAGCAGGAAATAAGAATATTGCTGTTTTAGTTGTAAAAGGAACCGAGTCCTATTTAGTAAATGCCTTAGTAGTAGAGCGTCAAACAGATGGAGAATTGTTTGCTAAAATTGCAGAACAAACAAAAAAGGCAGGTATGACAACAAGGGGTGTATGGATTTTTGATCCAACAGTAGTATACGACCAAAGCGCTGGACCTAGTGCAGGAATAATAATTAGTAAATAGCACATAATATTTATCATCATATAACCAGTCTGTAAAATCTTATCTTCAAAACAAGATTTTACAGACTGGTTTTTTTAGAGCAAATACGCTCGGCAAACAATTGAATTGGTAAATCGCTATGACATCATTTTCCTAACTTGCTTTTAGGGATAAACATAATTTATGTTTTTGCATCTTCAGTAGTCAGACTGCCATTATTTGAACTGCAGACCTCTATCATTTCTCCCATAATTCACTTCCGCTACCATGGATATAGTATACTTAAACAAAGAGTGGTGCTTGGCATCCCCAAACATTCCTTGCACTACCTTCCGAGAACCCTATAGACCAGGGTGTCTACAGGTTTTGTGGGGTATTCAACAAGCAACGACTAGCCACATATTTTATGAAACCAATTACTGGTGTCGCACAATCATATTTCCCACACGAATTTATATATACATACTGGCTTATCTGTATGGCTTTGGTTTTAGTTTGTTAAAGGAGGTGAATAACATGATTGATAAACTTTTTATTTCTTCTATAGTGATTATTTTATCCATAATTATTAATAAATTTTCAAAGAAGATTGGTATACCTAGCCTCCTATTATTCATCGGGCTCGGATTATTTTTTGGTTCGGATGGAATTGTTCGAATTCCATTTGATAATTATCAATTAGCGGAAGTTATCTGTTCGGTAGCTCTTATCTTCATTATGTTCTATGGTGGGTTTGGTACACGATGGAAGACTGCCAAGCCAGTAGCCGTGAAAGCTCTTCTTTTGTCTTCAGTTGGGGTCATACTAACGGCGCTACTAGTTGGTCTCTTTTGTTATTTCATCCTTCGCATAGACCTACTTGAAAGTTTTCTACTCGGTGCTGTAATAAGTTCTACTGATGCAGCCTCTGTCTTTTCAATTTTAAAGTCTAAAAAACTTTCTTTAAAAAATCAGGTCTCACCAATGTTAGAGTTGGAAAGTGGAAGCAATGACCCTACTGCATATATGCTGACACTCATCGTACTAGAAATGATGAATGGGTCTACTACATATGGAAAATATGTTTATATAATTGCAGGGCAATTCATTATTGGAATTTTATGTGCCCTTGCTTTGTCCTATATTACAATAAAGCTATATAACAAATTCGATTTGAAATCAAATGGATTGGAAATCATCTACTTTGTAGGCATGGTTTTATTATCTTTTTCCTTGCCTGAGAAAATAGGGGGCAATGGTTATTTGAGTACCTATCTTTTTGGGATCATAATTGGAAATCAATACCTTAAGAACAAGCGTGTTCTCATAAATTTTTTTGATGGACTAACTGGGCTTGTGCAAATATGCATTTTTTTCCTTTTAGGCCTACTAGCCTTTCCGTCCCAGATGCCCCAAATCATATTTATTGCTTTTTGTATAACTGTTTTCTTGACATTCGTTGCTCGGCCAATCGCTATTTTCACCCTATTGAAACCTCTGAAATGTGATATGAATCAAATTGCATTAGTATCATTTTCAGGAATTAGAGGAGCATCTGCTATTGTTTTTGCAATCATTGCAACGGTAAATCCTGCTTACTTAAAAAACGATATCTTCCATATTGTTTTTTGTGTCGTTTTATTCTCTATCGCTTTCCAAGGAACACTGCTTCCTTACGTTGCCAAAAAACTAAATATGATCGATCAAGATGGTGATGTGTTAAAAACCTTTACCGATTACCAGGAAGAAAATGTAATTCAGCTTATTCGTTTACCGATTGCATCTAACCATCCTTGGATCTCTCTCAAAGTAAAAGAATTGGAGTTACCACCACAGGTGTTAGTAGTAACCATTATTAAGCTCAATAAGGCAATTGTACCAAATGGAGATACTATTATTGAGCACGGTGATATTGTCCTAATGGCTGCTCCTGGATATGAAGAATACATCCATATCGAAGTAAATGAAATTAGAATACATAGTGACCATGATTGGAAAGAAAAACCAATACATTCAATCAAAATTGATTCAAATAGTTTAATTGCAATCGTTAAACGTGGAAATAATATAATTGTTCCTAACGGGAGTACCGTGATAAAAGAAAATGATAAACTGGTTTTAGTCAATAACGTTGATTAGAAAGTAGGCCCAACTATTTTCCTTGTTTCCAGGACCTTTTGTTACATCATTTTCATCATAACAAAAAATTAAAAGGCTTCTTAATACCTCAATCATTGCCTCTATCCAACAACGACTTGTGACTTAGTCTGCATTCCGAACTAGTCTTACAGAATTGAATATATTGTCTTCTCCTTCTGAGGATGCAGCACTTTCTTCATATTTTGGAGAAAATCTAACTGCTCCTGCACCATGTGATGTATATCCAAATGCCACATACCAGGCAGAGTTATAATCTGGCTCATGTTCACTGAAATAGGCAGAAGTACTGGTCCAATAGTAATAGTTTGGGTTTTCTTCTGTCTCAGTGCATTGGAAGTAGTTTTGATTGATGGCTGGATAAGCCCCAGAGTAATCTACAATGCTCTGTAACTCTTTTACATCTGGAAGTCTCCAGTCTGTGTATCCGGCATACTCATAGTTTTCAGCTAGTTCAAGCGCTGCTTCCCATTCCACACATTCTCCTACATCGACAGCCATCCACATTAGACCACTTGCATTATCTGTCACGGTGCCATCCTCGTTATCTGTATAATCCTCTGCTCCGTAGATATCACCCCGCACGGGACGAACATATTTGCCCATGGTGCTAACTTCTGCAGGGTATGCTTTGATATGGCCGGTAACATGGTTTACCCCAAATGCAATTCCTTGCAAGCGTTCGTCTCCCTCTACTTGAGAAAGAGCACTAGTCCAAAACTGACCGCCTTCTTTTGAAGCACTTTCTGAGGGTCCTTCGGTCGTGCTTTCAGTAGCATCACTTGGGTCTTCTGGCAGGGGTGCCGGTTCTTCTCCTTCCATACTCTCTTCTTCACCCTGCGGAGCACTGCCCTGAGGTCCGCCCTCAATTCCTTCCGGCGTGACAACTGCACTCTCATTAAATGTAAAGTAATCCGTGTTTATATACGGCCAGCCCTCTGAGAAATCGCTGAGAGAAAATAATTCCTTCGGTGTGGGAAGTCTCCAATCTGAGTATCCGGCATACTCTAGATTTTCAACATAGTCCAACGCTTCAGAATAGGTCATCTTTACTGCCTCCGGAACGGAGAACCACATTAATCCCGTGTTAGCATCACTGATCGTCCCATTTCCATTATCCGTAAAGGAAAATGCTACACTAGCATACTCTGCATCTTGGCCAAACCCAGCTTCTCCTTCTGCGGGATCGATAATATTTCCGTCCTTATCGTAGCTTGTCGTCTGTCCCGTTGTGACAACAGGAGAAGACGCTATTGTTTCGCCTTCGTTCTGTGTCTTTCCGCACGCTGTGATAGACAGGGTCATAGAGCCTACCAGAAGCAGTACCATTAATTTTTTCATATTTTCCTCCTTATTGCTTGTACATTTTCTGATTGCATTCTTCTTCAATTTACAAGTCCTACCTAATAGCTATTCTACTACTTCAGCCATCACATATCCATTCCCTCCCCAGACAATCCCTGACATGCACATTATTATCTTACAAAGTGAGATCTAACCCCATTTCCAAACTAAACATAGAATTTTTCGGTATTGTCCTATTTTTTGTTCGACTTCGTAAGTCTTGATATACTGGACATATACATAGAGGCTACAAAGCCCAACTTGCAAGGCTACTACCATCCATACGGGTATAGGCTTCCTTGCTTTTCATGATACAGATTCAAATTAAAATACAATCTAGAATATCCGTCATCATTACGGAACTTCTATTACTCTAGCACGTCAAATCAATAACAATACAATACTTGGAGGAATTTACTATGAAAGCACCAAAAAAGAGCTTGGGATTCGTACTGGCCCTCAGTTTAAGCATCGCCGTAGCAGCTGTTTCCAGCCCAATAACTGCATTTGCGGAAACGTCTAGTACTGAAGATGCCACCACCCCATCCCTTGCATCCAGCCAACTAAAGGGGGATGCCATTGTTAAAGCGCCTTTAGAAAATGACCAACTACTTGTCACTGTTAATGACATGGATATTATGCTAAATGTTTCGGAAGAAACTCTGGCAATCGACTCCCAGACTGGGCTTCCAGCTTCTTTGAAAGAATTAAAAGTTGGTGATCCTATCTTTGCTTATTACAGCCCAGCAATGACTAGAAGTATACCACCCCAGTCTCATGCAATTGCAATCGTCACCCAGGTGGAAGAGGATAAAAGCCATGCTGAATTCTTCACTGTTAGGGAAATCATTTCAAGAAATGATGGAGAAGTCCGAGCACTCAACACAGCAGGTGATTTGATTGTCACTTTTTCAGAGGAGAACCCACTAACTCCATATAAAACAAAACAATATGTGACCCTGGATGATATTCATGTAGGAACACAACTCTTTGTTTGGTATGACATCGTGGCTTTGAGCTATCCGGGACAAACAGTTGCAACAAGCTCTGTACTAGTAGGTCAAGCAGAGGGACTGGGCGTAAGAGCCGTCTATACCCCTATGTCGGGTGTGGAGGATGCTGTGACAGTTACGATTATGGATAAGGCCATACAAGTAGATGGTACATCGCTAATGGACCAGAATGGTCTTCTCATGGTTCCCTTGTGTTTGGTCGCAGAAGATCTTGGTTTTAAAACTGATTGGAAAGGCGAAGACCAAAGCATCCTGCTCGATGATGGCACGGTTAAGACAACGCTTTACATCGGCTCTGACAGTTATTTTAAAGCTAGCAGTCAAGCTATTGGGCTCACACAGAATTTTAGTATTGGTGTAGCACCAATACTGATTGACGGTAGAACCTATGTACCCGCGGCGCTCTTTAATCTCCTTTATAGTGATAATGAAGCGGTTAAAGTTCAAGTAAAATAATGGCTAATTCCCAATAGCATAGAACAAGAGCCCCTCAGGAAAGATAATTTAATCCTGCACAAAGGGCTTTGCCATTTCCAGCAGTTGACCACGGAACCCGAGAAGCAGCGCAGGTAAAGAATCTTTGGCGACTCTGGATTTGAATAATAATTCTATGAAGGTACCTTGAAAAACTAGTTAAGCCATCAGCTGATTCCCTTTTAGGTTCGTTTTGTCACATACCTAATTTGGAGTTTGCTGATGGCTTTCCCTTTTCTTTAATCATGGTGTCCACTTAATGATAAACGCCCCAACTGATGCATACACTAAAAAAATGAGTCCGGTAGAATACCGAATTCATTCTTCTATTGTCGTTTTATGAATCTGTCCAATGTGGATGCGCTGTTCAAAATAGTTGCCTTACTTAATAGTCGAATTGAAATATGCAAACTACAAATATGTTCATAATTGTAACTGAGAAGTCCATTTGTGATATATGAAAAACATCAAATATCCGATTATTAGTCCAATCGTATTCAAAATGATATCATCGACATCAAATGACCCTAGTAGGGTTATGAATTGGAATATTTCTATTGCAACAATGCTAGCAAGGCCGATTGAGAGTGTTTTCCAGAATTGTCTACATCCTTCATAGGCAGCAGGTAATATGATTCCAAATGGAACAAATAAAATCATGTTTCCTAGAATATTCTTTAGGGCCCACCCTTGTCTAATGTATTTAAGTTGTCCCGTAATGGTTCTTAGTGGAACTAAGTTTAGATTCCACAATCCATTCATGCGGCTTAATTTATATGAGTCCATCCTATCAATAATACTTGCCATAGACCCATCGTATTTCACTACTACAAGTAGGAACAGAAGTACAATATATATCCAGAATATCCATGCAATTATTGATTTCTTCATTTTCCTCTATACGCCTCTATGCCGAATCAGTTTCCATCAAAATAGTTTTCACTTTTTTTGACTCACCTTCCACCTAACATACCACCTAGATGTATGCTCGCCCATACTATGTTTTACAGATTATCCGTTTTTAATCTCTTCTTCGCCTAGCTTTCAATGGTCCGTACTCTTACGACGATGGTCTCTTTTTCTTGCATATAGGAATGCAATACCCATTATAACGATATACATAGCAATGATAAAAATCACTTGATTCAAAGCATTTGTAGCTTCATAGTAAAATACCAATAGCCCACTAACTGAAAGCAATATAATTGCTATCATCGTAATCAGGGGAGAAGACTTGGTTTGCTTTCGTATCTTGAAATTGGCAATTGCCATCAGCAATGAAACGAAAAGGAACGTTATGCTTCCAAATTCTAGTAGTAATTCTAGACCCCCAATAAGAATTAATAGGCTCGAAGTTGCTGCCATGGTTACAATTCCGTTTACAGGAATATTTTTCCTTTTATTAGCAAGCACACTAGGCATATATCCATTTTCTGCAACAACCACCATCTGGTGTGAAGCGCCAAATAGTGTACCACTTATTGCGCTACTTGTTGCTAGCAAAGCTCCGAATATTACGAGTCCAGAGCCAAGGCTACCAAGCACCTTCCCCGCTCCGGCTGCCAAAGCATATTCCTTGTTTTGAATAATGTCCTTAGCGGGTATTGCTAGAACAGAGCCAAACGAAATAATCAAGTAAATTGCCGTCACCACTGCAAGAGAATAGTAAATCGCACGACCAATATTTTTATCTGGGTTTTTCATTTCATTCACGGCATTATTTACTAGTTGAAATCCTTCGTAAGCAACAAAAGTAAGAGAAGAAACAGTCAGTAGACCCAAAATGCCTGCCTTGCCTGCATCTATCGATAGGTTATGAATAAATTCGGAATAATTAGGTGCTCCAGATTGTATTAGGACCACAGAAATTATTAGCAAGACTACTAATTTTGTGTAGACAATAAGGTCTTCGATCTTTCCCATTCCTTTTACACTCCATACGTTAACACAAGTAAATATGGCAATTATACCAATCGCAATCATCTTGCGTATCCATATATTACTCGCATATGTGGATCCACTAATTGCGTATGACGAAAAAGTATATGCATAAAGCGCAAGGGTGCTAATGTATCCAAAAATTACCAGCCACCCAATGACGGATGAGGCAAAATGTGAGTTCGTATACGTCTTTTTGAAGAAAGAAAAAGATGCTCCTTCATCCTTATAGTAAACACCTAGCTGCACATATGAGTAGGCAGCAAACAGCGCAATTATTCCTCCTACAAAAATAGCCAGAGGAGTCCAAACTCCAA
This sequence comes from Clostridia bacterium, assembly GCA_016887505.1. NCBI lineage: Bacteria > Bacillati > Bacillota > Clostridia > Clostridia bacterium. The sequence continues at coordinate 71,408 of CP069393.1, read as the reverse complement.
TCATAGCAACGGATATCCCTAGCACAGAAAAAATCCCACCACCAACCATACCACCCACTGCGATTGCAATCAATTCACCTAATCTCAGGGTTCTGTTTCGTTTTTTATGAAGAGTCATATTATACTCCTTCTGCATTTCAAAATACTTGAAATACGTATCGTTAGGGTCGGTCCATCTACTTTGCTAAAAGACAAAACAGGCTTTAGATCAAGGTCCAAATTCATTACCACAAGCTTCAAATGGTGTTCGCCACGCTATTAAATAAATGTGCTTTTGGTAGCAGCTCTACCAATCAAAATGTATTCATAGGGGACTTGGTAGAGAACTTAATCCGTTTCATAGGTACGTTGATAAAAAAATCGGATTTCAATGTACCTCGAAGACACTCCAATCTTTTTCCAAAAAATCTAGGGCCACATCTTGATCAAGTGGTTTACTAATCAAATATCCCTGAATCTTATCACAGCCGTGGTCTCGTAAATAACTAAATTGCTTCTCATATTCAACACCCTCCGCGATAACAATATCATTCAGTTTGTGTGCCATGGATATTATATCTCCAGTAATCGCCTCTTCTGGCTTCAGAACCAGCAATTTATCAATAAAGCTTTTATCGACCTTTAGATAATCAATGTTCAGTTCCCTTGCACGGGAAAACGAGGAGTAACCTGTTCCGAAATCATCCATTAGTATTTTCAACCCAGCAGCTCTCAGCAAATTAATCACTGAGTTAATTTCTGCTCTGTTTGTAGCAAATATTGATTCTGTAAGTTCAATGCCAATTCTTTCTGGATTCAGATGCATCCCCTTTACCATCTGCAACAACCTATCGGCAAAATCATTATCCAATATCTGAATCATCGAAATATTAATCGTAACGGAGATTGTATTGTGGCCATTTTCTTTCAGTTTGTCTAAAAAGTGAAGGGCCAAAAGAGTAATTTTTTCTCCTAAAGGAACGATTAAGTTCATTTTTTCAGCTATTAAAATAAACTCAAGGGGAGGAACTAAGCCATATTTTTCGCTATTAAGTCTGGCTAACGCTTCGAACTCAGTAACTCGGTTGGAAGCAATATCAAAAATTGGCTGAAATTGTAAATACAATCTATCAGTCTTTGTACCACTTACAATTTCTGTTATTTCTTGTCCGATATCGTTCTCTCGAACAATCTGGGCATCTAATTCCGGGCTGTAGAATATAATATTGGTGCTATTACTATTTTTTGCTGCAATCTCGCTAGTATTCATAAGTTTTTTCAATAACGTATCCGTGTCGGGCACATTTGATTGGTCTATTCGCAGTATCCCTATACCAGTGCCTATGCCATGGGCATAAAGATATGACCTTAATATTTCAGATACTTTTTCACAAAAATTATCCAGTTCTTTTTTCACTCCATAATCTTTCACATAAAAAATGAAACTGTACTCGGATGGAGTGAATAGGATGTAATTTTCGTTGCAGAAGGCCCTTAAAGAATCAGTAATTCGTTTCAGAATCGTTTGGCTATACCGAAATCCGTATCGAAAGTTTAAAGTGTGCATATTAGACAGATTGAGGCATACCAATGCCCGCTTATTTGGCGAGGAAATAATGGCATCTTCATTCAAGGTTTTTTCCAACACAACGCGATTATACAGTCCCGTCAGCAAATCGTGCTCATTGTTGTATTTCAGATTATTTTCAATTCTTTTACGCTCGGTTATATCTGAAATAATGCAGATATGACTATCTACATTTTCTCCTAAACTGGCAAACTGAGACAGCGACATACTAGCCCAAATAATAGAGCCATCCGGTTTAATATAGCGTTTTTCTCTGGGGTGTTGTGCGATTTCATCTGTCTTTAATTGTTTGTAGTATGCTAAATCAGCATCCAGATCATCCGGATGGGTTATATCCCTCCACGTAACGTTTTGCAGTTCTTCTTTTGTACGACCAAGAATTTTTGTATACATCGGGTTAATACTTATATCTTCAAATTCTTCATTTTTCATATGATATTTTCCGTTCATTATAGCAATCCCAACAGGGGCTTGATTAAATATCCTGGAATAGAATTTTTCTTTGACTACTTGCGTATTAATCTTTTTAATATAGGTAGCAATTTTGTCTTTGTAATTTTTCAGAAGCGTTATGACCACAAGAACGCCCACATTGGAAATGATGCCCGGCAACGATATGCCTGAATTGTATTTAATCATAATTGCAACTGCAATAATAAGGTTGATGGAGTTCATTGATACAGATGTGATATACCCTAATTTGTTTTCTTTCAATACAAGATATATTGATATTAACAACTGAATTTGAACAGCAAGCCCTCTGATTGCCGTTGCATTAATAAATTTTGAATCTATTACAATATTTTTATCTAATAAAAATATTTGCAAGGCGGAAAGAACTATATATGCAAGAATGCTTATGAATAAACTTATGTAACTCATTCTATGGTCTATAACTTCTGTTATGTTAAATCTGTTCCTTTGAAGCTCGTGATATATAGTAAGAAGAGGTATCAGCATAATGACAGGCGCCATCTGAGGTAATTCATGAAACTGGCTGCTTAAGACGACATCAGTAATTGTTCCAAGAAGAAGAGCCGAGACTAAAGATAAGAGAATTATGCTTGATTTCTTTTTGATGATACTGTCCGTGGCTTTTCTATTCCACCGATATAGCGTCAATAGGCCTATTAGTGTAAAACCTATATAGTAGGCGTAAAACATCCAGTCCCAAACATTATGTTGCGCTACATTTATCCAGCCATAATTTGTTTGCTGGAGATTATATGGGTACGGGTTGAATCCATTGGGGATAACAAAAGCTAGCAAACATAAGAAAGCAGGTAAATATAGACATAAATATAGGCATCTCTTTTTATACAAAGAAGTTTTACCCGTTATCGTCAAGATAAAATGAAGCAAGATTGCATAAAATGTGCTCCAACCAATCGCGGAAAAACGCCGGAAAATTTCTGACCTTGCTGCATCAGATGCAATGGTTGATAACGCCATGCCAGACGACCAAATAATAATCGCGATTGAAAGGGCCAAAAACAATCTGTTGGCTGGTGCTTTATGATTGCTTTGAAATGTAAATATCCCAACAGTCTGGACAATAATACACACAGCAAAGAATATTAGTGAAACCATAAAAGTACTAAGCATTTTTCCCGTCCTTTTTTAGTGCTAACTAAGCAGCAAGATAAATTGGTTGGGGTGTCTAGGTCACCACCATCGATTGAATGATACTATAATTAAAACTATTTCTTTTTTATTTGTTAGAAATATGGCCATTTATTTACACATAAAAGAGCGAAGCTGAACATAAAGAATGTACCACTCACCCCTATGCATTTTCGAGCTAAGTCTCTATTATGTTCTATAACTACCCCCAAAATCGATACAATCGCAAGGTTGAATCTTCGAATATATGCCATTTATTACTTTCAATTCTACCATTAGAACGGTCTTTATACAATGAATAAAATAAATAACGTTCGCGTCGAACACTTTGGGATGAAAAAGATAGAACTCTCCCACTGTCTACTGGATAGGCTACACTTAGTTGGACAGATTTCTTAAGGTCAAGTAAAATGAATCCCTATGAAACGAAAAGACATCACGATGACAAAAGAGCACGCAGAGATTTCACCGATGAATTCAAAAACCAAGTAGTTCAACTGTATTTGAACGGAAAATCAAAGTCATCAATTATTAAAGAATATGATTTAAGCCCATTTTCCCTAAACCGTTGGGTCAATAAGCATCAATTTTTTGGCTCATTCAAGGAAAAAGATAATCGCAGTAAGGCTGAAAACGAGCTCCTTGAGTTAAAAAAAGAGAATAAAAGCTCTAGATGGAAAATGATATTTTAAAGCAAGTGGCGCTGATACTAGGACGAAAGTAGAAGTCATCAAGGCTAACCAAGACAATTACTCGATATCAGCAATGTGTGCTGCCCTAAGTGTTCCCGGGAGTACATTCTATTATAGTGTAATAGAATTTCCTAAAGTTAAAATCCACTTTCCCCATCAATTACATACCCATACACTCTTCCTGTTTATCTAAAGTTTTAGCTTGCCGTTTTCCTATCTTGCTCCAATTGATAAATCCATAGATATCATTCACAAGGAAAGCCACAAAGCATACCGCAACAGACAGGTATGAAAGTTCTTGAATCGTTGCCAAAACCCATAAAACAATAAGCACAATGTCATTGGAAGCATATCCAATAGCATAGTAGGGACTTCTTCTGAAAGTAAGATATACTGCGATAAAACTCGTTGTTACAGATATGGTACTTGGAATAATGTATGACGTATGAAAGTATTCCAAAATATAATAGAATCCTAGGGTAACAAATATGGTAAGAACCCCTAGAAAAGCCCATTCTCTTTGGGATAAGTGATTAACTTCCACTTCTGCCCTATTTCCATTGTAGGGGTTCTTCAACCAAGAAATCAGGGAGAACACTGCCATCGGCATGGTCATTCCTAGATAGGTAATCATTTCTCCATAATAGGAAAATTTGAACGATATAATTCCGTAAAGCAAACTGAATATAACCATGAGAAATTGACCAATCGGATTCCCTTTCGCATTAAAGATCAAAGAGGTAACACCAATCAAAGAAGCCAATAGTGTTACATGGTTGTTTCGATCAAAAAGGCAATAGGATACAGCAATCACAAAAACGGATCCAAACCACAGAATTAATTCTCCTTTCGAAAAATAATACAATTTTAATTTAATCTTATTCATTCATCCTCCCAAAAAAATAAACATCCGCATACACATCTTCATAGACCTAACGATGTGCAACGAATGCTTACAGCATTTCTACCCGGTGGCAGATATTTTCGGTTATTAAATTATCATAGAAGCAATGGAAAATCAATAGTGCAGTCTAATTTTTTGCAACATCAGCTGAATAATAGCCTCCAGCTTGGTTCTTTCCAATGCTTTCTTTAGGATACCCATCGCCTATCTTGTGGCAATTTCAACACTAGAATAGATTGATCAAAATTTATTTGCATTACGATAAATAGTTTCAAGCGTTTCTTTCGTTGTCATACTAGATAGTATCCAGGCAATCATTAGTATGCCAGGTATATTAATGAGTAATCGAGTTAGAGCAAACGTTAAACCAAGAGAGTTGACTTCAAAAAGAAACATCGGTATCTTAGTCGTTGACCAGGCTCCTATAAATATTAGAATATTGCTAAACTTTACACCCTTTTTCATGAAAACAGCAGCTACGGGGAAAGCACCATAAAGTGGTCCTGCAGCAGCAGAGCCTATAATAAATGCTAATATAACTCCTCTGGCCCCAGACTTGTCGCCCATGTACTTCACCATAGTTTCCCTGGGCACCCATATATCTAGTAGACCCAAAAGAATAAAAATTGGTGGGATAACCAAAATCATTTCTTTGAAAGAATAAGCGGTAACACTTAATGCCTTGGTACCAAAAGGGCGATTTATGAGCGTTAAAATGAGAGTGGCCCCTAGTAGAAGTAAGAAGAGTCTATATCTTTTTATTACTTTAATCATAGTGAAGTCACCACCAGACTAATTACTATGGCAACAATAAATGAAAAAATAAAGGCTAGGATATTTCTCTGTATGGTTAATTTCTTTCCAAAATATTTGACCTCAACAGGGATTGTCACAATACCAACCATCATAAGAGTTGATATAAAGGCACCGATCTGCATATAGCCAGCGCCACCTTCTAATAATAGAGCTGCAGTAGGAAAGGCAATAAAGCCCGGAATCAGCGTTATGGCACCAACGATAGCCGCTATGATAACCCCCAACCAGCCGGAAGATGGTCCGATTATTTTGGAAATGAGTTCTGGATTAATTATCGCAAGTAGTAAACCCACTAATAGGATAATCGCTAAGAATTCCGGAAGAATATTTTCAAAAGCCTTCCATGCTTTCTTCAATGCTTTTTTCGTTTTCATCTTATTTTTAGTAAAAGAAACTAGCAGTAAGATAATCGTAGCAATATACAAAGTAAGTGTCATAAACCTAAATTCCTTTCAACCTTTTATTGCCTGAAGAATACCTGCTGTCCATACAGTGACCAATTTCAGCATGTACCCTTTTGTGATTCATGTTGTACTGATGTATTGGATCATATAACTTTAGAAAGCAGCCTATTGTTTATTGCAATGTGTGTTTCAATATAGATGGTATTACCATCGCTTATTTTCTTGAGGCCTTGCCAATGTAAACCGCACCAGGCGAAGTGATAAGCTGCCCAATACTAGTCGCCAATGACTTCAGCTATCATGATAATTGCATTGTGTAAGGTTACCCAAAATATTCTTTCACTTGATAGAGCAGAAGTTTCATGATGTGATTCGTCATGATCCATCATTTTTGAACTCTGTTCATTCGTTATGTTGTAATATCCCTTGCTTTTTACGCATTTCGAATCGTGAAACAAAGAATGCTGCAAGAATACCAACCGTTAATATTACATAGGAAGTATTGTGAAAGATTTGAGATGTGCCATACGTTTCCATTATGATACCATTAAAGCTTGTTCCGATAGCACCTCCGACAAACATGTTAAAGGAGGCTAAGGACATTGCCGTTCCACGCATTTTTGGTAGCTTTTCTTGAGCCGTTGATATGAGTGTAGATTGAAGAAATATAAAGGCAATACCGAAGCCAAATAAACTAAGTCCCAAAATATAAATGTTGTTATATGCAGAAAGTGCAAAAAGTGATATTGCTCCAATAACACCTGCCGAAACCAAAAATCCATGTTTTAAAACAATCTTAAGCTTAGGTGCAATACGGCCACCAACTACAGTTCCTATACCGAACAAGGATAGTATTAAACCAACTATCATCAGGTTGTAACCTGTAATCTCCTGCAATAACTGCCCAGAGTATGTGAAACTTCCAAATACACTAAATCCCACAAAGAATATGGTGATGACAAGTCTCATAAAGCGAGGATTTGTAAGGGGTTCTTTATACGCTTTAATAAAGTTAAGTTCATTCACAACAGCTTTATCTCTCTTCAGGGATTTAAACATAACAAAGGCAAGTATGAATTCACCAATTCCGTAAATCAGATATACTAATCTCCAAGAACCCAAATACGCTAAAGCGCCGCCAATCGCAGTGGCCGTTGCACCCCCCAGAAACATGAGTCCCATAACCTTACCCAGTGCTTTGTGCCGGTTCTTATCATCAAAGCTTTGTCCTACTAGTGCCATGGTAACAGGGAAGATACCTGCGCCAAATGCACCATTCATTGCGCGAAAAAAAATGAGTGACGGTAAATTAAAAGCAAGTGAACCTAACATACTAAAGATTGCAGTTCCAATAGCAGCGATGTTAATAATTTTCACTTTACCAAAACGGTCTGAGAGCGGCCCAAATAATAAAGTGAACAGTCCAAAAGATAACATATACGCTGTAACAGATATTGCAGCGGTCGAAACAGTTAAGTCTAAATCTTTTGCGATATTAATAATCAATGGTGCCGCGGCATAATTGTCTCCATTTGCGAGAAATGCCATAAAACCGAGAATGAGTAGTAGTTTATTTTTATAAGTATCCTTTTCCATTATTGTCTCCTTATTCAACTAAAATGTACCTAGTTTGGCAACGGATCATTCTGTAATTATACTGTCTGTTGTATCACTACCTGCTAAGCAACCCTATCTACTCCTCTATGCATATTCTCCGAAGGCAGCGACAGGTCCCTATATCCATCATAAAGCCTAACTTTTAGGAAATTTCTTCTAACAAGTCAAGCGAACATCGATTGAGATATTCTGTTTTATGCGCCAATCTTTGTTGATCTGATACTAGTATGGGATAGCTATCAAGGTTTTCAAGAATATACATCAGGGTGTTATTCAGTAAACCGTTGGTATCTTTCACTTTATAGAAAACAAATTTTTCAATTCGTTTATCAGACACCAAATCTAAATCTCTAAGTTTAGAGAGTACTTTTGATATTTTTGGTTGAGATTCATCGAGAACCCCACAGATTTCACAGACACACAGTTCTTCTTTACTTAAGAGCAGAATAACACGGAGTCTGGTTTCATCTGATAACAATTTGAATATAGGAGTTAATTCCATATTGGCCACCTTTCTAAACATATGCACGTATGGGAATATGTGCATAATACTCTTGCCTTTCCATCTTGTCAAGAGCGCTGTTTATCATTTTTCTAACCACGGAATATATTTTTTCTATATAAGTCGTTTCTTTCATGGACCTCCAAATCTATTCGCATAACCATACACTGTTTGTGGCAAACTAAAAATGCAATAATTGGCAATCAAAAATACAACGGATGGCAAAAAAAGTAATTGCCAGTACAGACCTAACCAAATAACCTTTTAAGTGACTAAGCTTAAAGGGAGGAAAGGAAGTGCTGACAATTACCCACATCAATTATATACGAGAACTCTATCATGTTGAAGGACTTAGATATAGTGAAATCGTAAAACGGACAAATTGCAATTATCGCACTGTTAAGAAATACATCGAGAAAGAGGACTACAACGAGAACAATCATAAAGTACAACGAAAGAAGCGGAGTGATTCCATACGCCCCATCGTTCGCGAGATACTCTTAGAAGACCTGGAACGCCATCCAAAGCAAAGGCACACTGCCACCAGGATTTACGCCCGCCTTTCGGAGGAATATCCAGACAAATTGAAAGTCTCTGAGAGAACCGTACGAACGGTGGTCAAGGAAGAAAAACAGAAGGTCTATGGCAACAAGAAAGCCTACCTAGATCTGCAACATCCTGGAGCAGAAGCTCAGATAGATTTCGGGATGGTCAAGGTCTACGAAGATGGCGTACTCAAAAAACTCCATGAGCTCGTGCTGTCGTTTCCCTATTCCAATGCTAGGTTGCTTCAGATAACCAGAAGCGAAACCAGGGAATCCCTGATGGAAGCCATGGTAGATATTTTCAGGCACATAGGCTGTGTACCCCGATGCATCTGGTTTGACCAGATGGCAGCAGCTGCCATCCGGAAGAAGGATGACAAAGGGAAACCGGAAGTGACTGAACAATTCCTTCGATTCGCCATGCATCATGGTTTCGAAGTTAGGTTCTGCAACCCGAATAGCGGCCACGAGAAAGGTAACGTCGAAAACAGCGTCGGGTATCTTAGAAGGAACCTCTTGGTTCCTGAGCCACGGTTCACATCCCTTGAGGACTACAACAAATCTCTGTTACAACGGGCGGCCGCTCTGATGCAGAAAAAGCATTACCAAAAAGAAGAAACCATCGCCGAACTGTTTGAGGCGGAAAAGGAGAAATGTTCTCCTCTTCCTAGGGTGGTATTCGATACTGCCCGCTACGAAATTAGACGAGTCAACAAATATGGCTATATCCAGTACGAAAAGGTTACCTACTCCGTTTCACCCAAGTGCGTCGGAGACCATGTGAGTTTAAGGGTTACAGCTACACGCATAGAAATATTCACTAAGGATCTACAAAAGAAACTGTGCTCGCATACTAGGAGCTACATAAAAGGTTCTGAATCCATCCACTGGGTGGACTTCATCGATGTAATGAAGACCAGGCCTAGAGCGCTCAAATATTCCGGTATCTATGGTCTTCTCCCAACCAACTGGCAGACTTATCTGGAAAGCTGCGACAATGCAGAGCTCAAGGAGTCCCTGGGCATACTCAGGATGATTATGCTGACAGATGATTTGGCTTTTGCTAAGAAGGTCATGGATGCGGCTGGTAAGCATACAGCCATATCTTCTCAATCACTGTATCTTGCATACAAGAGACTGAAGGAGAATGTCAACACCTTCTGTGGGAGTATAGCGGTTGCTAAAGACCTGCCACCCTACCAGGTAAGCATAGATGCCTACGACTCACTCCTAGGAGGCATGTGTCATGAATGAGCGGATTGAATTCTACCAGAAAAAGCTTAGGCTTTCGCGTTCCTTACATGAGATTTATCCGGAAATTGTTGCAGAAACCCATGAGAAGTTCCTGGAAGAACTACTAGAGAAAATGCACCAGGACCGCTTGGAGAAGCAGCGCCTACGGAACCTTAAGGCTGCAGGCTTCGGAGTACAAAAAACACTGACCGATTACCGATTCGATGACATACAGTTCCCGGAGAGGCTAAATCGCGAGTCTCTCTTGGATTTAAACTTTCTTGAGGACACTCAGAATCTCATCCTATATGGCTCTGTCGGCACCGGCAAGACGCACCTTGCCATTGGGCTTGGTGTGAATGCCATTAACCAAGGTAGGAAAGCAGTTTTCTACCGGGTGCATGACTTAATCCAATTACTGGAAGAGGCCAAAGGTCGAAAGCTAGCCTCGCTCTACAAGAAGATTGACGATGCGGAGCTTCTAATCCTGGACGAATGGGGTTATCTCCCTTTGCACCAAGAAGGCGCCCGGCTCCTTTTCGACATCGTATCCAGATGCTACGAATACAAGAGCATCATAATTACGACCAACATTGAATTTAGCAAATGGAAGGGCTTCCTGTTTGATGAAAAGCTGACAGCAGCCATTGTGGATCGCTTGGTCCACCACTCCCATATGCTTTTATTTACAGGTGAAAGTTACCGTATGCGTAACTCCCTGATGAAGTAGTTTTAGTAGGTTTGTACGAATTGTACTTATGATTGCCAAAAGTTGTATTTTCTACTTGCCAAACACACATACACTGTTTTTTAGTTCAATCAATTCACAAGTCAATAATCTTCTTGTAACTCACCTTGAACACATTTCATATCTTTAGCCGAAAAAAAGAACCCTTTGAAAATATCCATCATCCGGCATTTTCAAAAGGTTCTAATTCCATTTTCTCCTAGTTTTGTACTTATATCACATGACTCTTAGCTAACCAAAAAATCAAGGCGATGCATAAAGTATTGCCAATCCTTGGATAAAGCTAGTATGTCTGTGGACAATATCATCAGATTACACGAGGCGACGTAAGGAGCATCGTCTGCGGCGTGAAAAAATAATTACTGCCTTGCATATTTATCCCGTATTGTGATTAATTGGTAAACAACGCTTGCTGCTTCTGCCCGTGTTGCATCTCCCTGCGGTTTATAATCTCCTTCAGGGTATCCACGCATGATACCTGCAAATACGATTTTGTCTACAGAGTCGGCAGCCCAAGGACTAATCCGTACTCCATCTGTAAAGGAGACTGTCGCATCCGTTTTTTGCAGAACCAAGTCAATACTATTCGTGAAATTATCCATCATGACAGCCATTTGCTCTCTGGTTATCTTTTCATTCGGCGCAAAGGTGGTATCGTCTATTCCTCTTACAATTCCTGTTTCAAAACCCCAATTGACGTAGTTGGTATACCATTGCGTAGTGGGTACATCCGTAAAACCTGCAGGAGTCGCTTTGGCTACATCTAAACCAGAAATTGTATTCGCCAACATCGTTAAAAATTGGGCTCTTGTAAGAAAATCATCCGGCAAATAGAATTTATTATCTACGCCATTTACAATTCCTCTCGCCGCAAGCTTACCAATATAATTGCTTGCCCAATGTGTTTTTGTATCCGCAAAATCAATGCTGGCAACACCTACCTGTACAGGTATGGTCCGTTTTGCTCCGTTATATTCTACATATATATTTCCAGATATCCCAGACTCATTCGTCGCTTTAAAGAGTCCGTTTACATCAATCGTGCCAATGATCGAATCGCAGGTCCATGTAAATAGACTATCCTTGCTTGCGATTGGAGCATAGCCAAATTTTGCTGTTACATTGATGTCGCGTTTTTCTTCCGAATCGATGACTAGACTCTGCACATTGGTTGTAAAGGTAATATTGTTTTGAATATCGATTTTTGTCCTTGTACTAAGTTCATCGCTTTCCGCTTCAATGATGGTAGTACCGGTGGTAGTTCCAGCAGTAAAGAGACCATTTTTATCAACAAAGCTACCCGAACCAGAATCAAGGCTGTATTCTACATCTTTTTTCAAGGCGACCTGCTCATATTGATTGTTGGATGCATAGGTTCTCAGCTGAATATCTGCCCCCGGCATGGCCAAAGGTTGACTAGGATACGTGTGTAAATGTACCACGTCGGAATTTCCACGTAGATCATATACTAGAAACAAGCCGTTGGTGGTTTTACGCTGGGATTGGCTGGAGGGTGAATTCTTCATAACCGCCTTGGAATCAATTCCTCCTTCTCTGACACCCATGACCGAGGAACCGCCCCCATCCATATTCACAACAGTGCTACAACCCAAGTCAACCAGGTGTTTTGCTACGTCTGTCAGGCCAAGACCTTCCGAAAATCCCGACTGTCTACCATCAAGCACATATAGTAAGAGTGTTCCATCTGGTTTGATACCAATAATGGTTCTCGGATTTATGTTCGTTCCACTGGAAACAAATTGATTGTTATGGTAAAGAACATAATACACGCCAATTGCTTCCTTACTGTTTGCTAGATTTCCACTGTTTTTGTCGTATACGGAAAGTTCCACCTTACTTCCAGGAACCAGCTGAGCGAGCTTAAGCGCACTGGCCGAATCTGTCACTGTTGACAGCACCAATTGATTGTCACCAATCGGTGTATTGTGACAATCATTCTTAACCTCGACAACAGTCGCCGTGATTGTGCCTCCCACCGTCAGTTTCGCACCTTCGACTGAGCCCGCATCTAATACTACTTCAACTGAATTGTTTGTAGTCTTTGTTGAGGGTGCATATTGGCGGTTAAACAGGTGTAAGGCCTTAGCCCCACCCTGTTTGACGTTAAAGTAGCCGATATCTGCATTATACTCAGTTGGTATAGATATAATTTTTGGCTGCTCAATCACATTTTCTTCCAGTTTAATTGGTCCTTCCTGGATTATTGGATTGGTAAAAGTCGTCGTAGCAACAGTAGGAACGTTAATCGTTCCTTTAAGTGTATATCTCAGATTTACTTTTTCCAGGGAAGCAAGACCTTTTTCGTCAAAAGCTATCACATATTCTGGAGCATAGCCCGAAGTTTTAATCTTATAGTCATGAATGCTTAATCCCTTTGGAACTCCAGAGGCAGTGTCATAAACGTCTCCGTTGATTCCGGCTACTACCGTGTAACCCTGATTTTCTATAGTGTTGATCATGGTATCCATCGTATATGTACCGGTAACCTCCCCTTCAAATACATAGGGCTTTAACTCCGTATCATTCGTATCTGCTTGCACATAATAGGCTCTTTCAATCCCATTAACACTATGACCCGCTAATTGTTCGTAATAGGTGGTATTATCAAAAATTTCCGATTGGGTCTCATAGTAGACGTTTTCTATGCCTTGTTGATAGGTAAACCCTGTTAAAAATACACCTGACAATAAGGACAGTGCCAAAATACCTGCTGTGGATTTATTATTATTCATAAAGATCATCTCCCTAGCTCTCTTTTTTTGTTTCTCAATTTTTACTGAATTGTAAAGAATCTTAAAAAAAATTCCATAGTAGTTCTAACTGTAATACACTTATTTCACTACAAAATAAAAAAATTACAGTTGGATAACTTCTATGGAATATCCACATCATACACCATCATCACACAAGAATATATACCGTTTTCTTATAAAAAAGGGCCAATCAAACTTCTATCTGCCAAAGGCAACAAATCTGTTCAATCGGTAAAATAGTAAGGATGTTTTCTCTTACATCAGTCGTTCATTGGAAGGTGGTACTGATTGCTATAAGCAATCTTATGGGGCCAAATTTGGAGCATGTATCTAGTCTGAAAACTTGACACTAACTCTTCTAAAGGATGTAATCATTTTATTGACAATTAACTAGATGCACAAAAAATCATCAGACACTTCGAATTGGTCCGTGCAAAACAAACCGAAGCAAAGTGACTGATGACTTGCTATCATTCTAATGTAACCTCAAACGAAAGCTACTCCGTTAGAGTACTAGAAATAAGTATATTCGCCACACCTATTACGATTCGAAATAAGGGGGCCGATTTTAGATAATCCAAGAATTCAACTGACTGGTTCGTAAGCAATGCGTCCTTCAATTTTCCTTGTTCCATTTTGATGGTCTCTAAGCCATTCTTCCAGGACTTGATAGGCTGACGTAGAAACTACTGTAGAACCTTCTAAAGCCAACAGTTCTTCGTTCGAAATATCAAGGTTTGCCTTAGAGTTGGCAAAATGATAACCTTGCAAGGTTATTGTATATGTTTGGTCATCAACTACTGGAATCCCGTCCATGGTAATAGACACGATTTCGGATGACAAATCAGAGTAGACAACCTTAATTCTAGAGTTCGTCTGATAGCATTCGCCTTCTCCATCCCTATTTTCAAGCCGCATAATATAAGAGAATATCCTTCTTAACTGTTTTCCCGTGATAGAATACCTTGTTAAACTATCATCGTAGGGAAAACATGCTTTTAATCCACCCAAGGTAACCACTGGTCCAAGTTCATTCACCCGAATCGAACCTGATCCAATAAGAACCACCTCTGTGTCCGATACATCTGCCAGGGCATCCGCAATCATGTTGCCCAGGCTTGTTTCTATTTCTCTTCTCGGATGAGTAAGTTTTTCGGAAAAACGAGTAATAATGACATTGTATTTTTCATCGACCTTATTCTTATAATTATCAATAAAGTCTTGCAGGGATTTGTCGACTTCTGAAATTGCATTGTTTATTGGAACCAATTCCCACTTCCACTCAATGATTGAGTTTGTATCATCGTCTACAACAATGTCAAACCTTCCAATTTGATCTGTGCCAACGCCAGCCTGGGTAATCAAGATATCATTGACTTTTTCCGGTTGTTCTAAAATTGTGTGAGAGTGGCCTCCGATAATCATATCGACACCCCATTCGGGCTTTAACATTTTAGCCAATTCAATATCAGACTCGAAACCAATATGGGTAAGTGCAATGGTTAAATCTATGTCGTTATTTTTATAGGTATTGCATATCTTTCCAATTTCTTCTGCCGCATCTTCAGTTGACACAAAGGTTCCAATCAATTGATCAAGAGCTAGTGCATCCATTACTTTTTCAGTAATAACTCCAATAAAAAGAATGCTAAACCCAGCTATCGACATGATAAAATATGGCTCCATCAACCGTTTCCCATATTTTTTCATATAGAGATTCGCATTTACAATCGGAAAATTTGCTACTTTTTCAAGAAACAAAAGATGAGGAAGACCATAATCTAATTCATGATTTCCTAGGGTTACAACATCTGGTGAGAGATAATTCATTATTTCTATTGTGGATACACCCTTATACTCAGAGTCAATTAGAGAACCTTGTACCATATCCCCAGCAACAACGTAAATAACATTTTCTTCTTCTTCCCTGACTTTATTCAGATACCCTGAAAGAAGGGCAAGTCCCCCAACAAGGCGGCCACTCCCTTGTCTAGCCTCTGCTAAGAAATCCCCGTGCATGTCATTAGAATGTAGAATCGTAAATTTTTTCGTGTTCTTTTTCATGGTCTTTCCTCCTTCGATAAAATTTATCTCTGACAAAACAGTATGGAAGCCATATATCTAAATACAATTCTAGGACTTGCTTAGAATTGATTTTTTAAGCACAACTCAAATAATACTCTATCTCATCCTACATCTAATCTGAGCATACAAGCTCGGAAACATCAAAGCATATCTGCATCAGCCAACACCCATTATCCAATCCACTGTGCACTAGATCTTTAATGACCTCTTATATCGGTGGTATTCCAGCTCTTCCTGCAGGGCTACGCCCTTCATCCTATGAAATGTATGTGAACCTAGTCAAAAATCACCTTAATCCAAGGTATAATTTTAGATCAAACGGAATATTAGGAAAGAACAAATAAACCGTGTAATTTAAAATAACGCTTTAAATTACACGTACACAATCTTATTTTTATATTAATTATCGCAGCCCAAATCTACTGAATAGCACCTTATTTCCTTGTTGATGAATTCGACTAGAGCCACTTCTCTGGAAATTTCCATTGCTATGGACTTATAAAGGTCTACTTTTATGCTAGGCAAGATTTGTATATTTTACAAGTCGATTTCAAGGAGTATGGGTGTATGGTCTTGTCTTGGTCCGGAATCAATCATCTCAGATTTTACAACCTTATCTGCTATACGTTCACTTACTAACCAGTAGTCAATTCTCCAACCAGAATTATTTATTTTACTTGTTTTTGCTCTTTGAGCCCACCAAGTATATCTATCTTCTATATCACCATGGAGGTATCTAAAGGTATCAATATAGCCCTTGGCTAAAAGATTAGTGAAACCTTGGCGTTCTTCATCCGTAAAGCCAGCTGAATCACGATTACTATTGGGATGAGCCAAATCAATCTCCTTATGAGCTACATTAAAATCACCTGTGGCAATAACATACTTATCCTTATCTAACACTTCAAGATATTCTGCAAATTTGCTATCCCAAATCTGACGGTCTTCCAAACGATTCAAACCATTTCCTGCATTCGGTGTGTAAACCTGCGTTACAAAAAAATCATCAAATTCAAGGGTGATAATTCTGCCCTCTGAATCCATGGTACCAGGTGCTCCAATTGCTGGATAGCTAACCGATGGTTCCAACTTTTTCTTATATAAAAACATGGTCCCTGCATAGCCCTTACGTGCTGGTTCAACTGAGCTATTCCAAACGAGTTCATAATCCGGAAACATATCATTCAAAATTTCCAAATGTTTTTTACTAGGCCCCTTACTTGATAGCTTGGTTTCTTGTAGGGCAATAATATCTGGGTCCTGTACCATTATTGTATTTAGTACATTTCTAGATAACAAGGCACGTGCTGAATCACTTGTAAGTGCTGCATTCAATGAATCAATATTCCATGAAATTAATTTCATCATTTTCCTCCTTAAAAAATATATCCTTCTATAAATCAATATAACCTTAAAAAACCGAATTTAGCAAATATCGCCCTTGCTTCAGCTTTAGGGAAACAAGGCCAAAGATAGAAGCGAGACCGGAGATTGTTGCTGTGTTAGCTAGCATTGCCTAGCAACAGGCTTTTCTTGTTCTGGCACTAGACAAGGTGATGAGCCCATCTAAACGCGAACTCATACTTTCCTATTCAATTTCTATCCAATTCAATTTGCAAGCTGTAATATCTTTTTAACTGTTCTGGCATTTCTAATCGTGATATTTCCATACACAGACGAGCCCACTATCCTTGACCACCGTGTTCTTGATAAAGTTTTGATAGGTGCTGACCAAAAAACGACTCTTTTATATTGGTCAACTTTTTCATATTCAGGCTTAATTGCACCTACTAGGCTAAATACTTCATCCACACCAATTGGGGGAATTATAAAGATTGCATTATGCTTTGAATCTGTATCCTTGCCCCACCATTGTGGGGCATTATTAAACGCAGTCGAAAGGTCATGAAAAGAGATAACAAATATTGGAATATTCAGTTGAAACTTATTAGATATTAATCTTTCACACTCTTCTTTTAGCTTTTCCTCATCGGTATTACTACTGGAGAAAATTATATTTCCACTGTTTATATATGTCACTACCTCTTGAAATCCGTTCTGCTCAAACAGTTCCTTCAATTCAGACATAGAAATTTTGTTCTTTCCTCCCACGTTTATGCCGCGTAGAAAAGCAATATATTTTTTCATAAGTAGAATACCCTCCAAATTCTTACCTAAGGCAATCTATCCAGTTTATTTTACAAATGACTCTGAAATATTCTTTGCTACGTGTACACAATTAACGAGTTTTAGAACAACTTATAATATTTACAGCCACTACTCTCTATTAGAGCCTTCGTATCAATCAGGCAAGATAACGGCATACCTGTTCCCTTGATTAATTGAAGTTTGACTTACTCTTTTGATGCTCATAGCATTTACTCAAATACAATATTAGAAATAGCGCCCGTTTCCCAATTAAAATCCAAGTACCCCTTTTGCCGTTTGCCTGTGTAATCTTCAAATTCAAAGTTCACCGTCATACTACCTTGCTCATCATTCCACTTCATAAAATCAACTTCCATGGTTTTCCACTGTTTTTCATCTGTCATAAGATTTGTGAATTCCTTAGATGACGCCATACTCATTCTAATATATGTACTCAGGTTTGATCCACTATTTGTCTTAAAACTATCTAAGATAAGAATGGGCTCTTCATCCACAAGAGATTTCACCAAATAGTTACTGCAAGGTGACCACCACATATTAAGATAACTAGCATTTTCGTATACAGTTGTGCCTTGGAAGCTGCCCTTGGTAAGCATAGTGATCCCCGAATCTTTTGGAAAAGTACCTGAGACATCTTGACTGAAAACGATTTCCGTTATTTTACCGTTTGGAGAAGTTTGTACATCGATGATATAAAATACTCCCTTAGCCCATAAAAACACAAATAGGATTACGGAAGTTACAAAAATAAGTAGAGCCTTTTTTATTGTTGATTTGCGTTGTTTCGGCTTAAGAGGGTGTAAAATAATTGGTGTAAACTCCTGAGATTGTATAAACTAAATCTATCTTCAAGGAGGAACACTATAATGGCCCAGAAAAAACTCATCGACAAACAACTGATCCGCGAACTCATGAAAGAAGGCGAGCTTAAGGATGTCAAAGACATCCAGTCCCTACTAAAAGCACAATTCAAAGACATCATGCAAGAAATGCTGGAAGCTGAACTGGATCATGAACTCGGATATAGCAAGTATGACTATAAGAACAAGGATACTACAAACAGCCGTAACGGCATTCGTTCTAAAAAGGTTCGTTCCGATTATGGAGAAATGGAAATTGACATACCTAGAGACCGTAATGGGGATTTTGAACCTGTAATCATTAAGAAAAACCAACGTGATGTTTCAAGTATTGATGACCAGGTCATAAGCATGTATGCCAAAGGGATGACTGTCAGAGACATTCAGGATCATCTACATAACCTTTACGGAATTGATGTATCACCAACCATGATTTCACAGATTACTGAGAAAATATTACCTGTAATAAAGGAATGGCAGCAACGCCCACTACAAGAGGTTTATGCCCACCTAATCATGGATGCCATCCACTACAAAGTCCGTCAGGATGGAAAGATAGTCAACAAAGCAGTCTACATCATACTAGGTATTGATTTGGACGGTAAAAAGGACGTTGTAGGTATGTGGGTCGGAGAAAATGAGACCAGTAAATTTTGGCTTAAAGTGTTAACTGATTTGCAGCATCGTGGTGTTAAGGATGTGCTGATAGTGTCTATCGATGGACTGAATGGCTTTAAAGAAGCAATACAGGCTGTTTATCCAGACACCAGAATTCAGCGGTGCATCGTTCATATGATTCGCAATTCAACGAAATACCTGTCCTGGAAGGACCGTAAAGCATTCGTCAATGATCTTAAACCAATCTACAAAGCAATCAACGAAGATTCCGCTTTGAACGCTCTACAAGATTTAGAAGACAAGTGGGGCGAGAAGTATTATATCGCGGTAAAACCTTGGAAAGACAACTGGGATGAAGTAGCAACAATGTTCGAGTATCCGGCTGAAATCAGAAGGATGATATACACAACAAACGCCATCGAAAGCTTTAACCGCCAGCTACGCAAAGTCACGAAATCCAAGAGTGTGTTTCCAACCGATGATGCCCTGTTGAAAATGCTGTATCTGGCAATGATTGATATAACCAAGAAATGGACTATGAGGACTCGGGACTGGGGTAAAATTATTAATCAGCTAGCAATTCACTTCGAGGGACGTATTTGACCTTCCACGAATTGAGTTAAGAAAAATCTTTAAGGAAGTTTACACCAATTTCTTGACAGACTCCGGCTTAATCGCTTCATCTACCTTTATGTGGTTTGAATCATTTTTATTTTCATATATTGTTTTTGCCCTATAAAAATAGACAAGATAAATCACATTCATCGCAATCCATATTGGTGTAAACATTGATGCTAGATACATTAATATTTCGTTTTGTGTAAAAATGGACAGCCTCGTTATCACTTGCAAGATAGTTTGTATTTTCCATATAGTAAATAACTTTTGAAAGCCAAGTTGCCTGCCTGTAATAATTTCTAAGTCTTTTATACCTAAAACAATAAGATAGGATGTGTAAATCCATATGACTGCTGTAAACAAATTGTAAAAAGCAAATATGTCTCCGTCAAAGGATGGCCCCATTAAACCACCTATGGTAAACAATAGTGAATTTATTGCCATAAATACTGCAAATGGTTTGGCTTTCTTAAAGTGTATCCCTTCTAATTTTGCTAACCCTACAACAATAAATATATATCCTAAGAAATTGGGCAATAGGTCAAATCCATTTATTTTAATATGAAAAAATGCCAATATATACCCTAAAAATATTTGTGTCACGAATCGAATCCTCCACCAAACTAAAATTAATCATTTTCTATTCAAATTTCATTATGTTAACTATCTCATTTCGCAGTTGCGAAAGACTCAGGCTTCATAATCAATCCTGACCAGACAATCCCTCCAAATTCAAACTACATCTAAACCGACTACTCCTAGCCTATCTCCATTTGTCGCCACAGAGCAAAGCGGCATTGTTTTTCGGCTTTTACTTTCACACCCTAGGAAAGTGAAAAGGTTAATGTCAGGGTTTCTCAACATTCTAACTTCTCAAACCGTGACATCAATACTGCACACTCAACGTGAAATACTTAGGCTATTTCACATTTATGGCAAATACTTATAAAATCAAGTTTTTATATGGATTTTCATCCTTCTTATCAAGTCATCTAGTCGTTTTTTAATTAGGCTATTTTTTCACTTATTAATATCTCAATTCAACTTCAATGTATTTATGATCACTCCATTTGCATTCATCTTGAATCTTCACATTGAAATTCTGATTTGAATTATAATTAATCAAGATATGGTCGATTGCAGTTTCTCCAATAAAAGTAGGTGTATCGTCTGACACTAAATCTTTTGCACTTCTGCATAATTGTATATATTTACTCTCTGTCAACGTATCCTTGCAACCAATAAAAGCATTAAAATCACCAGCAATTACTATTTTTCATCTTATATGGAACCTCTTGAAGAAAAACTGCTGAATTTTCTTTATTTAAAAAAGTTTTTATATTAATTGTAATATCGTTATAGCTATCTTCACTTTGATCGTTCTTATTATATTTTGAACATGATTTTATTCCTCTGAACCAATTGACGTTCCATGTTTTTATGTTGATAATATTCATAGTTTTTATCCCTTCTTAGAACTATATTTTTTACTTTTTCTTTGTACTCCATTTTCGCCTTTAATGACATTGCTTCTTTTAGTTTTTTCTATCTGCACTGCTTGAAATGTTTCCTTAGAAATAATTGCAGGGTTGTTATCCTCACATAAATAAACAGCTTCATGTTTTCCATTATCCAATAACCTAACTGTGCCTATATATTTTTCGTTGCTAAGCATTACATCAATTGTACGCTTACTCCACTTATCTTTTCCTGTTGGAGATTTAATATCAAGTCTCGATAATTCTTTAATGATTCCTATGATGCTTTTTCCTTGCAAATATAAATCAAATATTAGTTTAACATTTTTAGCCTCTTCATCATCTATGATTAGGCTACCATCAACATCATTTTTATAACCATAGCATTTACGATTATAAAGCTTTGAAGTGCCTTGTGCTGCTCTTTGTTTAATACCCCATTTTATATTATCACTTCTAGATTCATTTTCAGCCTGTGCTATAGCTTCGATGATAGAAATCATGAGGTCACTATCTGTATCCGCTGTATCTAGATTTTCTTGTTCAAATATAACCCTGATACCCAGTAGCCTTAGTTGATGAAGGGCTTCTAATACTTCAACTGTGTCTCTGCCAAATCTACTTATATTTTTTGTGATAATAATTTCAAGTTTTTTAGATTTACAATCTTCTAGCATACGGTTAAATTCTTTTCTTGATGAGCCCGTCTTGCTACTGGCAATATCTATATATATATCAACAAGTAGCCACTTAGGTACAGAAGCTACTATCCTTGTTAGTGCTGAAATTTGTGCTGTGACACTATTTAATTGGTCCATACTATTCGAACTTACACGACTATAAATAGCAACACGTATTTCGCTTTTAGGCAGGCGTGCTGGTATAAACTGTACTTTTGGATTGTAAATCAATTGTACCACCTCCATAAACCCCTTATCTCTTGATATACAATAATTTACAGAATGAATCTACTCATAGTTCAATGTTCTTCTGTTTTTGTTTTATTAATAACTTGAGAATAATCGCAATTGATAAAACTACAGCAGTGCCCAGTCCATATATTTTAATACTCGTATACCAAGGTGCCGATTGAATCATATATAAATCAGGGCGTTTTACATAATCGTAATATTTATATATGCTATGACCTATGAATACACCAACAAATGAACCCATTACAATATTTAAAATACTATTCAACTTTTTAAGCATATTATCTATCCCTTCCTATTCATTCAATATAAATTATCTAATTGTTAATTAACTTATCAGTTTAACGCTCCTCTATAACAGTCTAATTAAAATACCACTATTTATCTCATATGTTGATTAGGCTAATAAGATTACTTTAGCACATCTATCCTATCTACTCAACCTACCCAAAATCAATCCTGTCTACTCAACTATGCAACTTTTTCACAGTGGATATATTCCCACAAAGTAACTATTTATAGGGGGTTCTGCCATTCTGCAAATCAGCAGAATACACAGAACCCCTTATTTACTACACTTTTCAGCTTTCTATTTCTCAACTCTAGACATCAATGTCACGCACTCCACATGTAGTGACTTTGAAAACATTGCCTTGGTCTACTTGATTTCCAAGTTTACTACTTACAAAATGCAGGATATTACTGCTTGTGCCAGAGCCCAACTTTGATAATGAATCCACCTTATTTTCTATAACAAATCGAATATCATTTTTATAACCAATGACAAGGACACAATTAAAAATACTGGTTTTATAAATTTTGAACCTTTGTTTATTGCCATATGAGAACCCAACTTTGCGCCAACTATCATACTCAACGCCATCGGTAGTGCAATAGAATAGTTGATTTGTCTATTGAGC
The DNA here is from genome assembly GCA_016887505.1 of Clostridia bacterium. Lineage (NCBI taxonomy): Bacteria > Bacillati > Bacillota > Clostridia > Clostridia bacterium. The sequence continues at coordinate 48,303 of CP069393.1, read as the reverse complement.
ATAAATAAGATAAACGCGGTGGAATTGCTTGTTAAATTTAGTATTTTTGAATTTGCTGATGCCTTTTTAAAATCATACCCAAAAATATATATCAGTCCAAATATCAAAAAGGAACCAGTTCCTGGTCCGAAAAAGCCATCATAGAAACCTAAGGCAAGAGCCAGTAGCATGCCTTTCGCCACCGTTTCAAATACGATGCCTTTGAAGTTTTCTTCTAGTCCTAGTTTCTTTTTGAAGGCTGTATAGATAATAATTGAGAATACTAAAAAGATAATCAGAATTGATAGATATTTTGGTTCAATGCTAAGCACTGTCTTTACTCCAAGTGCTGAACCTATTAAAGATAAGGGCACCAGAAATTTTAGCAGCTTGAAATTTATATTTCCACTCCTATAATAATGATATGAACTTGACATCGTGCCAAAACTTGCCGCAAACTTATTGGTGCCTAAAGCGATATGTGTTGGTAAACCCGCTGCCAATAAGGCTGGGACTGTAATAAGTCCACCGCCTCCTACAATAGCATCAATAAAAGCTCCAAAAAATCCCGCAAAACATATAAATATTATAGTTAGCATAGTATCCTCTTTTGATTAATTAAGTCCTTTTGATTATACCAAATTAATGCTAAAAATACTTTATTGTGTCTATCATATCAACTAGCCTTCTAGAAATACAAGTTGATGTATAGAATTATCCCCCAATGTATATGTTCTTTCTAAGCACACCAAGGATCTATCATTCATCATGTCTTTTCAAAAGATACGATGAATGAACAAGACCATATGATATGCTCCTGGCAAAATTTACATGCACTAGCAGAAGTTTTACCTGAACCAAAGTATCGAGTATTTCCAATATATCTTCCAAATGCACTAATATTAGTGGTAAGAATAATTTTCAAACCAGGTGATTTGCAGTCCTCAAGCATGCGATTGAACTCCTTTTTGAAGAGCTTATCTGCTTAACGCTATGTCTGTGCGGCAAGGCTTTTCATATTTTGGAGGCGATGGTGGTTATATCGTGAACTATTTTATTTTCAGCCAGGACAAAAGCTCTTTTATTACAGTTTCTTGATAAATTTGAATTTGGCTTACGACATATTATGCTCATTTTTCCTGTCTGCAAGTAGAATTATTCTGCGGTATAGGTAGGATCAAGTTCCATTTTTTCTTGTTCAGAAATACTATCTTCACTCTCATCACTAAGAAGTTCATACAGCCAGTATTTGCCCTTGATTTGAATTACAATATCGTTGCCATACTGAAAGATTGGGGCTCCAAGGATACGGGTGTTGGATTGTAAATTCTCTTTTGGTACTCCCTGATCATTGGCAAGATAACTTTCAACTTTTCCCAAATAGGCAAACTCCTCTTTTGGCTCGTCATATGCTATTTGTTTTGTGGATTGTTTGTATACGTTGTCATTTACATAAACCATCGGCGCTAGGTCGGCTATGTAGGGAGTGGTAACAATATCGTTACTTCTTCCAGGAAATAGGCTTATAAGGGCAAGACCTACTAAAACCAAGCAAGCTGCCATTGCGCTCCATTTTATCCATGTTAGATTCTTTTTCACTGGCATGGCACCGGCTTCCTCCACGTATTTGGAATCAACAAGCTCCATTTTATCTAAAAGCTCCTGTCCTCTCATAGCGTGTAACCCTCCTTTACAAGATGTTCTCGGAGTTTGTTGCGACTCCGAAAGAGCGTAGTTTTCACTTTGCTTTCAGACAAGTCAAAGCGTTTGGAAATGTCAGCAATGGAATCCAGATACCAATAGCGTCGAAGAAAGATGTTTCGTTTTTCTGCACCAAGCCCAACAAGAAAACTATTGATTGCCTGTTTCAACTCTATCTCGTCAATCCGGCATTCACAGTCATCAGGAGCAGGAATACATTGCTCCATCTCCACACTCAATTCGCAGATGTATGCGCTTCTTTTCAAGCGTTTACGATCTCTACAACAGTTCAAAGAGATATGCCGAATGATTCTCGCTAGAAATGCATACAGGTACTCTTTTGGTTCGTTGGGTGGAATCGAGTTCCATGTTTCCAAATAGGTGTTGTTTTCACATTCCTCGGCGGTCTGGAGATCTTTCACAATGCCCCGTGATAATGAGCGTAGCCGTCTGCCGTATTTTACGGTAGTGTGTTTTATTGCTGTTTCGTCACGCTCGAAAAACAATTCTACAATTTTTCTATCATCCAATGCCTTCCTCTCCTTTCCTCTATGCTAATAATCCCTTCACCCTAATAAGCACCGTTTGATTCGCTCAGGTTACACTTTTTGCAAGAATGTTTTTAGCCCTTGTTTGCAAAAGGCTAAATAGTGATTATATAAATTACCTGCTATTCAAATTGGCCAAACTGTTTAAACTCCCAAATAAGACGAATTCACTCTCAAAGTAGCATCCTTATGTTCTTCAGGTCATTCGGTGTTTTGACAAAAAATTTGTCAACTCACATACTCAACCTTACGCTTTGTAGTTTTGGGTAGGTTCTCCAAAATATAAAGTCGTGATTCTCCTCTGTTATAAAACCAGGTCACAAATCAGGGGAAGCGCTTATTTACTTACCTTTCTACACTTTACTTCTATACCCTTGATAGCTATACCACCTTCTTCACATGGCTCGGGAGGACAGAAGGAATGTCTTTTGAATGTGTCCGTTTTAAGAAGCATAACCTTCTTACCGCTATCGGTAGGCAAAAACATGGTAGCATACTCCATCATCAAAAATTCATTGTTTGGATTTAAAATCCTTCATGTTAAATTCAACCTCACCTTGAGAATTGGTAAGCGTAGCATCCGTAATGCCGTTTTCCTTTAAATGCTTATATAAGTTTTCACGCATTAAAATACGGATATCCTCATAATCTCCATAATGCGTAAATATTTTATCTGCAAGCCCTTTGATTTCCTTACCGGATACTGGCATTGTGCAATATTCCCTGATGGAAGAAGCAAATTCCGAGCCGTCTCGTGCTTGCTCATATGTTAGCAATGTGTAACCCCCACTTTCATCTTTTTGATACGTGATTGCTACCGGGATAATTCCGGCTGAATCCATTGATAACACATTATCAAAAAGCAAATATCTTGCATAAAAAGTAGTTGCGAATACCTTTAATAGATTATCTTCCTCATAACTCCCAAAGATTTTTGGTGCAATAACTGTGAAGCCACGGTCCATGTCATTCGGAGCTTTATCAATTTCTGTAGCATATACGAGTTTTTCTATTGGGTCCTGCCCATCGTACTCGAAGTTTGGAAGATTAATCTCTTGCCGAATATTCAAAGCCGTATACCATTCTTGAGGAGACAGTGATTCATCAGAAACATTATTTCTCACACCAAGAAGTTCTTTACATAACAACATCATGATTTGACCCCGTAATCCTTCAGCATTTTCAGTTTCAAATTGTGATAGCATATATTGTAGAGCTTCCTCTCCGCCATATTTGATGAATTCTTCATATTCTTCTTTATGAGCACGGATATAATCCTGCGGATTTGAAGAAGCCTTTGGTGATGACATAATAATAGATAAATTACCTTCGACATCAAAGCCAAAGTTCATCTTTTCTCCTAAATCATTTTCAAGATTTTCTGCCCCGCTATTTTGAGATTTATAGGATAAAAAATCCTCCACTGATGCATTATTTATTAATTCTATATTATTGAATTCAACAGACTGTCCTAAGGTGTGATTAGTAAATTCCAATGCAACTTCTGATGGGTTTAATAGCCAAGGTTTATGACCATTATCACTTTGCATTTGCAACTCATTATAATAGTCTTTTAATAGGCTCTCCTTTTGAGGATCGTGATAATAAATATTTCCATTCCCATCCATCCATCTTTCCACACACCATATCCCATGTTCTCCTTGTGTTGCAGGTTGTGATAAAAAAGCTTTAGCCATTTCACCTGTTGATAATTTGAATTTTGCGATACTATGATTCCCGGTAAAAATTTCTTGCGGTAGCTTTTCTAATCCTTCTAATAAACTTCTTACTGCAATTTCCTGACTGGATAACGTATCACCCAGCTCACCTGTCCAAAGAACTCCAACAAAATTTACTGAATCATCATCGCGGGATACAACTAAAAATGGACTACCCATGCTGGATTTTTCCTTAAGCCATCCGTTTTCATCGTAATCCATACCACCGGCTAGGGCTACTTTGCTCAAATCTTCAGGAAGTAGACGGTATTCCAGTGCATATACATCAATCGGTGTATCCACTAATTCATCAAAAGTTTCTACCAATTCCAAACGAGTTATCTTACTATCAATAATTTTTACTTCCGGGTTGGATTCCAAGTTTTCTATATCTTTATTGATAATCTCCCATACGATACTGTTGATTTGATCTAATTTATCTGTTTCCTTATCCTTCGGATTTGTTATCAGTCCTATCCCAACTACCATAGCAATGATAATTGAGATCACAATTAGCCAAAATTTTGGTCTTTTATAATTTAACACGTTTTTTATCCTCCCTTTTACATTTCCCTCGCAAAAGGCAAGTGGGCTTCCATTTAAAATATGCTTTCTGGTAGCAAGTGACAATAATGAATTAGCATATGGCTTTTTTATATCCTCATCTATTTCTTTTAACACTCTTTCGTCACAGGAAAGTTCCATGTCCTTACTCATCAATATAAATGCAAGCCACACAAGAGGATTAAACCAATGTAAGGACAATATTAGAAAGGCTAGTATCTTAATGATATGGTCTTTTCGTTTAATATGGGTCTGTTCATGCAGCAAAATAAAGCTTCTTTCTTCTATGCTAAGACCAAGGGGTAAATAGATCCTTGGCCTCATTAAGCCAAGAACAAACGGTGTTTTCAAATTCTTGGCTTTGTAAATATTATTTTCTACTAATTCTGCACTTTCAAGCTGTTTATGTAAGCGTAAAGCAGAAATAAAGCCATAGACAAGCAGTGCTATTATACCTAAAACCCAGATGTATGCCCCTATTTCCACATAAATCTGCAATGGATTTATACTTCCTCCAACAGTCGCTGCTGGAAGTGAGTTGTTTACAAATGAATCCACTGCTACTATTCCATTATTAACCTGTGGACTTTGATTGTATATAACATCATGGGGGATTAAAGCAGTATTTGTATTCCACAGCATAAGACTAAACATGCTTTCAAAGGAGAATGGTATTATAAGGCGAAAAGCAACCACAATCCATAAAGCATAAGAGATACCTTTTGGAAACTTTTTGAGTACCAGTCTGACAAGTATCACAAAAAGGATTACGTAGCTTGCAGTAAGGCTCATATTTATAATAGATAGAAATAACCCACTCATTGCTACACCTCCTTATGCTCATCAATCAATCTTTTCAACTCTTCTGCCTGTTGTTTGTTTAATTTTTTACTGCTGATAAAGGCTGTCAGAAACTTTGGAAGAGAACCTCCAAAGGTGTCCTCGACAAAACGTATACTTTGTTTTGCATAGTACGCATCTTTATTAATTAAAGATGAAACGGTAGCATTTTCATTCTGGAAGATACCTTTTTCACATAGTTTCTTTAGGACAGTGTACGTTGTTGATTTCTTCCAATTCATTTCTTTTTCACATAGTTTCACTAGATCGCCAGAACCAATCGGCTCGTTCTTCCAAATTATTTCTGCAAACTTCTCTTCACTTTTCCCGAGTTTATAACCTTTCATAATAAGCCTCCCTGGTCTATTCTGAATAGACTGTATATGGTAAGTCTATTCAGAATAGACCACAGTGTCAATAGTTTTGCTTTTAAAAATATCCCATTACATTATTTACAATACATAAACAATCGCCAACCAAGAGAATACCTCTCCTGATTAACGATCAGCTATCTCAATTCTAGACTTGAATTCAATAATGCGTTATCATCAAATACCGTATTGTAATGGTATCATGAATAAATCAAATTGTTACTCGGTGCCTAGAGTCCCTTAGAGTAGCGATATAGCTTAAGACTATTATAAATAGTCCAAGAAAAAGTCGGCATTTCCAAGTTATACAAAATAACATGACCACTACACGTAGTTTGTATGGTGATTAACCCATTCACTTTTTTTCCACTTTTCTTTGAGCCAAGTAGAAAAATATAATTCGAACCAGAATATCTCTCACCTTGTAAGCTCTCGACAGAAGCAGAATATTGATGTGCTTTCCCCATAATTACATCAAAAAAGCACCTACCGAAATAGATGCCCAAATTCATCATTATTCAATTTTGTATTTTTTCTTTATGTCATTGAATCTGTCATATGGTATATAATTTTCCTTTTGAAGGCGCCCTAAAACAATACCAGGAGCAATACCAATTTCATTAGAAAATCTTAAAATATCTTTCTTTGTAAAACAATTCATTTCAAGGAATTTATCGAAGTCATTAGGGGGGATCAATATATCCCTAGCAAATATATCAGCCTCTTTTTCGTCCTTTTCACTAGTTCCATTGGAATCATTAATATGTCCGGAAATTATATGGTGAAGCTCGTGAAACAAGCTAAACCAAAATTTATCAGCATACTTACCCCTTACCGTTAATCCCATCACTATCTTATTTCCGTCGTAAAAAGTCGCACCATGCAAAAATGAACCACCTATATGCGGGAGGAATACTATTGCTACCCCACATTCTGCAAGTAACTCAGTCAATTCTCTACAAAAGACTTCTGGGTTCTTAATCGTCATTTCACGAATTCTAGGTATTCTCTTATTTAGTTTATCAATATTTATTGGTGAAACATCATATTTACGTGCTTCAATTCTTGCCTTTTGTGCCCATACTGCAAGACTGTAATCGCTCTTAGCATTCTCGCCTGTTCTCCTTGTTTTCGTCACCTTCTAATTCATTTTCTTCGATTGCTCGCGCCAATTTTTCACGATAAATCAATTCCAAATTAGTCCAAAAACTTGCAGGCAATCCTAGAACTGTCTCTAATCTCAAAGCAACATCAAGAGTCAGTTCAACTTGTCCATCGATTAACCTGCTAACATGTTTTTCAGACCAATTCATCTTCTGCGCAAATTCACTCTGCTTCATACTTCGATTCAGAAGCTGTTCATGTATTGTCGCACCTGGTGGAATTGCAATAGTACTTTTGCTATGCAGCATAATAACTCCTCCTTACTACCTAACCACAACAAGTTAGTGGTATTTATAATTCTTACTACTCGGATATAAGTACCATTCTATGTAACTGAAAGAAAACGTTCCGAAGTGGCTTAGATTAATCTTATCCAAGAGGCATTCATCAACGAAACGATGTTTCCACTAGACAGATTGAACGACTAGCTATGAGCCTAGTTATTGATTCTATATCTAGAAGCTAGGTTAACAGTAGTATTACCATGGAATTACAATCTGAGATGGATGCTTTTCTGAACAGGAACCTGGATAAAGGATACCTTGTTCTATGGGTTGACACACTCTACGAAAAGATAAGGAATGACGGTCACGTTACCAACATGGCAGTACACGTTGTCTGTGGCCTCAGGGCCGTTGGGACTCAGGATATCCTAGCTGTCGAACCCATCCAAGGCTAGCTAAATTCACATGTTTGACTCTCAAAAAGAACGCGACCTAAAAAAGCATGGCTGGTCGTCAGTGATACCGCAAAGGGCTGGTCGCTTCAGTAAAAGAATTATTCATTGGAATCACCTGGTAGCGCTGCAAGGTTCATTTCATGAGAAACATCTTTGCTCATGTGCCAGCCAAGGAAAAGAAAACCTTTGCTGCCAAACATAAGAATATATGGCTTCAGTCAGATGAATAGTCTGCCAGAGCTTATGCGAATTTATTTATGGATTAGTATTGAAACCTTGGAAGAAGGACATGAAGACTCAATAAGATTTTATGAATTCCCTCGAATTGACTCCCGAAAGATTTCTTCAACCAACATGATTAAAAGACTCAACCTTGAGATTCATAAGGGTTCAAGTTTGGTTGGTATTTTTCTTTCCACGGATTCTTATGTCCGACTAGTTACCAGCTATCTCATTGAGTATATACTGGAAGATCGTATGGCAAACCAGAGACGCTTGAACTGACTGCTACCGAAAGACTACAAGCAGCTTGATTTCATATTTAATTCAGGTTCTGATGAATTTGCACACAACAGTTGACACCGCATTAATCGTTGTCAAAATACATAGACGATTAATGTATTATCCATTGGGGAGCTCTTCAAACTTTGGTACTTTCTCAAGTTCGGTATCCCAGTTTGCTTTACTTTTGTAATAGATATGTCCTTGGGGTTTAATGTTAATATCACTGTCGATACTTCCTGCAGGAACAACCAGCAATTTCCCATCCTTTTGTATATTTGGCAAAGCTGACCCACAATTAGTACAAAAACTTTTTATGTGCCCTTCTCCACGTAAATTAAATGTTTTAGATTTTTCTTGACCCGACAACCATCTTAATTTGGCTGTAGAAGAAAATAGATTGGCTGCATGAGCTGAACCTGTATCTTTGCGACATCGCCCACAATGGCAAAGATAAAAATTATCAAAATCTCCTTCTATTTCGAAAGTAACTTCACCACAAAGGCATGATCCTACATATTTCATAATCACCTCTCCCTCCTTCTTAATTTATGTTATTACAAGTCACAGAGGAGCATGTCACATATCCGGTATTTCCAAGGGTTTCTATTCCTATTATCTTACCGGCAGTACGACTGTCTCGACGTGCATGGAAATATAAATCCTATATTTTTATCAAATGAAAGTTGGTGTTTGTGCCTTTTAGCGAAACCTGTCTCCCAGGGGTAGACAGCCGTTTACTAAAGTTCAGGCCAAATACTCGCCATATGTAGTATCTCTTTAAGGTTTGCCGAATAGAAGCTCAACTATTTCTCGATTTACAATCTAAGCGAAAGTAGGTATATTCGCTGATGCAATTAAGAATGCTTGATTGTCTAAGATATTCAAATTTCTAGTCTTAACAAGCGTAGAAATTATAAATGTTCCATATACGCGTTTATCGAGGCCATGCAGAAAATGTACTTTTATTCCAAACGTGTGTGAAAAGGAGATAAAAGACATTAAGATTTTTACTGGTTTGACACGGGAAATTCCACTCTATTTTTTCAAATGATTCTCAATTGCATTAAGCGCTTTGGGGCTAATCACATGCTCAATTTTGCAGGCATCATCTTCCGCAGTTTTGGGGTCAAGATTAAGTACTTTGATAAAAAATTCTGTAAGCAACTGATGTGAGCGATATACCTGCACCGCCTTTTCTCGGCCTTTTTCAGTCAGCGATACATCTCCGTAGGGACTATGCGTGATATAACCATTTTTCTTTAAGATGCCCATTGCGCGGCTAATGCTAGGCTTTGTATATCCGAACTCCTTTGCGATATCGATAGAGCGGACAACTCCGTTTGCCTGCTCTAATCTATAAATGACTTCCAAATACATTTCACGCGATTCGTTCGTATTCATATGTTGTTCCTTCCAATAAAATAATGTTTGAACATATTCTATCATATTTTGTTCATCGGAAATAGTCGTACTGGTTTGCCTAACGGAGAATGAGCCGTCTTTCGACGACTCATTAGGGGGATTCATTCATATATTGGAGATACTATATTCTTTACTCTTCGCAATTATCATATGCTGATTGGTTGTTCCGAGCACAACTACAAGCTGCAGGGCAACCAATACACTTTACTCCCTTTTTCTTTTCACGGACTATTTTACCGATTGCACCCGCAATAATAAGCATGATAGCACCTAGAGTAATCCATGTAATCCACATGCTATGCACTTACCTTTCCTTCTGCTACGACAGGTGTGCTGTCTTTTTTTCCGACCTTTGCCATCAGAAAACCAATGAAGGTAGCAATTGCAAGCACAGCGATCAATCCTCCGGCAAAGCCGTCTCCGACATTGCCGGTTGTAATCAACGTGCCAATCTGGTAAACAAGGAACGCGAGCGTATAGCCCATCGCGAATTGAAAACCTATTGCGCCCCATGTCCACTTTGCTGAATTCACTTCAGCACGAATTGCGCCGATTGCCGCAAAGCAAGGGGGAGTAAACAGGTTGAAGATTAGGAACGAGAGTGCTGTGACTGAAGCAATCCCGAAAGCGGCTTCGACTCCACCAACTGCTCCCGTTTCTCCGACGAGTGCGAGCTCATCTACATTGATAAAATTCGCAATACTAAACGTAACAGCCAAAGTACCAACAACGTTCTCCTTTGCGATAAATCCGGTGACTGCAGCTGCGGCGAACTGCCACATGCCGAATCCAAGTGGAATCAGGAGTACGGCAACAGGGTTGGCTACCGAAGCAAGGATACTCGTTTCCGGAGCAGTTTCAGCAACTATTTGTAACTGCCAATTGAAGGTCTGTAGAATATGCACAGTAGCGTTGCAAATAAGGATAATTGTACCTGCTTTGACGATGAATGCCTTGGCACGACTCAGCATCGAAATTGTTGCGCGTTTGATGCTAGGCAGGCGGTATTCCGGCAGTTCCATTATAAAGTAGGACTGAGATGTATCACCTGTGATCTTACGAATAATTACCGCACCTAGCAGAATAACAACGATACCTAGTAGATACATCGATGTTCCAACCCATGCATTATCTGAAAAAAACACTCCGGCAAACAATGCGATGATGGGCAACTTTGCACCACATGGCATGAACGGTGTGAGCATAGCTGTCGTTCTGCGCTGACGTTCATTTTTAATCGTTCTCGTTGCCATGACACCAGGAATCGCACAAGCCGTACCGATAACCATCGGGATGACAGATCGTCCGGATAAGCCGATACGTTTGAAGAAACGATCCATTACTACTGCCACGCGTGCCATATAGCCACAGTCTTCAAATAGAGCCATCAGGAAGAACATGACCATGATGAGCGGCAGGAAGCCGACGACTGCTACGACACCGCCAATGATACCGTCGACCAACAGTGTTTGTACAAGAGGATGAGCATTTTCAACAAGACCACCTACCCAGCCTTGGAATGCTTCTAACACGCCCACGAATGTGTCTGCGAGCATTGGGCCAAGCCAAGCTTGCGACATCCAAAAAATGAACCAAATAACACCCACAAAAATGACGATACCAAACCATTTATGTGCAATGATTCTATCCCATTTATCTTGTAGCGTCTGTTGTGCAGGACTTATTTTCTTGCGTTCGACTTCTTCTACCATGTTCTTGACAAAATCAAAACGACGACTGTCTGCTGCATGGTATTCGCGCTTGGAATGTGCTTCCTTGAGACCGGAAATCTTTGGTGCAGGTTGTGTTCCACGCCTGCCAGCTTTAATCGTTTTCTCCATGAGCAAAAAAAGACCATTGTCCTTGCCCTTGGTCGCAGTTGTTTCGAAGACGGGACAACCAAGGTAGCGTGACAACACGTCGAGCCTAATAGTGCTACCCTTGGCCACTGCCATATCGATCTTATTCAAGGCAACGACAACGGGAATACCGAGTTCCAGCAATTGTGTAGTGAAGAACAGGCTCCTAGAGAGGTTCGTGGAGTCCACGATGTTTATGATAACATCAGGATTCTCGTTCCGGACGAATTCTCTAGTGATATTTTCTTCGTTAGTATAAGGTGATATTGAATAAGCACCTGGTAAATCGACTGCCACTATGTCAATCTTTTCGGGATTCAGTCTTGGCTTAATGTTGCCCTCTTTCTTTTCCACCGTCACTCCTGGCCAGTTTCCAACGTGTTCAATCCTTCCGGTAATTGCGTTAAAAAGAGTGGTTTTACCGCTGTTCGGATTGCCTGCCAATGCAATTTTCATGTTTTCCCTCCTATTTAGTTGCCTGCGGCTAACTTTTATTACAAAAAAATAGTGCTCACTTAAGAGCCTATTCATCTATACAAAAATTGAATTCGCAAGGCTTTCATCAATGCTGTATCTCGCATCTTTTATATTAATGATGTAATTGCCTGCGAGTTTGGAGATGATTGTGACTTCTTCGCCAGGATAGCATCCAAGTGTGAATAGAAAGTCGCGCATATCCTCTTGATTCGTTTTGATTGCTCCAATAACATAGGTGGTGTTCACCTTTCCTTTTGTAAGACCCATCATGATTCCTCCTTGCCGAGTTAGTCTCTACTAACTTTTATTAGTTTACCACCACTAACTTATCCTGTCAATGCATTTGTATAGATTTAATTGCAAAGGGTAACTTGCATGTTCAAAGGCAAGCAATATCGGAAAGAAATAATACTATTGACGGTTTGTTCTGGTCAAGCAAAATTGTAATACCTGGGGATGCGGACTTTTTCTTGGACAATTTATAACAATCCTAAGCTACGTCGGTACTCTAAAGGGTAGACAAAAAGTGCAAGTTATATTTCCAAAGATATAATCAAAAACATTTTTATAACATTTTACTCTAAGTCACTGATATTCCAGAGGTTTAGTAGCCTTTTCTTATGCTAAATTGTTTAATAAAATGCAATGCGTTATCACATAACTCTTATACTATTTAACAAATCAAAGTTGGTGTTTGAACTCTTTAGCGAAACCTGTCCCCCGGGGGTAGACAGGTATTTCGCTAATGTTCACTTATTGTACAGTATATTCACTGGTTCAATTTCACTTTTCACTTAGGTATTAACTCGCTGCCTCCTTCTACTAGTAAATCACGGAAAGCATACTACTCTACAACAAATTTATTCACCCTCATCAGCCCAAGTTATATAATAGTTCTCGCTAAGATAAGGATATTCCAGAAACAGGAACGGATAATAAACCAGCCATAAGTTGTCTCCCCCCTGAAGTATCACATTAGCAAGATTACTCTCCTCAAAGGCTTCAGGGTATTCGTTATAAACACCCTCATATTGTAGTACAAGATTCACATCAACGTCGTAGATATCACTAATTATTTTTGCTACATCGGCATAGTAAAATTCGATTTCCTCACGGTAGTCTGTTAATAATTCAGACATATCTTCCAAGAGATTATCCGGTGTGTTGAATGAGAATGTGATGCCCAGAAAATTTCCCTCCTCAAACCAATATCCTTCTATATCACTATAGATTATAGATTTCCCATCAATTTGTAGCACAGATTCGTTGCGAATGAGATCGAGTTGAATACTGGCGAAATCTTCTTGTGTGATTTCATGATCAATTAGTGTTAGCATAACCTCTTCTGAGTAATCTGAAAGTGTATCGCCTTTAACAGCTGTAACCTGGTAAGAATAGCTTTCACCAGGTATCATGTCGTAATAAAAAACACATGCACCTTCATTCCATGAGTAGTTGTTCGAGTCCTCTTCACTATAGTTCTCTGACACAACGCTTGACAATACCCTGTAGGAGTCTGCTCCAAACACTTGATCCCAAGAAAGTACCAAGGCCGTATCGGATATCTGGCTAACCTTGACCCCTGTTGGCGCACCAAAAACATCCTGACTTTTTGACTGAATAGTTACCATATTGCTCGGTCCATCCCACTGGACATCTGCCCCCATACTTTCTGCTATGAAGCGAAGAGGAACTAGAGTACGTCCATCGATCAACTTTGCAGGAACATCCAGAATAACCAGTTCTCCGTCAACACTTGCTTGCTTTGATCCAACCTGAAGGGTTACAATACTGTCATCCTTACTTCCAGTGACCGTCTGTGTTTCAGCATCCCAATTAACAGTCGAACCCAGCGCTTCAAAAATAGCTCTAAGCGGCACTAGCGTTCTCCCCTCAATAAGTACTGGCGGAACATCAAAATCCAAATAATCTCCATCCAATGCTACTCTGATTTTCTCCGATGCCAATACTGGACTTGCTACAAACAAACTTAGTACCAAAGAACAACACACCATTATATTGATCCATTTGTTTCTATTCATGCTGATAAATCTCCTCTCGTAACAACTCTGTAATTGCAATGATAAATCATGTCACATTTTTCAGTCTATATGGTAAGTGGTGCTGTCGCTATTGCAATTAAGGTACCGAATTGTTAGATGAATATTGAACAACAATACTTCCCTTTAACGTAGAACTGGTGCCATCAAAATTTTTCCTGTTCCTCGATATACATTAACAAAACCTTCCCCTGAAGCGGCCGAACCCACAAGTGTTTTTCCTGCTCTTTCTACTGTGAAACCTAAGCTACCAGACCAAGCAATCGCCATATTCCCATCAATTTTCAACTCATCATCAGTCAATTCTATTTCTATTAGTTCTTCTCTTGGCACATAAGATTCAAGTGCTACAACTCCACCACCAGAAAACCCAAGGTTAAATAATCCTTCTCCACCCAACGCAGCAGAGGAAAGATTAGATCTCATAACAGCTTTGTGCTTCAACTCTGAATCGCAAGCAAGAAATAAGCCATCTTCAATTACTATTGAACCGTTCCAGTCATCAACATCAATTAGCAAAATATACTTATATGTTGGCTCTAATACGAGTTTACCACTACCAATGTATTCGGGCTTTATTGCAGATTCATTTGTAACCTTTCCTCTAAAAGCCTTTCCAATTAAATCTCCTACTCCTCTTATGCCAGTTGTGGCTTTTACGTCACCGACAGTCCATTGCATAGCTCCAGCCTGAACAGTAATGTTGGAAAGACTAACATCGCCAACCAGTTGTCTTCTCCTTACATTCATTTCCGAAGCATAATATGCGGCTTGGGCGGTTAAGTGATCTACACTTAAATCTCTTTCGTACTCCACTACTTTAAAAGCACCTAGTTCTTCAACAATTTTCACATCATCATTGTCTTCAAAATTCCTAATTTTAAACATTTTCTTTCCTTCTTTCATTTCTATTTTAAAGTGTGTTCTAGCTCTATTTGTGTTTGAAGATTTTGAGTACCTTTTCAAGATTAGAAAAGTTCTCTCAATATACTATATTCGAATCTGTCAAATTAAGGATTAATAAACGATAAAGTAAGTTACTATTGGTGCATCGTCGGTTCCTGTTACTCTTGCTTCACACACAAGATTCTTAAGCCACAAGCCATTGGTATCTTTAACTTCACACATAACTTTAAGAAACCAAGTATTTTCGTCTACCAATATTTCTGCAAGCGTTCCGTTAACCTGTTTAATCTTAAACCCATATGGAAATTCCTGGTCCCCATAGTTTCTTAAAGTCCCCCATGCATTTGTAGATGATAGTCTAGCTGTTATTTTTTCCTTTATACTTTGGCCCTCTACTTCAGGATCAATATTTTCTTGTGTGTTTATTATAAATGATGCACACTTACTGTCAGCATTGAATGAATCTGTTTCTGTAATGATCCAAGGAATATACAAATCTTCATCTTCAGGAGGGTTAATTCGAATTGATTCAGTAAAATCTTGCTTAATTACAGCATAAGCAAACTTTGCTTCAAAGCCTTGACTATCTAATTCTTTGAATATATCATAGGCCATTTTTCCAACCGCGTCATCATAGATCGATTTTGCAATAGTATTTTCATCTTCTATAAGCTTTTCCACTTCTATAGACCCTACTTCTAGGACTTCACCCTGTTTGCCCTGCTCTGCTGAACTTGAAGCAACAGACGCAGACTTTTCATCAGCTATTGGAAATGTATGTTACCGCCTCTACATCGTCAGGGTACCAAACATCAGGAGAATAGTCGTTATCACCATCAACCTCTCCATCTTTTGTTATCCAACCTGTAATTAATTCTTCCAACAATTCTGTTTTAATATTCTTGAGTCATTTTTCCTCAAAATTATCGATAACCCATGGTAATCTTCACCTTCTTGATGAATTGAACCGAAGGGTTTTTTGCTTCACCTACATGTTCGTTCGAACTTTTACCACACCTTGCAAACAAAATAACCATAATGCACGCAACAACAATACCAATTATTCTTTTTCTTTTCATATCGCCCTTAAAATATACTGCAAGTTGTGTTAAAAATGACATAGTCTAGCATCCTTGTTTGATATAATAGCCCATGGCTTTGGCAAAGCATTGATTCCTCATTTAATAGGTATTTGTGATTCTTAAAAAAGAGAGCCCTAATAAGGCCCCCTATATTCTGATTTCTTATAGATTTAGTATAACATAGTTTCGGATATTAAATCATGCATTCATTTGCTTCCCACTAGATTTTTACAATACTATATTGCAATACTTCCCCCAACCAATCATTATAGCAAAGAGAAGCTTCTTAAACCTTTTAATCATAAATCAAGCAAGTCCCATCTATTCAGATACAATTCTTCTTCATCATTAAACATGCGCATAGATGTATCTTTATGCTCCTTGTTATTACGTCCTGGTTCTTTCACCCACTTTTTATGTGATTCAGTAATCTGTTCAGCTACGATATTACTTGGAACAATATAATAGTCTGGAATCTCCAAACCATTAAGATTCACAAAAACATAAAATGTCGACTCCGATCGAATATCCTCGCACTTCTTACTCAACAACCAACTCTTACGACTCCCCTGGTTTGTTTTCACTTGAATTCTTAACGTCTTCTCTGATTCACTACTATCCTCAAAATTGGATACGAGTAGGTCATAGTCCTTTGTGTTTTTCGATGTAATAGCTGCGATGTATCCTCTTCTCGAGAGCTCGGCTGCAACAAAGTATTCTCCTGAAACACCAGATAGTCCTTTTGGTAACTTCTTATCATTCTTCATTTTATACCCTCCTTTTGAGTACTCATATTTTTCAAATATAATAGGCTAATTATAAAAAATATCTATTAGAACATTACCCCCTATACCCTTGCATACATATCAAAGATTCCTGAAAGAATATTCCCAACAGCTGGTTCAATAATGTCGTTCTTGCTTACCTCAACCAATACGGTCATCCCTAGTAAGTGTACATATACCAAATAAGTATTTTCATCAAAAGCATCCCCTAGCATTTCTGAATCTATAACACCTTCCACAACTCCTGTGAGAAATGATTCTGGAGCTGGTAGTACCTCATCATTAATTTCAATGCTTTTTAAACCAGCTGCTATTGACTCATGATGGAAGATATTATCAGAATCCTCAAAGTATGCTCTTTCATCCCGATACAATTTTACATCTGATTTGGGGATTGCATACAGTTCAAGTGGTATTCGTTCAGCATCACCAATACATTTTGCTGAATCTTCGTGAATAAGACATGATAAGAGTATAGGCTCCTCTTCCAGTACATATCCCAATAGCACATAGAAATCCTCGTGCATATGAAATAATTCCACAGAATGAATCATTACCATATTCTTCTCTTTCATATTCTGAATTTTAATACATTTCAGTACACGAACAAGGTCCCGGTAAAACGGGCTATCCTTCGCAAATTCGAGATAGTATTCTTCTGTCTCCTTTACGTACTTCTCTCGAAATTCTAGGTCTGCAAATTCAGAATCTAGCAAGTTTTGTATACGATCGGCAACCTTTACCACATATGCTACTTCATTTTTCTTAATCTCACTTAGGTATTGTTCAGTTTCCTGGTTTTCTAGTTTTGAAAGCAACTTAACTGCATCCCTAGTAAATCTACCGCATAGATCAAAAATCTCTTCTTCGGTTGCATTCGTATCTTCAAGTAAGTCATGACAAAAAGCAGTAAATACATACTTCCCACGGTATCCGTGGTCGTAAAGATACTCTGCAACCTGGATTGGATGATTTATGTAGTCGGCTCCACCAATCCTTTTTTGACCTTCATGCTTCAATTCAGCAAATTGCATAGCTTTTTTCTCACTTGGACTGAATTTTCTATTTAGAGTTTCTCCCACTAGCTGACCCCTTTCCACTGTAATAGTCACTTGCATATAGCTCAAACAACTGGTACATTCTTATAGTATTATACATTGTGTTAGTATAGGGGCAGTTTCCATATATAATTCCGTCCAATTAATCATACAGATGAAATTGGTACGCAAGGAGTTATATGTAGTTCAATTTTTAAATGATGTGATTCCAAATTACAACTAGCGTTCATGATTCCAGATAGCATAGTCAAGCATTCTCGGTGTTAGTTTTGGATACTATCCTGGCAATTCATCTACTGCTTCCCAAATCAACAACATTGCTTCTTCTGCATTGATGGCCAATTCTTTGGTTTCTTTGTCATAATCATAGCAACTTCGACTTGCATGGAGAAGATATTGATATTCTCTTTTTCAAATAATACCGCAACATTGTGCTTTTTTTACAGTCTGGTATATTCCAAAACATCCTTAGTATTTCTACAAAACCTAAAAATACTCTTGGTAATGACCATGTCAAACTCACCAGCCATGGCATCACGAATCAGCTCTTAAAAGCCAAGACATTTATTAATATTAGTTCCGCTAATACTGGCATCGGAATATATTTTTGTCAGTTCCCAATTAGGGTTTTCTTTGATTTTCTGCTCATAATAAGCCACTTCATGAGAAATAGAACCTGTACCAGTAAGAATGTCACGCTCATTAAATTTGAGAAAGGCATTGAGCTTTTCTTCCCAATCCTTCATATACATTGGGTTATGTCTTTCTGCTTGGTCTTCTGCATAATCTAGATACATGGTTACAATACGGTTGAGGGATTATATTTCTTTTTCCGTCAAGTAATTCTTAGCAACAGTAATATCCCCTTTGCATACCTTATCACCCTTCCAAGTGGTAAGACCCATATTGTCTTTTGAAGCATCGGCTCTTTGTTCAATGAGTTCTGCTGCTGTATGACCATGAATGGTAAAATGAAGCTTGTTTTACACTGTTGCAAAGAACTTTTTAGCTTCTTCTGACTTTTCATCATAATCTATAGATAAAGCATAGATGTCCGTGATTTTCTTATAAAACCTTTTTTCTGAGGCTCTAATATCACGAATACATTCTAATAGTTCATCAAAGTAATCATCACCAATATTACAGTCAAGTCCAGTTTTGTGTGTAAATTCGCTCGGTATTATAAATTAGGCAACGGCGGAAGCGGATATTTTCTCATCAGAGTTGGCCAGTGTTTGGTAGTATAAATCCATCTCGAAGTACTTTCGTCCGGTCTGCCATTTTTCATCATGCTCCATGAGCAAAGCACCTAAGAGACGTATGACGGAGGCCTCATTCGGAAAAATCCGAATGACCCGCTCGCGACTACGAATTTCTTGGTTCAGGCGCTCTATGCTATTGCTGGTTCTGAATCGCTTCCTGTATTTGAAAGGAACACTGAGGACGGCGGTAATGTCATCAAAAGCATCGTCCAAAAGAGACATTGCTCTGGAAGCTTTGGATTCATATTTGTCCATAATCCGGTTTCGGATATTAATGGCACTAGCCTGATCGACCGCATCATAGAGTTCTCTTAACTCTTCCTTCAGTTCTGGCTGCAATGATTTTGGTGTTATGTCCAGCATGTTCCTGGAAAAATGTGTCTGGCATCTTTGCCAGACAGCACCCTGGAAATGTTTCCTGATGGCATTTACCAGCCCTTTGTGGCTGTCCGAAGTAACAAGGTGAACATCACTTAAACCGCGTTCCTTCAGTGAAGAGAAGAAGTCACCCCAACTGGTTTCCGATTCCGTGTCAGCCACCCTGAAACCTATTATTTCGCGGTGCCCATCATGGTTCACAGCAACGGCTACTAGCAGTCCTTTAGAGCGAACTCTGTCGCCTTCACGCACCTTGAGGTACATGGCATCCACTACTAAGAAAGGATAATGCTTTTCCAGTGGTCTATTTTGAAAGTTCTTCACGATAGGATCCAGTCTCTCACAAAGTTTGGAGACCATAGACTTGGAGAACTTCTTGCCACAGAGCTCATAGGTGATGTCTTCCACTTTTCTGGATGAGACGCCGCTTACGACCATTTGCATCATGGCCAAAAGCAATGCCTGCTCACTACGTTGGTAACGCTCAAAGAGTTCAGTGCTGAAGTCACCGTTACGGTGTCTGGGACCATGCAAAGTTAGTGTCCCAACCCTAGATCTCTAAAGCCGTTTCGGTAAGCAGTTCTGTCTTCTGTGCGCTCGTAAGGTGCTGCACAGACCTGTTCTTTGGATTGGGCAACCAGAACCTGATTGAAAATTTCTTCAAGCAAATTGGAAAATGCTTTGTCTTTTCCATCTGAGACGAAAAGGCCGTGCAAGTGTTCTTCGGTTAAGGTAATATTGAACTGAGCCATGATTCATACTCCTCGGTTTAGTATTTGGTGGTACATTTATTGTAACCAAGGAATGAGTTTTTGGCTCATTCTGTATTGTCGAGTAGATGCAGGCCTCCTGATAACTCAGTTGAACCTACACCCCTCCCAGAACCGTGCTTGCGCTATTTACGCACACGGCTCCTCATCATAAGATTGACCTTGTTTGCAAAAGCTATTAAATGATACTGATGTATACCTTCGGTCCTGGCAAAGGATTTGTTCTTAAAAACATTTCAAAATTCTCCCACGTATAACTGTTGCGTTGACTTCGCCGATTAATCCACTTAAACATGAGCCATGTAACCCAATACTGATATTTCGAAAGCATTGGACTGTTGTCTGTGATGCCATAATAACGGTAGTGTCCTAAGAGTCTTATCCTGACGCCTTGCAAGATATCACGAATTGGCAAGTTTCGATGCTGCTTAAGCCAATCCTTCATTCTTGCAATAGCTCCCCAGAACTTTTTCTTCTCTGTTTTACGTTTTACTCGGAACTTACCGTTACGACTTCTACCACAGTAATGGGTAAACCCTAGAAAATTGAATGTAGCAGGCTTACCTAATCCTTTCTTTTGTCTGTTTGCATGGGCATATCTACCAAACTCGATGATGCTCGTTTTATTATGCGCTACCTCAAGACCGAATTTTCTCAATCTTTCTTGTAGTTGCTGATAGAATTGCTTCGCTTCATTTTCATATTGAAAACAACACACAAAGTCATCTGCGTACCGAACCATCTCCGTTTCACCTCTATTATGCTTCTTGATACTTTTCTCAAACCACAAATCCAAGATGTAATGAAGATAAATATTCGCTAATAGTGGTGAAATAACCCCGCCTTGCGGGGTGCCAACCAAAGTACTTTGTCTTACGCCCTGCTCCATGATGCCGCTTTTCAGCATGCGCATGATAAGTCTAATGAGTTGTTTATCCGCAATTCTTACTTCCAAAGCTTTCCTCATCCATTGATGGTCAACATTGTCAAAGAATCCTCGAATATCTGCATCCACTACCCAGTTGGTCTTCTTAGTAACCAAGATGGTATTGAGTCCCCGTATTGCGTCATGACAATTCTTGCCTGGACGAAACCCATAGGAGAAATCTAAGAAATCCTGTTCATAGATAACTGTCAAAATCTTATTGACCGCCAACTGAACAATTTTATCCTCATGGGTTGGTATACCCAGTGCTCGCTTCTTATGACTTCCCGCTTTGGGAATATAAACTCGTTTTACTTCCTGGGGTTTGTAGCTCATCTGACGTAGTTTTTGATGCAACACTCTGATGTTATCTTCCAAATTCTGTTGATATTTCTCTTTGGTAACTTCATCGACACCAACACTCTTCTTACCATTAAGTTCCTGATGGCACTGTTTTAACAGTTCTTCATCAATCAGGTGTACTAGACTAGTAAAGCGTTCTTTGGGCTTTGCTTTTGCAATACAGGCTATTCTTGTAAGTTTTGTTTCCAATATTTATTCACCTCTGTGTGTGATTATTGTTTCCTCTACAAGAGCCTTCTGATGTGATTGCCTTTCCTCCACGGGAATTACCCTGCTTCATTGGTACTATGCAATCATCCGACTCCCTGACTCCCATTTATCTTCCTTGCTTGATTATCACTTGTAGGATATACCAGTTTCCTGGAGGAATCAGGGTCTCCCGGGTTGCCACTTATTCGAATCGTATGACATGCCAAGTTCTAAGACTCCGGGGCGCTGACAGAGACTCACCTTAGCGTGTCTGCCAGTTTTGCATTCTGCGTGTGTAAGCGCATCTGCCTATCCCAACTACTATAATTTCGGAGCTCAATCACTTCAACTATCGCTTTCGGCCTGTCACCTTGCGGATCTACGCTTAAAACATATCGTTACCGATATATCTCCAAGATCTCACTACCAGGCTGTTGGCTAGACATTACCTGAATAGGACTCTCACCTACTAGAATAAGCAACCTTGCCCGGCCGCACTACACCATTATATGTACTTAATCTTTAATTCAAAAGACTAACTAGTATTTCACCATATTTCCGCCATGATAATTAGCCTATTTATACAACAATCCTATCTACTCAACCTACCCAAAAGCAGTCCTGTCCACTCAACTATGTGACTTCTTCACAGTGGATATATTTCCACAAAGCACTAATTCAACAAGGGGTTCTGCCATTCTGCAAATCAGCAAAATACACAGAACCCTTTATTTCCTACACTTTCAAGCTTTCTATTTTTTTACCCTTGACATCAATACTACTTTCTGTGGCAATATGTCATTTTGCTGAAAAATAGCATAAGCCCTTCATTTATAATGATTTGATATCAATTCTGACTTCTCAATAATTGATTTTCGATTAGGCTATTTCAGTTTATTGCCACTTTGTCTTCTTTAAATTCGTTTTATGGGAAGAATGTGACGCTACTATTGTTTAATTGAACATCTTTATTTTTAAGATATTATTGATAAAAAGTTTCTAATAAATTGAAAACTTCTATCACGCGAAAAATGTATATAAAATAACACCAATTGTCCAAAGTACAATAGCAATCAATAAAACTATCGAGAAGATTTTAATTAGCTTTCTGTCGTGCTTTAAAATGCCAATTAATATGCCCATTACCGAAATTACACCAATAATCATCAATGGATAACCCATATTCCATACCTCCTTTATTAGATAAATTGATTAAAAGTTAATTCATATAATCCTACAATTGCGAGCTCTCTCAATTTCTTAATTATTCACTTCTTCGAACTGTATTTTTTGCTTTTTCTATGCTTGCCATCTTCAGCCTTTATGACATTACTTCTATGCTGTTTTTCAATCTGTACTGCTTGAAATACTTCCTTGGATATAATGGCAGGATTATTGTCCTCAGATAAATAAAGTACATCATGTTTTCCATCATCCAACAGACGAACCTTTCCTGTGTATTTTTCATTGCTGAGCGTTACATCAACCGTACGTTTGCTCCATTTATCTTTGCCGGAAGGGGATTTGATTCCCAACTACTCTAGATCAGATACAATTCCTAAAACACTCTTCCCTTGAAGATACATATTGAAAATTAGCCTTACGTTTTTCGCCTCTTTCTTGTCAATTACCAGCTTACCCTCCGCATCATTTTTATACCCATAACATTTTCTGTTATATAGCTTTGAAGTGCCTTGTGCGGCGCGTTGTTCAATACCCCATTTAATATTGTCGCTTCGGGATTCATTCTCTGCCTGAGCAATAGCCTCCATTATTGAAAACATAAGGTCATTATCTGTATCTGCTGTATCAAGTACCTCCTGTTCATATATAATTCGAACACCGAGAACCTTCAGTTGATTCAACGCATCAAGAATCTCTACCGTATCTCGTCCAAATCTGCTGATGCTCTTGGTTAAGATGATCTCAATATCACGCGACTTACAATCCTGTAGCATTTGAGTGAACTCTTTGCGAGAAGATCCTGTCTTGCTTGATGCAATATCAATATAAACATCCACCAATAACCATGGCTGCTGTTAATCTTGTTAGCGCCGACACCTGTGCAGCGAGGCTCTTCAGCTGATCAGCACTATTTGTACTCACACGGCAATAAATGCCTACACGCTTTTCCCGCTTTGGAGGCAATGGTGGGATGAAGTGAACTATTCTGTTATCATCCGCCAAGATACGAACTCCTTCAAAATTGTATCTCAATCTTCTATCATAAAATCTGCCCATTCATATAGATAGTCTTTATAATGTTCTTTCCAATAAAATACCCTATCAATATATTGTTGCTTACGCTCTTCAACAATCTTTTTGCATTCTGGCACACCATAATGTCTAATTATTGCAGTTAATTCATAGAACGGAAATCCAAGAGCATGTCCCTTGGTATGAACTACTCCGCAAGCTTGTCCAATAGCATGACACAAAGCTCTATCTTCAAGAGAATCGATTTCCTTTGCTACTGCGTGAGCCTGTAAAATTGCACGCTGTGCAATGGGCATTTTCACTTTTCCGGCAGACCAATCCTTTGATATCGACACAGCGGTTTCAAGTCGTTTTTCGTCCGGATAACGTTCAGACAACCTTTGAACTGCTTCATCGGCAAATTCAAATGCCCACAAAACCATTGTCCGATGATTTTGTTCTTGAATCAATCCTGCCAAATCGGCTAGAAATTCACTGTTTTTAGCAAATAGAATCTGATTTCTTCTTTTAATTCTGGTTTGAACTTCGTTAAGCCAACTCATATTTTCTCCTTTGGCATATAATTTCACAATAGGATAACTATCATCATGCCATATTATCGATATGTTGATTAGCCTATTTTCAAATGACTGTATCACTGGAAATACGCTAATTTAACGCTTTTACTTAAGCTCATATTTTCATAAAACATCTAAACTGACCACTGCAAGCCCATGTTATCTAAATCGACCACTTGCAAGAGTTTAATCCTATTTCGACATGTTCCCACGAAGTAAAATAATCACATTTTCTGCTCTGAATTCTGACGCAAAAACACATGAATGGCTTGAATACTGGGCTTTCCAAACCGAGGCTATTTCACCCTTGACATCAATACTACCGTCTCCACATGTGTCGGATGATAAGTGGGAATATGGTTCTTTACCCTTCTTTAAGAAACCATTTTCTTTATTTGAATCATTATCTTTGCCGATTGTAATTGTCGATTTGGGACCAGTTTTGAATACGAAAGTCAGTTGATGCGGGTCTTTTTGCCCTTTATCATCAATGCCACCGAGTATAATTTTCTCGACTATAGATTCAAAGACATCAGCATCAAATTTTTTAAGGGGCTTGTTGGCATCAAAATATTTTCTAAAACTTTTAAGCCTTATTTTCATTTCCTTTTCTTCACTGGCTGTCAAAGACAGTTCGTTTGTTTCCTTGATTAATCGTTCTTTGTCTTTATTTAGCTCAATAAACTTGTTTTCATAATTTTCACGGTCAATGGCACCATCAATATGAAGATCAATCAGTTTCTTGATTTTATCTTCAACCTTACTCAGTTCTTTGTTAAGCGTTGAAAGTTCTTTTTTGCTGGTACTTTCACTTAATGTACTTTCAATGGCCTGAATAAACTCTTCTATGATCTCTCTGTTATGCTGGCACATTTCATTAAAGACTTTTACAAATGCTTCTTCGATAACTGCTTCATGAATCCCCTTGCTATCCGGACAGAACTTCTTACCGTGTTTACTGGATTTTATACAGTGCCACACCACTTTTTTATTCTTAGTGCCTGAGTTCCATGCCCTTCTGCCAACAGTTGTTTCGCAGAAGCCACACTCAATTTTACTGCTGAAGGTATATTGTCTGCTATAACGTTTTAAACGTCCTTTTTCCATGTTGCAATTACGCTTATTTCTAATGGCTTGGGCTTTTTCAAATGTTTCTTTACTGACGATTGGCTCATGATGATCTTTGATGTAATACTTCTCTTCTTCCCCCATATTATCAAGGCGCTGCTTGGTAATTGGATCAACGGTAAAGGTCTTACCTAGGAGTAAATCGCCCATGTATTTTTCGTTCTTTAATATGCCCCTGATGGTGCTGTCAGGCCAATTTGTACTCCCTCTTTTGGTTTTATATCCTTTGTCCTTTAATTCCTTTCCAATGAGGCGGGCACCCTTGCCTTGATTATAAGATTCAAAGATAAAACGAACGACTTCAGCTTCTTCTTCATTAATGACAAGCTCTTTAGTTTCCTTATCATAGTCGTATCCTAAACAACCTTGAAAACCAACCAGCTCACCACGTTTCATTTTCATTTTAAGACCCATCTTCACATTAGTTGAAATACTTTCACTTTCTTGTTGGGCTATTGACGTTAAAACGGTCATGGCTACTTCGCCTTGCATGGAGAAGGTGTTAATATTCTCTTTTTCAAATAATACAGCAACATTATGCTTTTTTAATAGTCTGGTGTATTCCAGCACGTCTTTTGTATTTCTACCAAATCTTGAGATACTCTTGGTAATTACTAGATCAAACTCACCAGCCACGGCATCACGAATCATCTCTTGAAAGCCAAGACGTTTATCAATATTGGTGCCACTAATACCGGCATCAGAATATATCTTTGCCAATTCCCACTTAGGATTTTCTTTGATCTTCTGCTCATAATAAGCCACTTGTGAATCATAACTAGCCATCTGTTCAGCTGAATCAGTACTAACTCTGCAATATGGGGCAACTCTTATTTTGGAAAGCTCTTTTCCTGATGCTCGGTCAAATTTGTTCTTTTTAGGTTTTATAACTTCTACTTCTTTCATGAAATCACTTCCTTTGCGGAATCAAAACAGGGTTACTTCTTATGTGTCCATTCATGTTCTTCTAAATACATATCAAAGTCATCTTTTTTTGGTGCATTTAAACGCTTTTGATTAAACTCCTCATATTCTTTTTCAGCAAGTTCCTTAGCAACTTCATGAGAAAGAGAACCTGCACCAGTAAGTATGTCACGCTCGTTAAATTTAAGAAAGGCATTGAGCTTTTCTTCCCAGTCCTTCATATGCATTGGATTACGTCTTTCAGCCTGATCTTCTGCATAATCTAGATACATGGTTACAATTCTATTGAGTGACTTAATTTCTTTTTCAATCAAATAATTCTTGGCAACGGTAATATCCCCTTTACGTACTTTGTCACCCTTCCAAGTGGTAAGACCCATATTGTCTTTTGATGCATCAGCTCTTTGTTCAATGAGTTCTGCTGCTGTATGTCCATGAATAGCAAAATGAAGCTTATTTTGCACCGTTGCAAAGAACTTTTTAGCTTCTTCTGATTTTCCATTATAATCTATAGCTAAAGCATAGATATCCGTGATTTTCTTATAAAACCTTTTTTCTGAAGCTCTAATATCACGAATACGCTCTAAAAGTTCATCAAAATAATCATCACCAATATTACGCATACCCTTAAGACGCTCATCATCCATGGTAAAGCCTTTGACTAAGTATTCATTTAATCGTTCTGTCGCCCATCGTCTGAACTGTGTACCTCTGCTAGAACGTACACGGTAGCCAACGGCAATAATCATTTCAAGGTTATAGTGACGTGAATTTCTCTGAACCGTTCTATTTCCTTCAGTTCGAACTTGTAAGTAATTCTTACAAGTTGAATTTTCCTCTAATTCACCTTCTTCATAAATATTTTTTATGTGAAGTGTTATATTTTGAGGCGTTGTTTGATAAAGTTCTGCAATCGCCTTTTGTGTCATCCATACGGTTTCATTTTCAAGTCTCACATCAATTTTGGTTTTTCCGTCTTCCAATTGGTAAATAAGAATGTCTGTTTTGTTTTCCACATTATCCCCCATTTCCATAATTTATTAATCAATTCATCAGACACCGTCTGATGTTTTAAGTGAACTATCCGGTAATCCCGGATAGTTCATCAATCTATGTTCCCAATTATCATTTTAATTTTATCACAGTATATAATTAAGTGCCACTTAAACCTCGTTTAATTTTGTATTTTCTTTCCAACTCAGCTTTGATCTTGATGAATTCTTTTTCTGAAATCATCTTTTCATCAAGCAGGCTGGAAAGCATGGCTAACTGTATTGTAAACTTCATTAAGTTTTCCATCTGACCCTCCTGCTTGATCTACTTTTCATATTATTTTATATTCTTAAGAGCCTGATGTAGCTCTTTTAGTTCTTTGGTGTATTTTGTCAGATTCACCAATTTAATTTTTCCTTGATGACATAACACCACCAAATGATTTAACTCACCCCCAAGCTTTGATAGTCTTGCATTTATTTCATGCAAATCATACTGGATTATTTCTTTGTTTAAAGCTTTATCTAGGATATAATCCGTTAATGATTTACATCTACTCTTAGCTGCTAACTTAATAATTTTTGTTCTATCTTTTTCAGTTACGCGTATATTGATTTGCTTATTTCGTTGTCTCATAATGTTCCTCCTGCAAATGGGTGTGGGCATGCCCACTATTAAACACTTTGGCTGTACAAAGTGGAAGCTTGCCCCTGTTAAAACAGGGTAAATAAATCCTCTACCTTTTCCTTCCGTCCAGTAACAAACTAGACACTATCGGATTTATTCTAGGATATTGAAGATAAAGGCATTATGACTTGGTCAGCAAATAATGAACCGTGCTTTTGGACCACTTCTCACCGGTATATTCCGTCATTTTATCTGCAATTTCCTGATAGGATAATTGATTATACTGATACATTTTAAGAAGTCGCATATGTTCACCAGATGCTCTTGATGTTCGTCCAAAATGATCTGGACGTGCCTTTAATTGGTCATTTTCATCAAGCAGTGATTTAATATTCTCTTCCAATATCCTCACAGCATCTTCAAGTTGCTTAATGACCTTTTCCTTGAGCTCAAGCTTATGTTCAAGTACTTGGATCTCTTCCCTCGCTTCTTGCAATTCTGCTTTTACTTCTTCTACACCAAATAATTTGCCTAACATATCTTCACCTGCCTTTCAAGGGTGCAAACGTGCAAAGGTTATAAGCATTGCTCCCTTGCACCCTTAATTTTATAACTGCCATTTCCACCCTTCCTTTGTTTTAATAGATTTCACTTCAAGATTCTTTTTAGCGGTCTTCAGTGTTCTTTGAGATATCTGCTTCTCTTTTGCTCTTTCAACAACATAATCACTGGCTTTAGCACCATCATCAAGAACTTCTTTAATCAGCTTTTCTGCTCGTTTTAGAACACTTTCCGTTGAACTACCACCAAGTAATACATCTAACTCAATGTCGTATTCTCCTATCCACTTAAAGCCATTTTCTTCATCCAGCTTAAAGGCAATTTTCATTCCTTCAGGTGCTAAGCTTGATTTGATCTGAGCTATTACACGAATAGATGGGTCAGCTCTTACACGCCCTACTAAGAGAACACTCCTAGCGGCAGCTGTAATATCAATAGAACCCAGTCCACGATAAAGCCCTTTAGTACCACCAGCCTTATTCATATGACCAATAATGACAATGGCACAGCCTGTCCTCTCTGCAACACTAGAAAGATTTTTGAAAATGGGTCTGATTTCATTTGCCCTATGCATATCCACACCAGAACCTAAATAAGCTTGCAATGGATCAATGATCAGTAGCTGAGCACTCGTCTCTATAATGGCTTCTTCAATTCTCTTATCTGATAAAGTCAGCTCCTTATGACTTTCATCAATAACGATTACTTTGTTGCAATCAGCACCTGCTGCCAATAATCTTGGTTTAATGGTGTCACTTAAGCCATCTTCTGCTGTCTGATAAATAACATTGCGTCGTTCTAGTGCCTCCTCACTTAAAGGCAATATAGCACCAGTCGTCATTGCTGATGCGATTGCCAAAATCATGGTAGTCTTGCCCTCCCCTGGATCACCTTGAATAATGGTGATTTTTCCAATGGGAATATAGGGCTTCCATAACCATTTCACTTCTGTTACCTCAACATCGTTCATGTTGATGAGTTTTAGTTCATTTTCATGCTCCATTGTTTACCTCCTTTTTGCCCCTCTACTTATAAGCCGATTTTTCGAGGGGTCTGGTCTATACATTTTTGCATTTTAATTTTTGCCCCTCACTATTAAGCCGAAAAATCATAGAGGGTGTACGAAAAAAAATACAAAAAAATCCCCCTATCTATAAGCCGAAAATAGATAGGGGGGTGCCGAAATTATTTTGTTTTATTCTCCGTTAAAATAATCTGTGTCAATTTTTTTAATCAAATAGGTATTTTCTACTGAAACACCAAGATCGTGTTCAACCATAAGGGCTGCTAAAGATTTGCCGTCTATTAAGACAATTTTGCAAGCGTGTTGCTTGCTTACATACTCTTTAGCTTCTTTGGTAAAACTTGCTGTTGTTATGAAAGCGCCTTTTGATGCGCCTTGTCCGGTTAATGCACCAACAAACTTTTGAAGTTCAGGTCTTCCAACTGTTTTTTCAGTATCCCAACGTTTCGCTTGAATATAAATCTTATCAAAACCCAATTTATCTTCTTTAATGACGCCGTCAATACCTTCATCGCCAGATTTTCCAAGAACTTGACTATTTTCAATCTTACTGCCACCATAGCCCATAGAAACCAACAAATCCACCACTAGTTTTTCAAAGAAGTCCGGTGACTGGTTCATGACTTCTATTAATAGATCATCAGCTAACGTGTTTGATATGGTCTTATAAGCTCTATCCAATAAATCTTGGGGCGACTCATCACTACCGATATCTGAAATATCATTATCAAGAAGGGTATTTTCCGAAGTACTGTTTATGAAATCTTGAAAACCTTCAAACTTCTTGAGATAATTTTGATCCACAACCTCTGGATTTTCTTCAAGCACCTTATGTCCAAGTTCAGTAATTCTGAAACTGGCTCTAGCAGGTGATTCAATTACTTTAGCTTTTTTCAGATAAGTCAGTGCCCAGCCTATTCTGTTTTTATAAACCAATTGCTTGCCACTTGGCAGCCACTCTTCAAGTTCAGCTTCAGTTAATTGAAACTGCATTGCTAAAACCTTATACATGTCCACACGCTTATGGACTTGATTATCTTTCAATAGTTCCAATACGGGTTTCATAAATTCATGATATTTTGGTATTGCCATAGAATCACCTCCTCTAGACACTCAACCTACCATTAATCTGATCAATAGCACCAATAATACGTTTTGCCACATCAAGCTTACCATCAAATAAATGCATAACGTTGCCACGCTTATTAAAGGGATGTTCATTGAGAACCCGTTTGTCTAAGCTACCGTTTTTAATCATATAATTGACCACCAACTTCACAAATTCCATTTGATTGATATTAAGACTTTCGTCCGATAAGAACTCTGAAAACACTTCATTGGCTGCTTGAGGGTCTAATCCTACAATTTTACTCACCAGTTTAAGTAGTGGTTCATCACCAAATTCTTTGACATAGTCATCTTTCGTTCCTAGCTCTTGCCATAATACTTTTTCTAGGTATTTAATATCTTCTTCCGTTAAAGGATTGTTATTTCTAAGCTTGTAGATGACCAGATCATTTTGATGCTCCATCAAATACTCATTTACCTTTTTACGGTAACTTTGCATGTCATTCACAGAGTACTCCCCTGGGCTTTCCTTGGATTCCATAATTTCATCTGTAAAATTAGTATAATAAATTTCACCAGATTTGCTGTCTAAGAATTTAATCAATTCTCTAAATGCTTCACGGACTTCTTCATGATCAAAAATATCTGCTTCTTCCCAGTGTTCATTGGTCTGAACTTTATATATTAAGGCTTCCTGTTTCCTCACCTTTTCAATAGTCCCCTTAAAAGTAAGCTTCTCTGCTGTTGTTACCACTCGGTTTTTCGGTTTTGATGCAGGCACTCTTTTTAAGTCTGCATATTCGATGGTGTACATCAAATAATCAAACCGCTTAGCCAGCTCATCATCATCTATGGCTGGTACAATTGGGGCAACGTGTTCTTCCAGTTCTCTCACATCAGCATCTGATAAACTTTCAAAAGCAATCTCTTGATTGAATTTATGGAGGAATTGAAGCTTCATTCTGGCATTAAATTTCGTTTCATCAACAGCCTTTACTTCTTTCAAGATCGCTTCAATCAATGCCTTTCTGTGATTTATATACTCATCTGTTTGATAATCCAAGTTTTGAAGCTCTTTAATAATGCCTATACGGATATTGAAAAGATTTTCTGTTAGTGACTTCATCATCTTAGCTTCTTTACCATTTTTATTAGTTCTAAAGAATTCAAAATTACCACAGTAATCAAAGATTCTAAAGCTCTCTTTATCAATACCAACACCGTACAAATCTTCACATAGTCTGGTGCCACGACCAATCATCTGCCAAAACTTAGTCTTTGAACGCACCTTCTTGAAGAAGACAAGATTAAGAATCTCGGGAATATCAATCCCAGTATCCAGCATATCCACAGATACAGCAATCTGAGGCAGTTTGTTTTTCACTTCAAAATCATCCATGGTGCTTTCCACATAATTAATACCGGTATAAATTGGTTTAGCAAAATCACCTTTATATTCCGGATAAAGTGCATTAAAGCGTTTTACTATGAAATCAGCATGTTTCTTATTCTTAGCAAAGATAATGGTCTTCCCTAATTTGTCGCCACCTTCTACTTTAAGGCCTTTTTCCATCAATTCTTGTATAACCGTATCGATGGTGTTGTCATTGAATAAGAATGAGTTTAAAGCTTCGCCACTTATTTCTTTTACATCATCATCAAAGGTTTCTTCAAACAGTTCCTTTTCTTCTTCAGTAAGGTCATCATAATGAATCCCTTGTTCTAAAAACTTCATCTTTGTCTCAATGGTATGATAAGGCACCAAATACTCATCTTCGATAGCTTCGCCTAACTCATAAGCATAAGTTGGCACATTGTTTTCAAGTTCAAAGATAGTATAGGTATTTTTATCAAGATCACTTTTAGGTGTTGCTGTTAAACCTAATAGAATGGCATCAAAGTAATTAAAAATATCTTGATACTTCTTATAAATACTTCGGTGACTTTCATCTATGATAATGAGGTCAAAATGCCCACTGGTAAAGAGCTTTTGGTCTCGTTTATTCTTTACATCGTCAATGGCGTTCATCATGGTCGGATAAGTTGAAAAAATCATTCTGCTCTCTGGATTGTCTTTACTGTCCAGTAAATTGCAAAGGGAAAGCTCCGGTAATAATGCCTTAAAGTTCTTCTTGGCTTGCTTCACTAAAGCTGTACGATCTGCAAGGAAAAGAATGTTTTTAACCCAACCTCTTTTAATCAATACATCTACAATGGATATGGCTGTTCTAGTCTTACCAGAACCTGTTGCCATGACAAGAAGTGCCTTACGATTACCTTTATCTAAAGTATCACATACTGCTGTAATGGCCATTTTTTGATAGTGACGATTGGTGATATCGTCATTGATAATAGGGTCTTTTAAAGACGCTTTGTTTTGTCTCTTGAAATGAAGCCACTCAAGTTCTTCCTTGGTATATATGCCCGATACCAAACGTTCTGGATAACTGCGGTCGTCCCATAAATAATACTCAAAGCCATTGGTATAGAATATCATGGGTCTAAATTTATGTTCTTTTTCTAAACAGTCTGCATAACGCTGGGCTTGAATCTGACCCATTCTAGGATTCACAGAGGTTTTTTTAGCTTCAATCACTGCCAGTGGCTTGCCATTGTCTGCATAAAGCACATAATCTACAAAACCAATTTTTACTTGATTAGGCATACCATCTACTTCAACTTCTTCAAGGCAATCTTTGCCTATAGTCCACCCACTTAATTCAATCTCAAGATCAATGTACATTTTTCTAGTTTTAAACTCAGAAATCTCATCGACCTTAAAATCACGATTTTTCTTATTATCAACACGTTTAGCCGCATTTTCACGTCTTAGTGCTTCATTTTCTTTGATAATTTCTTCAAGTTTACGGTCTTTTGAACCCAGACGATCATATAAATCTTTCAGTTCATCTCTGGTTTTTCTTTCTTTTTCATTATCCCCAAGTAGGCTCTCATCAAAAGTAATCTCTTTATATTCATCCGAATAACAATAGTCAATCCACGAAATAAACTCAAACAAATTGCGAAGAGCAAGTACTGCTTGGTCTCTGGAAATTGGCGTTGCAGAATGGACGGCTTTATTACCAAGCTTTTGTATGTAGGTGATCATCGGGAAAAGCTTGGTATCAATAATGCCTTTAAAACGGTAATCGTGAATTAAAGAAGCAAGGTTATCCTGATAAGGCGCATCCAGTTCATGGTCATAAGAAAATACCCACTTAACAGCCAGTTCTAAGGCTCTACGTGCAAGAATCGCTGTACTGGCATAGGAAACCACCAAGCTCTTTTCAGCTTCGATACAAGCGTATGTAAAGTCCTTATATTTATCTTCTTTTTTTAGGAAATCAAAGTTGTAGCACATGGTATTCCCCCTTATATTTACATTTATTGATTTGATTTTTCTTTAGTCATCATTCTCATCAACAACTTGAGTATTCATAAAATCTTTCAAATTTGAATTATATGCTTCAATTATCTCCGTTATTGTCTCATAGATTATTTTTAACTTCGGTTCATCAGGCTCATCCAGCGAAATATCAATTTCTTTTTCAATTTCTATCAGAAGAGTAAGTTGCTTAACAAGGTCTGTAAAATCAATGTCATTTTCAGTATTTAACTCTAGCGATTGTCCTTCCTCAAAATTGAATACAATTTTATTTTCATCAGAATTATATTGACCTGTTAGTTTAGTTTTTTCCATTCCCAGCCTCCTGTAATAGTCGTTGTATATTGTATTTTCTTGATCGATTATCAAAAATATATTCTCCACCATCCAAAGTTTCACAAATTATTTTCTGTGACTCAATATCTTCGAGCTTCACTTGCTTATAAGAAATCCTATTATCAAGGTTTTCTGCAATAATAATAGATTCTGCATCTCCGTAGACAACAATTGCTGGGTTATGTGTTATCAAGAAAATTTGCTTCTTAAACTTAATTTTTCTTATTAATTCAACTAATTGATCAGAAATAAACTTGTTTCCAAGGTTGTCCTCAGGTTGATCAATAATTACTAATCCACATTTAGGATTATTCAATACTACTTTCAGGTATTTTTCCGAATTATAACCAGGACTATTACTCTTTGATGTAGTTCCATCCCGATATTCTAGATAGTCAGTTAGTTTATCAAAGCAACTTGCTAATGCCTTTATTTGACTCTTGATCTTTTTACCAAAATTATCAGCTGAATTATCTCCATAATTTTTCAGACTTGTTTCGTTATACAAGAGTTCAACAAGCGAATAGTATAAGTCATCCTTGCTATAACCCTTAATGCCATCAAGTATACTTTCCTTAATTTCCTTTTCTGGCTGAAGCTCTATACAAAGTTTGCTGTCCTCGTCTAAATCGATTAACTCAGTATGGTCTAACTTTAATGATAATGTACTCTTTACACTCCAATTTAGTTCAGCAAAAGCTTTAAAATGGACCTTTACTTTGTTTATAATCTCTCGCTTACCCTTTTCAGCTAAAGCCTTTTCTTTTCCAGCAGCATTTAATTTGTCATTCGCACTAGACACAATATTGTGTGCATTTCCAATAAATTTTGTCATATATTCATGCAGTAGTTTCTTCTTCTTCTGTTTGCCTTTCATCGTTGAAAGTAAACTTACAAATCCTTCAATTATTGCAACTTCAGTTTCTTCAATATCGATAGTTGGAGCTTTATTCAGCTTTGAGATTAATACTTCAATATCTTCAACTACTTTTATTGTCTCATCAAATTTTTCTGAAGAAAAAGTTAACTCTATCAACTTATCCTTATTCATCTTTAAGTGATACTCAGAATTTAAGAGTTTATCTATAGTATTATTATGCAAAATAATTGCTTGGTCTGGCTTTATCTCATGAATATCTTCATAGACTTGATGCAAATCAGAAATCCTTTTATCTAATTCAGTATGGATTTCGTTAAATTTTGCTTTTGCAATCTGGTATTCTTCAATTTTACCCGCTTTTCTAGCTAAGCTAGACAGCTCATTTCTCTCAAAATAGTTAGCTATTGCGCCTTGATTAATCTGTAGAATATCAGTATTTAGATGGGTCACTGCTTTAGGCATAGCATCTAAACTTGAACTTACTGTAGTCGTAGCGCCTTCAATCGCTACATTATACTTATCTTCTGATTCTAAAACGTCAATAGATCGCTTAAGAATATCCATCATTAAACTCTTACCACTAGAACGTCCCCCAATAATAACATTCAAGTGCGGGCTAAAATTCAAATTTTTATCTGTTAAAAGTGTATTACCCTTAATATTAAGCGTTCTCAAATAATCTCTTGGATTTTTTATCTCCTGAAATTCTTGAGTGGTTTTTATTCGGGATTTTGGATCAATGAAAGAAAGCCGAAGCGTCTCATAATTCTTGCTACCTTTTATATAATAGAACTCATGATCTCCTTGATCTCCCATATGGCGACATGGATACTTCTCGATATTGTGGTTATCCGAGAATTCTAGATACGCAAAATCCTCCTTTTTTCGAAAGGCTTCAGTTAACCTTACATCAAAATGCTCATTGTATATTTGTCTTCTTTTCTCCTGAACCTTTTCCATTGGACTTTGGAGTAAAATTAACATTTTCTGCGCCGCAGCAATATCACCCTTAAAAGCGTCAATTATACTTGATGTATTTCCTGCATGGGGGATAAAAAAGTAGTCCAACTCATCAAAGGCAGAAATAATATCATCAAATGTTAATATCCGTTTAAACACATCACAATTTTTTTTAGCATATTTCTCTTCAAGGCTATCATGAATAGCTTTAAGGCCATCGTAATCGTTGCAATTAAATATAATAAGCGAATGATAAGTTGTTGAACTTCCTAAAATATCTAGTTCCACTCCCGCAAGAAGCAAAGGATCTGTAGCACTATTATATTTCTCATAATATTCTTTGTACGCATCGATATTAATAATATTGTGATCAGTTAACGAAAATATTGAAACATCTTGTTCTTTTAACTTGTTGTACAAACTATCAATAAAAAATACGCCTTTATAATCATTGTTCTTTGTCTTCCTACTAAAATCTGTATGAATATGAAGATCTATTTTTAGCCAATCAGAATATAATTTCGACATATATTCTCACCCCCATTTTAAATATAAAAGTCTAAATAATCATTGCTTATACGTAATTGTAATTAACATATACTTAGGGCCTGCTCAATAAGATAATAATCATCCAATAACGTTGAAATTTCAATATATACGTCCGAAGTGGGTATCTATAAAGTGCAAGTTAATCAACCGAACAAGTTGCAGTTACATAGATTCTGGAGGACAAAATGTATAAAAAATCAGCAAGCCAAATACGTATGGATGATGCCGTTTTTAAGATGAAACAAATCAGATTACCAAAGGATAATCGCTGGGTTCAAATCGCCGATCTCGTTCCCTGGTGGGAGTACGAAGATGCATACGCAAGTCGGTTGAAGAACCCAGACAATGGCAGACGGGCGTACTCTGTCCGAACGGCACTTGGCGCACTTCTCATAAAGGCAACACTAAATCTGAGCGACAGAGAAACTGTACAAATGATTGCAGAAAACCCAGCGATGCAGTATCTTGTAGACGTTGAAATCAGCTATGGTGAACAACCTTTTACAGCGAGTACAATGGTTTATTTTAGAGATCGTTTATCCAGCGAACTGATTGAAAAAGTCAATGAAGATCTTGTTATCCAAACGGTGCAGCTTGCAAGAGAAAAGGAAACAAAATCAACTGATGATGAAAATCTAGACAAAGGAGATACGCCTGAACCCTAAGATAAAAAACAAAGGAAATTTGATCTTAGATGCCACTTGTGTTCCAGTAGATATTCGTTATCCAACAGACCATCGCCTTTTAAATGAATGCAGAGAACAGCTAGAAAAAATCATAGATGCTCTGCATGCACCTGATGTGGGGATAATGGCGAAACCACGTACATATAGAAATAATGCTCGCAAAGATTTTCTTGGTCTTGAACTTCAAAGGAAAAAAGGAATCGCAGCAATTCAAAAATCTATTGGTGAGCAACTCAGTTACATAAACAGAGATTTGAAAATTGTGGATTATTATATTGAACAAAGTCCAGAACGCCTAGAACTACTGAGTTCACGCTTTAAAGAAAACCTCAAGATAATTCGAACGATCTACATTCAACAAAAACAGATGTATGAAAATCAAACACATCGAGTAGATGATCGAATTGTGAGTATAGCCCATCCATACGTTCGTCCTATCATTAGGGGCAAAGCTGGCCAGAGTGTTGAGTTTGGTGTAAAACTACTCATCAGTGTAGTCGATGGTTATGTTCTTATAGACTACATGAGTTTTGATAACTTTAACGAAGGGATATATCTGATCCAATCCGTTGAGCTGTATTACAAGCGATTTGGTCATTATCCAGAAGCTATTCAAGCAGATACAATATTTCGCAATCGGAGAAATCGAACTTGGCTAAAAAAACGCGGTATACGGCTGTCTGGGCCATGTTTGGGACGTAAACCCAAGGATCCAGAAAAGTTAAAAGAGCGACGTATCACAGAGCGCAATGATGCAGCCATTAGGAATCAAGTAGAGGGTGCTTTTGGGGTGCTCAAACGCAGATTCGGTCTTGATCTTGTAAAAGAACGATCTGAAGAATCCATAAGAACAACAATTGCACTTACAGTCCTTACCAAGAACATCCATCAGATGCTCGCGGTGATCTCTGTGCAAAATTCGGCGATTTTGATCTTTTTCAGACGTCCGTCGGACTCGGAACTTGATTTGCCTGTGGATAAAGTTATAGATAGGATTGCTTAAGTTGTTGAGCAGCCCCTACTTACTCGAAGTACTCTTGCATCAATGAATCAAATAATATCTTGTTTTCATCTAGTGACTTTTGAACTTCAAATTTCAATATTTCGGGGAGATGCAGCAATGTACACTTCAAAAGCACCGCATTTGTAATATTCAATATCCCATAAAAGCGAAGAAAAACTGTCGCAGACAGCCTCAAGTGAAATATTCAGTTTATCATTCAAGACAGTCATATTGTAAATTTCAATCTGCATTTTCACACCCCTAAGTACGCATTTCGGTGTATCAGGCGAACTTTGATGCGGTTCAGTCCCTCCGATGCCGTCACATAAAATTTGTTTTCGCCCGTTTTCAGATTCAGCCAGGTTGACCCGGAAACAAGGCGGTTGATGATGTTGGTCACAACGCCCTCACGCTCCAGAAGAACGGTTTTGTTGCCCGTTTTTGTAGTTATGGTGATAACATCTCCCTTTTGAATATCGCCTGAAATCTGCATATATTCGTCCGTCAGAGCGTTGTAAATAGTCGGATTTTTCGCAGGTCCTCCGCTGATTTC
Organism: Clostridia bacterium; assembly: GCA_016887505.1. Lineage (NCBI taxonomy): Bacteria > Bacillati > Bacillota > Clostridia > Clostridia bacterium. The sequence continues at coordinate 9,248 of CP069393.1, read as the reverse complement.
AAGGGTGAATCCGACCTCATCACCGCTGTTATTGATGGTCATCATATCCTGCGTATTATATGCACCAATCGGAAAAGGCTCATCATTGTCAGGACAGACAAAATGAAATGCACCTCTGACACGGGAATATTCTGCAATCTGCGTTTCAGTGGAGTACCAGTAAATATCGGGACAGAGAATGGAAATCTGCCCATTGGTCAGCTTTTCAAAATTCTCCACCTCGCAGGTTTCCACAATACCCTCAGCATACACAGAAATATTTTTTGTGGAGTAGTATATCTTGATGTAGCGTGACGGCTTGACCACACGATATAGTTCATGCCTGCGAAGTTCCACATCAAAGCCACGCATCTGAAAGGTAATGACGATGTTCCGCTTTTCGATGAATGCGTTATTCAGATAGCTGCCGTTCATTCCTGCATAATTTGAAGTGCTGATTGTTCCTGTTGGCGGATCAAGTCCTTTGATTTTGGAGAACATATATCGGTTTGCAGTTTTGGACAGGCCGATTTTTTGACCTGCTTCGTTTTCAAGAATTAAAGTGTAGAACAAAATTTCACCTGCTTTTCATTGACAAAAAGATGATAATATGATAGAATACTTCAAAATTGAACTATTCAAAAAAGAACAGGAGGACATATGAACTTCAGTATTGAAATCCCCAGAAAAATTTCACTTGCATACAGTAAAGTGTGTAAGCCACTTTGTAAAGAACTGGGTTTGTCGCAAACTGCATTTGATATTCTGATGTTTCTTGGAAATAATCCGAAATACAAAAATGCAAGAGATATTGTAGAGATACGCCATATCAAAGCAAATCTGGTATCGGTAAATGTTGAACGTCTGGTTCAGGAAGGCTATTTGACAAGACAGGCTGTAGAAGGTGACAGGCGTAAAACAGAATTACTGTGTACAAAGAAAGCCAAACCAATCATAGAACGAGGTCAGCAATTGCAAAAAATGTTTTTTGAAAAGCTGTTTGTCCATATTGATGATAATATGAGGAAAGCTTTTGAAGAAGTTATGCAGGTTATCAGTAAAAATTCAGATGAAATTTTGGAGGAAAAAGAATAATGGAAACAATAATGACTATTCTGGTTACATTTTTTGCAGGTATGGGTGCAGGACTTGGAACAGGATTTGCAGGAATGAGTGCTGCCGCCGTTATCAGTCCGATGTTGATTACTTTTTTAGGTATTGACCCTTATATGGCAGTCGGTATTGCACTTTCTTCTGATGTGTTGGCAAGTGCAGTTTCCGCCTATACTTATCATAAAAATAAGAATCTGGACATTAAAAACGGATTAATTATGATGGCAAGTGTGCTTGTTTTTACAGTTGTCGGAAGCTATGTGGCAAGTACTCTGCCATCCGCAACAATGGGCGGTTTCTCGGTATTTATGACGTTTCTGCTTGGAATAAAATTTATTGTTCGTCCTGTTATGAACACTAAAGAATCTATGGCGGAAACATCAGCGAAAAAACGTGCTATACAGTCCATTATCTGTGGAATTATTATTGGTTTTATTTGCGGATTTGTTGGTGCAGGGGGCGGAATGATGATGTTTCTGATTCTGACCAGCGTTATGGGATATGAATTAAAAACCGCTGTAGGCACAAGTGTATTTATTATGACTTTTACCGCATTGACGGGTGCTGTATCGCATTTTACAATTGGCGGAACACCGGATATTCTGACATGGGTATTGTGCATTGTGTTTACGCTGATATGGGCAAGAATTGCGGCAGTATTTGCAAATAAGGCAAAGCCAAAAACATTAAATCGTGCTACAGGTATTATTCTTGTGGTGCTTGGTGTCGTTATTATGGGATTTCGATTTCTGCACTAACTTTTAAATATCCACCGCATTCCTCGTCTGCCTATAAATCTCCAGCCGTGACAGTGCTTTCGGACTATTGTTGGTCTGATTTACTGTGCGGCTGTTGTCATTATAGTAGTTATTTACCACTGAGCCGTTTGCATCACGGCTCAAAACCGCTCATTGACTTTTGAGAGTGGAATGTGATATAATTGGGTATATGCTGTAGGGCGTGACAGCCCTATAAATCTAAATTTAGCAGCGTCTTCAATTCTGCTTTTAAATTATCAATTTCACTATCAATTTCATCAATTCTGTTCATTATTACTGAAGGTTTTTCATATTCTACCCTGTCATATTCAACTTCTTTGTACTTGTTGATTGAGAGGTCATATCCATTGTCTTTAATTTCTTTTTTTGTAACATAGAACGACTTTTCAGTTCGTTTTCTGTTCTTTTCATTCTCTAGATTATGATAACGGCTGATAATATCAGGAATATCATTACTCTCGACTGGTTGACGCTTATCATCCAGTGACAACCCATCTGCATGCATATCATAAAACCACACATTATCTGTGCCACCTGCACCTGTCTTTGTAAATATCATGATAGCAGTTGAAACCCCTGCATATGGTTTGAAGACACCACTTGGCATGGAAATAATGCCATGTAAATGATGGTTTTCAACGATTTCTTTTCGAATGGATTTATGAGCATTAGAACTACCAAAAAGGACACCATCTGGCACAATAGACGCACAGCGACCACCTTTTTTAAGCGTTCTAAGGAATAATGCTAAAAAAAGGAGTTCTGTTTTTTTCGTTTTAGTGATTTTAAGTAAATCTGCTGCAACACTTTCATGATCTAACGAGCCTTTAAAAGGTGGATTGGCAAGGACTAATGTATATTTTTCATCATCAATGTTCTTTTCTGATAAGGAATCTCTGTATTCAATATTGGGTTTTTCCACACCATGAAGCATCATGTTCATAGCACCAATACGAAGCATGGTTCTATCCATATCGTTACCGAAAAACATGTCATTGTTATAGTGGTCTTTTAATTCTTTTATGGCAAACAAATCTTCATTGTTTCTTTTAAGGTACTCGCCTGCTTCAACTAAGAAACCAGCTGATCCTGCTGCAGGGTCAACTATAATATCTGTTGGGGTTGGTTGCATCAGCTCCACCATCATTTTAATAATATGTCTTGGGGTTCTAAACTGCCCATTGGTTCCTGCTGTTGCTACTTTAGAAAGCAGGTACTCATATAAATCACCTTTTGTGTCTCCATCGGATAATGGCAATAAATCTACATTTGTAACGATTTTTTCTAACATTTGAGGTGTTGGAATCATAAAGATGGCATCGTCCATATATCTGGTAAATGCTGAATCCTTGTCACCATGCATGGTTTTTATAAATGGAAATACTTTCTTTGAAACCATATCATACATGTCAGAAGCACTCAGTTGTTTAAACTTATGCCATCTCAGATTTTCTTGTTCATCACTAAAAATTTTATCTACTTCAATGCCAAGCAGCTCCGCATTTTTTTCTAAATCCGTTTGTTTTTCGTCCAGTCCCTTTATAAATAAAAGGTAGGTAAACTGCTCAATAACAGACAGTGGATTGGTAATACCTCCCGTCCAAAATATCTCCCATATTTTATCTACCTTACTTCGTAATTCACCTGTAATCATTGTTGTTCCTCCCATAGTCTTTCATCTATTTTAATAATCCAATAAATGCTTTATCAATTCTTCATCCAGTCCCTTTGTTTTACAAAAATCATAAAGTGCCTTTTTTGCCATTCTATTGGGACTGTTTTTACCATTCTCCCACCGGTTGACCGTGGCAAAGCTCACTTGAAGCTCTCTTGCCAGTTGTTCTTGACTCATATTCAGCTTACTTCTGATTTCTTTAACCATTTGAGCAAATTCCACTTTATACACCTCCAGCTCGTCACTTTATATTATAACAAATGTTATAATACATGCCCACATGAATTTGAAAATTATTCCAAAGAAAAATCCACCGATATTACACCAGTGGATTCACATTTATTATTCAATTTCTTATGTCCCTACATTTCACATCCAAAAGCCAAGTCTTACAATGATTTCGTCTTTCAGTTCCTTATTGCGATAATTCGCAATATCAGTCTTAAACATGAAAAGCTTGGTTTTTAGCGGTATGTGGGCAAATACAATTAGTCTTTTTTGTATAGTGCTACTATAGTCTCCACATGGCTTGTTTAGGGCGTAGGTACACGCTAGTTGTTTCTCGTTTGTTGCGTAAGTAGACATTTTTCCTTCTTCAATTATACCAGATGGATTAGCTATTTTCTCATAGAATTCTTCATTGAATTTCATCCCTGCTTTGAATACAAAAGTGATTACATATGGATTGGGATTTCCATCTTCATCTGTAGCTCCAATGACAACTTTTTCAATCAAACTGTCCATAATATCACGATCAAATTCAGTAATCTCTAAATCTTCAGCAAGGACTTTTCTAAACTCATTAATTCTTGTAGTAATTGATTCTTCACCTTGAAGTGCTTCGTATCTTTCATTTCTTTCATCCCTTAGTGACTTTAGTTCTTCTTCTATTATATTGAATTTTCTGTCGTAATCTACTTCGGCTATTTTACCATCTAATCTCATATCTAATAATGTCTGCGATTTAGTTTCTAGCTTCTTGATTTTTGATGACAATTCATTGACTTCATCTCTAAGTTGGCTTATATCAAGGGCTTCTTCAATATTTTCAAAGAATTCTTCAATGTCAGTAGCATTTAATTCTTGAATCTTATTATATGCATTAACAAATGCATCTTCTAAAAAGCTTTCATGAATGCCTTTTGAATGCCCGCATTCTTTTCTGCCATGCTTAATTGCTTTTCCACATTGCCATGCAGGTTTTTCATGATCTGTTCCATGATGCCAAATTCTTCGGATATAAGTTCCACCACAGAAACCGCAAGTACACATACTACTGAAAGCATGCTTTCTACTATATTCCCTAGAGGTATTTTTCTTACTATGCTTTTTGCTACGCATTCTAAGTATTTCTTGAGCACGTTCGAACATCTCATCAGATATTATGGCATCATGATTGTTCTCAACATAAAACTGCTCTTTTTCTCCCATGTTATCTAAACGTCTATGTGTAATTGGATCTACCGTGAATGTCTTTCCTTGAAGCAGATCACCTTTATATTTTTCATTTTTAATAATACCTCTAACCGTGCTTTCATGCCATTTTAAACTTCCTCGATTTGTTTTATAGCCTAAATTAGTAAGTTCTTTGGCGATTACAAAACATCCTGATCCTTCAACATATCTTCTGAAAATATATCGGACAATTTCTGCTTCTTCTTCATTAATAGAAATGGTTTTAGTCTCTGAGTCATAATCATAACCCAAACAGCCATTATATCCAACCAATTCTCCACGTTTCATTTTCATTTTAAGTCCCATAGTCACATTCGCTGATATAGATTCACTCTCTTGCTGCGCCAAAGAACTTAAAATAACCAACAGCATTTCACCATTCATGGTCAATGTATTAATATTTTCTTTTTCGAACATGATAGCCACATTCTTTTCCTTTAATAAGCGTACATATTTCAAGGTATCCAATGTATTCCTAGCGAACCTAGATATTGACTTTGTAATAATCATATCAATTTTACCTTCTAGAGCATCATTAATCATCCGTTGGAAATCAACACGTTTATTGATTTGTGTTCCAGAAATCGCTTCATCGGCATAAATGTCTACCAATTCCCACTCAGGTTTTGTTTCAACCAACTGTTTATAATGAAGCACTTGGGACTGATAACTCAATTTCTGTTCATCCGAATCTGTACTAACCCTGCAATATGCTGCAACTCTTAATTGATTTTCAATAAAGCTACCTCGTTGTCTTCTCGACTGTTTACTTGCTTCAATTACTTTAACCTTTCCCATTGAAAGACCTCCTTAATTCTAATTTATCCTTGTTGTGGTGCGAGTTTATCATTTCTTGAAATTTTAGACCATGTTTTGTTTATTTTTTTTGATACAACAAAAAAGCCTTCTCAACATTAGACTTACTTTGAGAAGGCGAATTATTTTACAAATATACTTATATCAAGTTCATAATAAGTATTATTGTACCTATATTGTATTCAGCTTATATTGTTTAAACCAGTGCTCTTAAGGCATCTATGATATGACTGTACTCGATATCTTCAGCGTACCTATAATCTTTAGTGTACTTGGTCCATCTTTTTTTTAGGGTTTCACTATTTTCAATTTCATCGATTCTTTTACTGATATCATTAAATATATGAGAAGTTTCTCTATGTGCTGCTGTGGATTTAAGGGCCTCTTTAAAAATTAAAAGATCAAAACTCTGAGTTTTTGTCAAAATATAAACATCATAAAAATCTCTTGGTCTTGTATTTAGCTCTCCCCTTCTCAAAATGGTTTCTACTTTTTCTGCTAAGACAGTTTCGATGTTGTAAGCCCACACGCCAATATTTCCATCTTCAAAAATCATTTTGAATAGGTATAAAACTTCTTTAGGTGTAATGGCATCACCAGTTGTAATATCGATCTGCATTGGTGTAATAATGGTATCGTATTCTGAAACAATACCCACTCGATAACCACCATAGGCATCATCATCCCTAATGGCATCAACACTATTAAATGTAAAAGTTACATCATCATCTATTGAAATGTTACAGATTTCTTTAATTGCTTTGGTGATGGAATCATTATCGATTGGATAGTTCTTAATCGTTGCATCCATATCCATAGTTGCTCTATTATCAATTCCCACAAGAGCAGCAATCAACATGCCACCTTTTAAAATAAACTTATCTTTATAGGCCGACTTGGAGAGACGCTCAAGAAATCGTTCAAACATATAGTTTTGAAGGACTACCTGAGCTGACATGTCTTTTTTTCTGGCTAGATTTCTAATTTTTGCTTTTAAGCTCATCGCTTTTCCACTCACAGTATCACCTCCAAATAATTTTTAAGTACCGTCTCTATGTTGAGTTTTTTCGCATAATCCATTAATAATGAATAATCCGATGATTTTATTTTAACGTACCGTCTCAATGCTTCATTCAGGATTTGAATATCCACTCTGCTTCTGCTCTTTATAATGTCACAAATCGTTCTTTCAATATTATAAACTCTAATCTGATTACCGAATGAGCTTTTAAGTGATATAACGCCAAGTTCATGTAATTCTTTTTTTACATAGTAAATCTTAAATCTGTCTGCAACATTTGAAACAACCTTATACCCACTAGGAACCGTAGCCGAATAGTCGAATGGTGTTCGATCTGATAGATCATGCATAAAAAGTGCTGTCTCATGGGAGTAAATTAGTTTCGAATACTTTTTCTGCATTGCAAACATTTCATCTTCAATAGCATCAACAGCTACATATACACCACGATCCCATCTTTCTAGCCTACCTTCATTAATCAATCTTTGAAGGTATTTTCTTGGTATCCCATATTTATCAAGATCAGCACTTAAAATCGTACCATTTTGCTGTTTAATCAACTCTTCAATTTTTTCTAGGTAATTCATAACTATCACCTCCTGTTACAAATATACTTATATTGTACTCCATATGAGTATATTTGTAAACAAGACTTTACTCCATAGCATAAATCCCGATTTTATATTTCTTCTTGATAAAAAGCTTGATCTTATCATACTCCATGGTTGTAATTAACTTCTTAGTTTTTAAATGATCTAACATTGCCACTTGTTCACTGAATTTCAATCTATTATCCATTGTCTCTTCCTCCACAATTTATCGATTCAAAGAATTTTTCATCTTTTTTCTCAATTAAAAATCCTCGAATATCATCAATACTCTCTGCTCTTCTACATTTTGGCAATGCATCTAAAATATCTTGATGATACCGACCATTTTCACTAGACCTAACATCTAATATAGAAATAACCCCAGTATCAGTTTCGCTTCTTATTAATCTTCCAACACCCTGTCGTAATTTGATTAGCATTTTGGGTATCAAAACCGATTTAAGATATTCATTCATATCTTGATACAATGACTTTTCATAATCACTGATTGGATCTGGTATTGGAAACGGTAGCTTCACAATAATTAAATGGGACAATACATCGCCTGGTATGTTCACACCTTCCCACATGCTTCCAGTTGCAAACAAAACAGCATTTTGACTATTTTTAAATTCATTAATGGCTGTATTTCTGCCACGGTTCATTGCTATCAATTGTCGATTCACTTGCATTTCCTTAACCTGCTGAAATACTAATCGTAGCGGCTTATAAGAAGTGAATAGAACTAAGGCATGTCCATTAGAAGCATCAATTAAACTTGATATTTTCCTGCTAATAGCCAGAATGTATTCCTCATTATCTGTATTAGGAAAGGGCATTCTATTTGGTATATAAATTAAGCAATTCTCTTCATATTTGTATGGTGATGATTTGGTAAGTTCCTTAACCTTAAAGTCAACCATCGATTTCATGCCAAGTTGGTGTTTTATGTAACTGAAATCGTCATCGACAGCTAAAGTACCTGATGTTAGAATCATAGACTTTTTTGCTGTCCATAGATTCTCTCCTAACTCATTACTGATGTTTTGTGGAATGGAGGATAGCATCCTTTGCCCTTTTGCCTTTGGGTTTTCCATCCAATAAATATTTGTTTCTAATAGAAGTACTTTCAAGCCATCTAGAACAGTTTTTAGGTCAATAAGAAATTGTCTTTCAGTGTAGCTCATCTTCTTACTGATTTCATGAATGGTGAATACAATTTTCCTTAATAGTTTCATCGTTCTTGAAGTGATAACTGTTGGATATTTTTCAGTATCATCAGAAAATGCTTTGTCAGGGATTTGTTCAGTCAGTGCATCAAAAATCATTTGATTAAGTGCCATCACCTCACTCGTCAAATTTTTTAATTCCTTTTGACTCTTCTTCTTGGAATGGGTAGGCGATATTTTCTTCATCAAGTGATTAATCACATGTTCATTAATATTTGATCCGTACATCTGGTTTGCAGCATCCATTAACTTATGCGCTTCATCTATAATGACTGTTTGATAATCTGGCAATAATGATCTTCGTCCATCTTTTCTTTTTAATAGGTCTGCCAAATAATAATTATGATTGCATATTTGAAAATGATAGGTGCTTTTTCTAGCCTGTCTCATAAACTGCTGAAAAGCGCATGTCTTAAACTTGCTGCACTTCATACACTGACTACTTTTGACATTGATTTTTCGTTTATCATAACCACTGATATCTTCAGCATCAGCAAGATCAATGTTTCTGCTTCGGATTAATTGTTGTAGCCCTTTATATTCACTAGAGCGTTTACGCTTGGGATCAAGTGATTGAAAATAATCGTTTAA